>DXXK01000085.1 GCA_019416425.1 Bacteroidales bacterium
GGCCAGTACCTTGCGGCCGCTCTTGGTGGCCATTCTCAGACGGAAGCCGTGCTTGTTGATTCTGCGGCGGTTCGAGGGTTGGAAAGTCCTTTTCATTTCTTATTTTGTTTTTTATTTTACGTACGTAAAGCCGCATACGGCGGCATTCGGCTGCAAAATTAACAATTTTCCCTGATATGCGCAAATATTCGACATTTTTTACCCGTTTTTTTACGCTCACCGTCACCCTTATGCCCTGAATTGTTGCACAAATCGTGGATTTTTACTAATTTTGCGGCGTAATAAGAATACAAATTAAAGATACATAACACAATGATGAATGCACAAGACATCAAGAACGGAACATGCATCCGCCTTGATGGCCGTCTCTATTTCTGCGTTGAGTTCCTCCATGTAAAGCCCGGCAAGGGCAACACCTTCATGCGCACCAAGCTGAAGGATGTTGTCGACGGCCGCGTTCTGGAGCGCCGTTTCAACATCGGCGAGAAGCTCGAGGACGTTCGCGTGGAGCGTCGTCCCTATCAGTACCTCTATGCCGAGGGTGCCGACGACATCTTCATGGATAACGAGACATTCGACCAGATTCCCATCAGCAAGGAGCTGGTTACCGGCGCTGCCTACATGAAGGAGGGTGACACCGTCGAGGTTGTACGCGACGCCTCCACCAACACCGTCCTCTACGCCGAGATGCCCATGAAGACCGTGCTCAAGATCACATACACCGAGCCCGGACTCAAAGGCGACACCGCCACCAACACACTAAAGCCCGCAACCGTCGAGACCGGCGCCACCGTCAAGGTGCCCCTGTTCATCAACGAAGGCGAGTACATCGAGGTCGACACCCGCGACGGCAGCTACGTAAGCCGCGTCAAGGCCTGATTGACATGAACCGAGACTCCAGCATACTCTTCTCGCTCATCGTGCCGGTCTACAACCGCCCCGATGAAGTGGCCGATTTGCTCCAAAGTCTCGAAAACCAGACCAACAAGGGATTCGAAGTCGTAATCGTCGAGGATGGTTCCACCATCCCCTGTCTTACATACGATACAACCCCCGACGGGGAGAAGAAGGCGAAGGGATATCCGTCCCTCCGCCTTCAATATCATCAAAAGGAGAACGAAGGACGCAGCATCGCCCGCAACTACGGTCTGGAACGCGCGCGTGGCGACTACTTCGTCTTTGTCGACTCCGACTGCATCCTTCCTCCCGACTATTTCGCCCGACTGCGGCAGTCCCTTGCCGAGAATCCCGTGGACTGCTTCGGCGGTCCCGACGCGGCCCACGACTCCTTTACCGACACCCAGAAGGCCATCAATTACGCAATGACCGCCTTCCTGACCACCGGAGGCATCCGCGGAGGCAAACGCTCGATGGAGAAATTCACCCCCCGCACATTCAACATGGGATACTCACGTCAGGTATGGGAAAAGGTAGGCGGCTTCCGCGAGATGTTCAGCGAGGACATCGATATGTCCACTCGCATCAAGCTGGCAGGATTCAAAATAGCCCTCTACCCCGATGTCAAGGTGTTCCACAAGCGGCGCGTAAACCTGAAGAAATTCTGGAAACAGGTCCATGTCTTCGGACAGTCCCGCATCACGCTGCAGCTGCTGTATCCTGGCTCCATGAAACTGGTGCATTGGCTTCCGGCGGTCTTCACCATCGGCGCCTTGGGTCTGCTGATAGGAAGCATCTGGTGTCCCTGGCTTCTGATTCCGTTGGCCATCTACATCATCGCGTTGTGGATTGGTGCCATGGCCGCTACCCGCAGCCTGAAGATAGCCTCGCAGGCCATAATTGCCGCGATGGTGCAGCTGACCGGTTACGGCACCGGATTCATCAAGGCTTACTTCACCAAAATCATACTGCGACGCGGCCGCGACGAAAAACGCGAACGCGAAATCCGCATGGGCAAGAACGAAGGCCTGTGACATTCCCACTCCCGGACCCATCCATATTCCACTGTTATGGAAGAATATCCCGACATTCCCGTCAAGCCTCTTACCGTCAAGGAATTCGATGCCGAAGACCGCCCTCGCGAGAAGGCCGCCATTTACGGTATCCAGTCGCTTAACAACGCCGAGCTGCTGGCCATCATCCTCCGCGCCGGTGTGCCGGGACATCCAATCACCGAAATCGCCAGGGAACTGATGAAGCTGAACGACAACAAGTTCCTGAACCTGCAGCGCATGAGCGACGAGCAGCTGAAGCAAATCCCCGGAATCGGTCCAGTCAAGATTCTTGAGCTGCGTGTCATCATGGAGATCATGGCCCGTTACCACAATGAGACCCTGGGTAAACGTCCGCTTATCAAGACATCCAAGGATATCTACGATGTCTTCCGCCACGTCAACGCCAACAGTCCGCACGAGGAGATGTGGGCCCTGTTCCTGGACCATGGCAACAAGGTTCTGGGAAAATTGCAGGTATCGGTAGGCAGTGCCAAGGCGACCATGTTCGATGTCAAGAAGATAATGAAGGAAGCCGTGCTCCGCAATGCCGAAAGCGTGGCGCTATGCCACAACCATCCATCGGGAATACTGCTCCCATCCCCTCAGGACCAGAGTGTTACCGGCACCTTCGCCAATGCCTGCAAGACCATGGAACTGCGGTTCCTGGACCACATCATCATCTCCACCGAGGGATACTACTCCTTTGCCGACGAAGGCAAGCTATACTGATTTTCTTCAATTAGGCCCGAGGCTTAATTTGCCACTCGATTCACCAAGACAGATATAAATTACCATCTGTTTCCGTATGGTTATTTCAGCGTGTAATGAATCAGGATTATACCGCCGGGCTTAAGCCTCCGTGTGATGGTCTGCTCCACGGTAGTCCTTCCGGCTACTGAATTTCCTGATACGTCAGCGCTCCGGTCAAGCATGACAATCTCGTCCCAGTTGATTCCGGCTGCAAGCGTGATCGTGATTTCCTGCTCGTTTTCAGGGTCATGGCTCGCAAACACCATATACTTGTCGACATTGCCCTTGTTGAGCTGCGTGACTACAAAACCGCGTCCGTCGGCTGTCGCGTTCGCTATACCTCCCATATAGGTGGTCAATGTCTCGGTCTCACTGAATGAACCGGTACTCAACGGTCCGTAGACGTGTTTGGCTTGAATGAACCTTGCGCCCAACAGATGACGGCCGTAGAACTTTATCTCTTGAATTACATCCATACAGTTACGGTATAAATCACTGATGCCCTCATCGGTGTAGGGGGCATCTATGAATTCCTCCTTATAGATTTCATTTCCTTCCGTATCCTCCTGCATTACGTTTTCCGGC
Organism: Bacteroidales bacterium; assembly: GCA_019416425.1. Classification (GTDB taxonomy): domain Bacteria; phylum Bacteroidota; class Bacteroidia; order Bacteroidales; family Muribaculaceae; genus Lepagella. Next base: position 3,288 of record DXXK01000085.1, read on the forward strand.
AAAGCAAAGGCCCAGAACACCAGTCCCTGAAATCCGAACGCCAGCGCGTTCATGGCCTGGAAGCGTAATATGCCTGCTGTAGGGAACGGATATTCGGCCTCGAGCACCGTGCTGCCGTCACGGTAGATGTTGTATTCTACACACAGCATATACATCCAGAACGGCACACCTCGCTCGGCAGACATTTTGCCCATGGATTCCATAAGGTAATAATACGTATCCGATATGGCATAGTACGGAGCGGTCTCCGATTTTGTAATGGGGAACAGCTCCATCGACAACAGAGTAGGATCGAGCCTGTCGATGAAAGCGTTCAGGTATCTCTCGAACCTCACCTTGTCGCTCGATGTGCTCCCGTATATCTCATCTCCTATATATTTCTTTTCCGTAGACACTGCGAGGTGGAACAATGCCGTGTGCCGGTTCACGTTCTGCATGAAGACCCTGTATGCCTCGATAAGGTCCCCGGGACTGGCTAATCCGCTCGTCCCTACCGGCGCGGTCACACAGTCATAGCCCCAGTTGAGGAACTCAGGATACCTCATCAGGTTGAATCCCCACAGGTTGTCGACGTCATTGTAACGGTTCAGCTCGGCCGCATAACTGTCCAGCGTCGGATCGTACGATATACCCGCGGTGACTTTTGAACTCGATGAGCCTGATTTATTGACGTATTCCTGTTCAACGACCGGAATCGGAATGTTAGTGAGGTCCAGGACTGTCCGCAGGCCTCTGACGGAAGCCTCCGTGAAATAAGTCCGGAGAATATTGTTCCAGTTGTCCGGCTTCTTGTTCCATATCAACAGGGTGACGTTGAAGCCACAGCTCTGGATGTAATCAAGCGTCTCCGGGATGACCTCCTCTACATTGACATTCTCAATAGGATGGTTGATCAGGTTGACCAGGTCGTTGTTATAGGCTATCACCGGATACTCGTTTCCTGCCGGACTGGAGTAGGGGTACGCCAACGGTGCGTTCGATGCCGAATCCTGTCCGGACATATGAGCAATTGACTCCATTTCTTTATATCTTGAATTCATTATTTACTTGTTCATTCTTAAGTTATTGATACAAATATTGATTTCAATATTTGAACAGAATCATCCCTCCCGGTTGTAAGGTGCGGCTGAGGGTATGATTAGACACAATTTGCGATTCTGTCTCCGCGACTGGCTCATCTGAGACCGTTCCCGACTGCAAGATTTCCACTGGGATGTAACCGTCTGCGATTGTCAGCGTGATGCTCTGGACATTGTAAGGATCGTGGTTTACAATGGCTACATAGTTCTTAGTACCTTTCGACAAGCGGGTTATGACGAATCCTCTCCCCTTTGCTGTGGCTCCTGATATGCATCCTATAGAAGACGTCAGCTTTGTGGTCTCCTCGAATTCTATCACTTTGTTTGGACCATAGACATGCCTTGCCTCCTGGAACCTGGCGTTGAGGAGTTCCTTGCCGTACACCTTAATCTCCGAAATCACTGCCTTGCAGTTATCCCAGACCGGAGTGCTCTTCCCATTTACATAAGGAGCTTCAGTAAATTTGATACTGAAATAATTTTCATACGGCGGCTTTTGCTTTTCATCAGGCATATTCCCATAGGTCCAGAACACCAGTCCCTGGAACCCATACGCCAGTGCCGTCATGGCCTGGTAACATAGAACGACCTTCGAAGGGTATGGGAACTTTGTCGATATTTTATCAGTGCCAGATTTGTATATCTCATGCTGGTTGCTCAATATATACATCCAGAATGGGATACCGGAGTCCGTTGAGAACTTCCCGATGGCCTCAAGTATATAATAATACCTGTTCAGCATATAGTATCCATGGAAGTCTGTGGAGTAAGCCGTGACCGTGGTGGTTTCCATGACGGGATATATGTCAACCGACACCATCGCCGGATTGAATTTATTCCTCAGGGCCTTCAGGTACAGTTCATATTTCTTCTTTTTGCTGACGTTGCTGTCGTAGATTGCGTCTCCTAATACTTCACGCGAGATATCCGCGATAAGTGTGAAGAACGATACGTGACGGTTGGTGTTCTGCAGATATGCCCTGTACATGGCCGGAAGGTCGACCTGACCCACTGCCGCCGTCAACCCTTTATATCCCCACATCGCAAACGTCGGCTCATCCTTAAGCTTGTACCCCCAGAGGTTGTCATCCTCGGGGTTGACATTAAGCAAATCTGAATAATTTCTTAAAGTGGTGTCATACCCATAACCATCCGGAACTATTTTGGTGATGTCTGTGTATCTCTGTGTTACCCTTAGAATTGGAATTGGATTCATTATTGTGCGGAGTCCCAGGACAGACGAAACCCTACAATAGTCTTTGATGTGTTGCACCCAGTCCCCTGTATGGCCTCCGCTTGTCCAGAGGGTGACATTGAAACCACAATCCTTTACTGTCTGTAGTACATTTTTAATTTTTTCGGTTGCAATTGTCCCATCAGTTGCCTTAAGTTTAATGGTATCTGAAGGAATACTCGCAGCTACCGGATACTCTGTTCCGGCTGGATTGGAGTAGGGATAACCTGACGGTGCCTGGATTGTGGATATCGGCCCGACTATCACCGGCGGTGACACCGGAACATCTGTTCCTGTATTAGCTCGTTTTATTGGTTCTTTCTTCATAATATCGTTGTAATTATAAAATTCCCTGATATAGAAGGTTGGTGATTTTTTATAATTTAAGATTAAAAAAATGTTAAATGGACCATGATTTAATACACATTACAAATTTTTTATATAAATTTACCAGTAAAATATTTACGACTTATGAACGGACTAACGCGAATTATGACTGTTATGGCATTGCTGTTCCTGTTCCTTCACTTTCAAGGGATGGCGCAGGGACTGGTCACGCCACCTGCCGGACTGCCTGAGGAGAAATGGGAACTTACCTACGACGATTACCGCGCCAGGGCACACGATAGTTTCAATGTCTCTGAGTACAACAGGAATCAGGACTATCCCATGATTCCGTCCCGCGATGCTCTTGTAGGCCTGAGGAGGGAGGTTACATTGGTCCGCGACGAATCTGACGTGTATATTAAGGGTATCTTCGGCGAGTATCGCAAGGCGTGGATCAAATGCAGGGTCGACGGGGACAGGCTGACGATTCCGAACAGCCAAGTCATTGACATGAATGGTCCTATATATTTCCACTGGGGATCTTCCCATCTCGATACCGGTTGGATTTATGAATATAAGGAAAATTACAGATCTGTGGATTTCGCGGATTTTAAATCAGGTGACGACAGAATTTCATTCACGGTTTCAGCTGACGAAAGTAATGTAACGTCCTGGGCTAACAAATTGGAGCAGTTCCTGTTTCCATCGTTCTGGTTCGACAACGATGAGAGAGGAGACTGGCTGTTCAGCAGCGATCTGGGAGGATATCCGGATTTAGGATATATGGTCAATATGGTTTTCAGGAAAGTAGGGAACCATGAGAATTAGCTGCATCCAATAATAGAGCTGTATGAAAAATACCAAGATTATCCACCGATTACAAATCAAACGAATTATGAGAAGGCTCTTACGATTGACATGCCTGGCAGGAATACTGTTGATGTTTACACAATGTGCGACATTGGATCATGGACCGACTGTCGAGGAGACATGGCAGATGACATACGATAACTGCAGGAGAGTATTATATGGCTACCGCTATGTTGTAGGAAATTATCAAGGATATTTTCCGGAAGAGTATCAGGGTCTGACACGGACCGTGACGTTTAGATGGACCGGCGACAGATTTTCAATAAAAGGCATCTTCCCGGATTATCCCGAGGCATGGATCAATGGATCGGTCAAGGGGGATAAGGTGTATTTCGAGTCCACGCAACTTCTTGAAGGAACCGGAGGAGAAAGGATATATTTCCATAGCGGATCCGCATCCTACTACCATAAGAATTCCAACAGATCCATTTCCCTTGGGATGTCATTCGAGCCCTTGGAGTATCCGGAAGGCGATTATATTGGTTATTATCATGAAATTTTAACAAACGAGGATAGGAGTGCAATAACTCCTGCACATATCGACGATGCGATGTCAGGCAATGCGTTCTGGCTCAGCAAGAACAAGGAACCTAAGGCGGAATTCCATACGACATGGCAGGATGCTCGGGTTGTAGGCACCCCATTCCCCGACACGAACACCTGTATTATGAACATGGTCTTCCGGAAAGTCAGCTCCAGCGGTGTGGATGATGTCAAACCTGATGATTGAGGATGAAATCATGAGAATATACGAACTCACTTCTACATTTATTACTTTATTATCAGAGATTTGGTTATGAGTTATCCGGATTGTTTTAAAAACACCTGTATTCATGGATCAATACACTGATATATAGATTAATATACCTACATCTTATGCACAGACTGACGCGAATTATCATTGTAGCTGCATTTCTGACAATCTGTCACCTTCAGGGGATGGCGCAGGAGATGGTCACACCGCCAAAAGGACTGCCTGAGGAGAGTTGGGAAATGACATACAACTATTGGAGGCAGAATCCCAAAGATAACAAAAGAATTGTTTCATTGGTCAGGGACGGAAACTACATATACATAAAGGGAATATTCGAAATGTATCCCTTCTCATGGATAAAATGCATGGTTCAAGGAGACAGGCTGGTCATACCCAACGGCCAGACGATAGATACCAAACCCATATATTTCCACTGGGGTGCCTGCTGTTATGCAGGTCCCTTATCTGGTTATTATGACAAGGTGCAGTCAACCACACTCTCAGCTGCGGACAGTCTGATCTCCTTTACGATATCAGAGGATGGACATGCTATAACTTCCCGGAGCAAGGAAGAATATAAAGGAGACGCCTACCCTGTAGTGCCTTGTTTCTGGTACGATAACGATAAAAGGGGTGACTGGGTATTCGATTACGTATGGATTCAAGCTCACTATCTGTTAAAGGAGCAGGAATTCGGATCGCTATGGCCAGATATACCCTATATCATCAACATGGAGTTCCATAAGGTCGACATTGAGGATAATCAGGCAAATTAGACCAAAACCGACACAAAATCAACACTGGTAAATACACTATCATGAGAAGACTTATACAATTGATATGCATGTGCGGCATTCTGATGACATTCACGCGATGCAGTTCCCTGGACCATGAGCCAAAACCGTCTGATTTTAAGGAGAGATGGCTGTTGACATATCATAATTACAGAGGCTTGAAATATGGCAGTCACACCTGGTCTTCCGTAATACCCGTTCCGGAGGAATATCAGAACCTGAGCCGTGACCTTACGGTTTCAAGAGACGGGAGTAAAGTATACATAAAGGGTATGTTTCCTGAATACCCTGATGCCTATGTCACAGGCATGATGGATGAGGACAAGTTGGTTTTCGAGCCTACGCAACGTCTTGGAGGTGCAGGAGGCGAGAAGCTTTACTTCCATTGCGGACTCGCACGACAGGAATTTCCAGGTGACAAGCATTCCGATAAAGATCATGGCAATAATATAATAATACAGATCTCCTTCAATCCGGACACAAGTCCTAACAAAAGACCCTCTTTTTCGATATGGGAGAATTCTAAAGACAGGAATCTTCACAGCGGTGAGACGTCCGCGTATTCCTTCTGGCTCAGCAAGGATAAAGAGGGGCTCACGAAATTCTACACTCAATGGAAGAACGGCCAGATTGAGGGTACCGGTTTCCCGGATGAACCGAACTACATGATCGGCATGCGATTCCAGAGTGTCAGCGGTACCGGCGAACCAGAAGCCAATTAAAGTCATCGCATTTTTACTTGAAATGCGGGCATGCGTGGCATGTCAATTGAAGCATCCAATATCGCGAAGGGTATGTTCTTTTATTCCCTGAGTTTACGGGCTATGGAGTCTGTAAGGGGGATGTACAGGCTGTCGGGAGCCTCGCGACGGTTGCGCAGCATATATTTGTAAAACAGGATTCTGGCCACGTGCCGCCGCAAATCGGGTATAGTAATATCCGAGCGGCGCACGGCGTCGACAACACCTTTGATCTCACGCGGCCGTGACGAAAAGCGCGAACGCGAGATCCGCATGGGCAAGAACGAAGGCCTATGAGTACCGCCAAAGAGGTACACCCCGACGACCGCCCTCCCGAGAATGCGGATAAATACGGGGTGCAGCATCTTACCAATGTCGAACTTCTATCCATAATGTTACGTGTGGGCCAGTCTGGCAATCCCATAACACAGATAACCGAAACCTGATGAACAGCAGGCAGAACAAATTCACCCTGCTGGAACGGATGACCGACCGGAAATTCATTGCCATCAAGGGCATAGACCCGGTCAAGGTACTGGAAATCCGCTCTATGCTGGAGATTATGCGCCGATACGCACGTGAGAAGGTTTCTCAACAACTCCAACCGGATCATCGGTCAGCTGAAAGTGTCGGAGGGCAACGCCACCGCCACCCTGTCCGACATAAAGAAAGTGCTGAAATATGCCCTGCTCAACGACTCGCAGGACGTGGTGCTGTGTCACAACCATCCATCGGGAGCATGCCGGCCCAGCGGACAGGACCGGCAGCTCACGGACAGTTTCGCCAAAGCCTGCAAGACCCTGGGACTCCGCTTCATGAATCATGTCATCGTCACCACCTACTCCTTCTTCTCATTCCACGGCCAAGGCCTGATGTGACGTCACCTTCCGGGATGGTCAGTCTTGTTTTACAGGATGCAGTCTCACTGCGAATCCTCCCGCCCGGGCCATACGCAAAGGCAATTCCGAAGCGTACGTCACCCGAGTATCGAATATCTCATATCGTTCAGGATTCGTGAATCCATCGCTATCCGCCGCATCACTGTATACGGTACATTCATACACCTCGCCTTCCGGAAGGAATCCGAAGTCGAGTCTGTATTCTCGGGCATCCTCGTTCGTGACTCCACCTACATACCAGTCGGAACTGTTCCTGTCCTTGCGCGCCACTACGATGAAATCACCCGGCTCGGCATCCAGATAGACACTTCTGCTCCAGTCCACGGGCACATCCTTGATGAACTGAAAGGCATCCATGTGCAGCTCGTAATGCTCCGGCATGTCACCCGCCATCTGCACCGGAGAGTACATCGTCAGATAGAGCGCCAGCTGGTTCGATATGGTGGCCCGCTTCTTCTTCCCCTGATAACCGGGGGCGAAGGATATGATATCCATACGGAATATGCCGGGCGTGAAGTCCATAGGACCTCCCTTGAGACGGGTGAATGGAAGTATCGTGACATGCCGGGGCGACATCTCGGCATATTCCTGACCCATCGCGCTTTCATTAGCCATCAGGTTGGGCCACGTGCGGCATAGTCCGGTAGGGCGAACGGCTTCGTGGGCGTTCACCATAATCCTCCGGTCGGCGGCTTTCTTCACCGCATTCAGATAATGGCTCACGATATTCTGACTGTAATGAAATTCCCCTTTCGGCAGGATGTTGCCTACATATCCACTTTTCACCGTGTTATAACCATACTTCAGCATCAGGTCGTATGCGGCGTCGAGATGCCGCTCGTAATTGGCTACCGATCCGGAAGTCTCGTGATGCATCATGAGCCTGATTCCTTTCTTATGAGCATACTCGTTCAGTCCCGCGATGTCGAAATCAGGATATGGCGTCAGGAAGTCGAACACGAAATCCTTCTCCTTCCCGTACCAGTCCTCCCATCCCACATTCCATCCTTCCACCAGAAGCTGGTCGAATCCATGACGCGACGCGAAGTCTATGTATCTTCTCACGTTCCCGTTGTTTGCCCCGTGCTGTCCGTGGGGCGTGGCCGACGCATAGTCGAATGTCGCCAGGTCGAAGTCTTTGGCGTCGGTATAGCTCCATTTGCTTTTGCCGGTAATCATCTCCCACCACACTCCCATGAATTTCACGGGCTTTATCCAGGAAGTATCAGATATCTTACACGGTTCGTTAAGGTTCAGCGTAAGGTTCGAGGCGAGGATGTCGGTAGCTTTGTCGCTGACGGTCACAGTGCGCCAGGGCGTGCGGAACGGAAGTGTCACCTCCGCTGCGGTTCCGTCGGGGCGTGGCGTAAGATGAGCCCGAAACACCTTCGTCGGTTTGTCAAGCCGAAGGTGCATGGCCGGGAAATCCACAAGTGCCGCTTCGTGAAGGTTGAGATATATCCCATCGTCGGCTTTCATCATCAGCGAGGTCTGTACGCCGGGGGCGTCAATCTCATCCAACTTGCTTTCCGTGTATTCGAATTCCTGAGAATCGTAGTCTTCGGGAATCCACCATGCCGTGTGGTTCCCGGTCATGGCGAATTCCGTCACCTCCTCTTTCAGCACCAACACCTGACGCGGATGTTCACGAAACACATAGCGGAAGCCCATGCCATCGTTGAACACCCTGAACTCTATGTCCATCCGGGTCTTGTTCTTCGAAAGGGATACGGTCATTCCGTTGTAATTCTCGCGTATCGAATCGTTTTCTCCCCATACGGGAGTCCACAGGCTGTCACACTGCTCGCGACTTATCTCCTTGATGCGAAATCCGTCGGACAGCGATGTACCGTCGGACAATTCGAATCCCATGCACGACGGACGGATTATCTCCTTGTCGCCGTATGATACCGAATAGAAAGGACTTCCTTTCCTGTCCAGACTGAATTCCACCGAAACGCGGCCGTCGGGAGATTTTACATACGTTTTGCCCGCATTAGCCATCGACATGCAACAGAAACACGAAAGCAGGACGATTGTCCTGATTTTTAACATCATGGTTTTAGTGGTAGTTTTAGAATTAATATTATTTATCGGTTGCAAACGGCAATACGGGCAGATTGTTCGCGCCGTAGAGATTGCCTCCGGGATAGTCCGCCCAGTCATAACGTACCGCAACCGGATCGTCTATCAATGGCGATGAAATACGAATGGTCCTGTCATCGATCATTTTAGGACAGCCCGATACCCATCTTCCCGTCCTGTCTCCGATTATGAACCCTGTAGCCACTCCACCCACAGCCTTGACCGGTCCGCTGAAGGTCAATGTCACGCTCTTTCCGTCGTTGACCACAGACGTGCATGCAGGAGCCTCGCATATCTGTTTCATGCCATATACCCTGTCCAACGCTATGATTGCAAGCCTTCGTGCCACCTCAGCCTTGTTCACCGGATGGATGTCTACTGGATTGCCGATATCGACTGCAGTCGCCATAGCGGTATTCGGCAGTTCAAGAGCCTTCGACTGAGCATGTCTCAGGAGCGCCCATCGCGAATCCGGCTGAACTACGACCGGCTGAAGGAATCCGGCAAGCTGCACGAAATAAAACGGCATATCCGGATCATCAAACGCCTTTCGCCACCCTTTTATCATGTTCTTGAAACATACCTCGTATTGAGCGTCACGTCCGACGTTCTGACAGCCTTGGTACCAGATGACCCCGGCTATAGGCAATGTGGTCAACGGATTGATCATGGCGTTATACAACACCATCGGATGATTGTTCGACTCAGGCCACACATACGACATTTCCGTTTTCGAAAAATCGGACAGTACCGTATAATTCCATTCACCGTCAAGAGTATATCTCTTACCGTCCACCACGGCATAAGAAGACCGCCAGATACCGCCTCCCCCGCCGTTGTCCACCACTTCCACCGTAATGACATTCCCTTCTGCCTTCACCAGACTGCCGTCCACCTTATATTCCCGCGCAAGGTCATGAATATGGCAACTCCCTACGGGATTTCCGTTGAAATACGTCCTGTCCATGTCGTCTACGGCTCCAAGACAAAGCAAAAGGTCTTTTCCTGCCGCGTCCTGAGGCAGATTGAGCTCAAACTGCATCGCCACGATCCCGTCGAATCCGGGCAACGCATTGTCTTCCCACAAAGAAGGCACAGGCATCTTTCCCCATGTCTTTCCGGACTGCATCCTTGACTTGTCGAACGGATAAGCCGGTCTATTGTCACCCGTGGCTTCATAAGTTCGCCTTACCTCCGTCTCCGACAGCGCGGTCTCCCGGTCCTTGCCTCCCGACAGCTCATAATAATATTCAAATCCCGGCACACCCTTGAGAGCCTCGCGCGGAGTCCACGCCTCGACGGTCGTGCCTCCCCATGTGGCGTCGATCATGCCTACAGGCACTTCGAGGGAATCCTGAAGCATTCTGCCGTACATATAACCGATTGCGGAAAATGATTCGGCCGCCGGCGAAGACTCCACCCATCCATATTCCACACTTGCGTCATCCAGAGGCGTTAGCGATGTCGTGTTCTTTATCTGGAGCATTCTTAAAGCCGGACGCCCCATGTCGGCCACTACCCTGTCGGCATCCGCCACGCGGGCCCAGTCGCCGCGTATGGGAAACTCCATGTTCGACTGTCCCGAGCAGAGCCACACTTCGCCTATCAGTATGTTCTGCAATACCTTCTCGCCATGACCGTCATTCAGAACGATGGTGTATGGTCCCCCGCAGTCCGGAGTGGGAAGTTTCAGCGTGAATTTCCCGTTTCCGTCAGTCACGGCTGAAACCGGTGCACTCAGCCAGTCCGCCTTCAGGACGACCTTCGACCCGGGTGCGGCGATGCCGGGAATCGTCACCACGGAATTGTGCTGCAGCACCATGTTGTCGGTATAAATCCTCGGCAGCTCGATGGAACCCGCAGATGTCTTATAACTTGACACACCGCCCTGCGGAGCGGTGTGTTCAAGCTTGTTTGCATGAGTCTGTGCGCACAGACATACGTTTAACGCACAGATCCCGATAATCGTCAGTAATCTCATTCCGGATTATTTTATCATGACCTTCGAGACTTTTCCACCTTTACGTACCAGATACAATCCGCCGGCGGGATCATATACGCGCACACCCTGCAGGTTATAGTACTCAGCCGGAGCATTCGCATCGGTCACGATTTCAACGCCGCCCGTCGAACCGTTCGGAGTGACATTCAGCGTCCAGTCATTGAGATTGAACTTCAGGGTATAGGTTCCTGCCTTCTCCACGCTCCAGGCTTTGCTGTGGTCCGATGAAGATTGGCATGCATTATTCTCCAGCCCGGCTTCAGGGATATAAACCATCGCTGTTACACTGCCGCTCGGGTTGTCAAGAGTCGTGGCCTCTGTCGGGACGATAAAATCCGCCATCCAATTTCCCTTCTCGCGCATAGCCTGGAAAATCCAACCTTCCTGAAATTCGCCGGTGTAGACATATACGTTGTCTCCGTCTGACTCACAAAGCGTCGGATTATCTATACTCCATCCGCACAGATCACCAATCAGATATAATGTCTGGGGCTGTTCACTTTCTCCGACATAAGTCGCGGAGATTGTCATTGCATCGATGTTGACGGTTATCGTATACACGCCTGCATCCTTTACCAGCCATTTGTAGTCTTGCTCATTGGTGAGCACAATTTTATCGCTTGCCACGCCGGTTTTCGAGATCTCGCAGTTTTCCGTCTCCGGATGGTAAGCGGCTTTGCCACTCCAGCTATCATCTCTTTCGGAATAAATCTTGAAATCGAAGGCTTTCAGCGCGCCTGTATAGGAGTAGACACCGGTCTCTCCCTCTACAGGCGTCATTACTGTCACGTCGTTCCAGGACCATCCACCCGGGGTGGCCCCTCCAATCATATACAGTTCCGCGGGGTTGTCTGCCAGGGCCATGGCGCTTCCTGAAACGGCCATGATGATTGATAAGATAATTTTTCTCATTGGCTATATGTATTTATTTGGTGAGTTTTACTATTTTACATCCATGAGGAGCAAGTGTGGCCGACAATGATTTTGCGACGCCTTCATCCGCATGCTTCCACAAGTCACGGACTTTCCATTCGCCGTCGATGCCGAGTGTCTTGAAATCGACGCTGACCGACATGGCATTGTCATCGCGGTTGAACAGGCCTATCACATAGTTGCCGTCCGACAACTGTCCGTACCAGATCTGGCTCTCCTTGCTGTTCAGTTCGTCGCTCAATGGTTTGCCCACAAAGCCATCGGTATTAAGGGCCAGCATTTCCGTATTGGTATAGAATCGGGTATTGTCGCCGATGGTATCGTACTGGTCGGCTATCGTGACCGGTCCTCCGGCCATAAGCTGAAGCGACACCACCGATTCCTTCTCTGCGTCGGTGTTGAAAGTGTTGAGACGGATGAAGTCACCGTCCAGCAATACCTTGCCACGCCCGGAGATATGGGACCAATATACGAATCCGTCGAACATATTCATGCAATTCGGCCATGTGGTCCACGATTTTCCTCTCTCGCAATCGGAATAGTGCCACCAGCCGCCGTTGCCGGTATCCTGCACGATACGCACCATGTTGCCGCACAGTTTCTCAATTTCGGCGTCATAATACAGATGAGGCATCACAAGCGATATGAATATCCCGTATTTCTTCGCATTCTCCGCGATGTAAGACAATGCGCGAACATACGACTCACGCCCGTAGCCACGGCCTATCGGACCCATGTTCCTGTCTTTTCCGTCCTCGTACCATGACAGGAAATCGACACGGATGTATTCGATTCCGAGTTCAGCGTAATGCTTGAAGAATCCGTCTATGTATTCCTTGGCGCCGGGATAACTGGCCACGACCCACTGGAATCCCCACATGTCCTCCGTACCGGGATTCAGGACCTCGCTCTTATGGTCCCAGAGCAGGTCGCCTACGGTATATTCCGAATCCGGCACCTTGGTGTCCCATGGAGCGTGCACCCAGAGGGGATTGTCATAGATACCGACCTTCAGGCCCTTTTTCTTACACATCTCCACAAGCTTCTTTATGGACATCGAGCCGTAATGCGTCATATACGGCGACCCGTCCTTACAGTTCTGCGATATGAAGCCGTCGGTGCATACCATATCGTAACCGTATGGCTTCAGGTCACGGGCCAGCCAGTCCGTTATCTGTTCCCATTGAGCGGCGGTGATGTCCATGTCCTCGTTCTTCACGCCACTCTGCGACTGGGTATGGCAATATTCATAGACACTCCAGTACAGCGGAGCCTTGAAGTTGTGTATATCTTCGATGGGAGGCAGCTCCGGTAACTCAAACTTCTGAGGACGCCGCATCTCGATGCTCTCGACGCACCCTGACAATGCCACCGCGGCGAGCGTGGATGCAAGTAGGCTCATAATTCTTATTCTTATTTTCATTTTAACTTGTTTTCTGATTTGATTTTCAAAGGTTGTTTAGAGAAGTTTAAGTGAATGCGATGTTCTCGCATTCACTCAAACATCATTCGCCGAGATATTCGGCGCTTATGGTCCAGTTCTCGAGGTCGAATGTCAGACGGTAATTGCCCGGGTCTTCCACCTGCCACATATTCGTATGGTCTACGAGATAATCGAACTCGTCGCTTTCCACACCTGTCTTGCTTATCTTGCAGCCATTAGCCACAGGCAGAATGAACGGAACGTTCCAGTCTCCGGCCATCGCCGTGGCCTGAAGGGCACCCTTGAAGAGTTTCCCCTCATATACGAATACATGTTCCGATTTCATCACAAGCGGCGTCGGAGCACCGATGTCCCAGCTGTTGGGAGTGGCGTCGCCCAGGATATACAGCGTTGACGTTTCAATGGGTCTCTTTCCGGGATCTCCCAGATATTCCGCCGAGATTGTCATCTTCTTTGTGTTGATGTCTATCTTGTAGTTGCCGGCAGTGACCACATTCCACTGGTCGTCCGGCTCGGATGTCAATACGACATCGGTCGCGGTTATGCCGTTTTCGGAAATCTGGCAATCCGGCGACGAAGGCCTATAGAACGGCGCGCCGAAGTCCTTGACCGTCGTGGCCTTGAACGTTCCTTTGGAAAGATATCCGGTCCAGGTATACTCTCCTTCGATTCCATCTACCGGAGTCAGCTCCGTGGCATTGTCGAGACTCCAGCCTCCCGTTGTGGCTGAACCCACGATATAAAGCTTCTCCGGAGCGTATGCTCCCAGATATTCGGCAGAAATGGTCCAGTGCTCGAGGTCGAAGGTCAGACGGTAACGTCCGGCATCCTCTACCTGCCACATGTTGTTGTGGTTAATGGAATAATTGAAGGTTTCCTTGTCTTTCCCCGATTTACCGATCTTGCTGTCGGCTTCGATCGGAAGTATGAAAGCCGGAGCCCAGTCGCCGGGTGTGAGCAGTGCCTGCAGCGCCCCTTCGTTCAGACCGCCCTCATAAACGAATATGAAGTCCGAGATTCTTTCGCAAGGCGTAGGCGTGTCTATGTTCCACCATGAGGGTGTAGCGTCTCCGATAAGATACAGGTTTTCAGTCTCGATAGGCGTTATCTCGGGTCCGTCGGGTTCACGCAGATACTCTGTGCTCATGGTGCGGTGACGCATGTCGAACTCAAGTCTATACACACCGGCTTCCACTATGTTCCATTTGTCGTCCGGGTCCCCGGCGGTCATCTTGAACGGCGCGTCGTTGATCGGCTCTTTGCCTATTTCCGTTCCTCCCGTCAGAGGACGAATGAACGGATCGTTCCAACTGCCGGTAGTGATGCAGAGTTTCATTTCTCCGACATTCATGTTGCCCTCCCACGTAAACACAAGAGGGTCCTCGTCCGATGCCACAAGGGGTGTCGGGGAATTTATGTCCCAGCCCTTGGGTGTGGCATCCCCGACCATATAAAGTACCGAGGTCTTTATAGGAAGGTCATCTTCTATTATCACCAGATCTTTCGCCCCCTCGCATCCGCTTAGCGCCAACATCAGTAGGACGGACAGTAAACTGAATATATTCTTTAACTTCATAAGTCTTTGTCGATTAATTAGTGAGAAGTTGTTTCAGGCTTCTTCCCGAGATGTCGGGAGCCCTGTTCAGCACGATTATCTGCCGTATCCCGGATTCTGCTCCAGCAGGGAGTTGGAGTTGAGAATGGAGCGGACTATGGGGAATATCGCCGTATGGCTGTCGGCATCCGAGGTCTTGTCCCACCAGCGTCCGGTATTGAATTTTCCGAAACGCACCAGATCTATCCGTCGCCGGCTTTCGGCAAAAAATTCCCGGCCCCATTCGGCCAGCATCTCGTTCTCGTCGAACTTCGCCTTTCCTTCGGGAGCGTACAGCACGTTATCGAGGTTCTCGGCCGGATAATTACGACGTCTTACGGTATTCAGCAGCCGCGCGGCTCCTGTCTTGTCGCCCGCACGCATCTTGCATTCGGCCAGCGAATAGACGATCTCCGGAAGGCGGATCTCCGTATAATCGCTCTCCACCTGATTCGGATCGCCATCGCTCAACAACGGATATTTCACGAAATGCCATCCCGAATTATGATCGCCGCTACGCAACGTACTGGTCTTGTCGCCGGGCCATTTGTCGGGATCAAGGCCCTGGAACTTGCCCACGGCATCGCGGATATACAGGTCGTATGGAAGCTCGGGAGCACGCAGACGCGTCATGTTTCCGGAATTGTCCTTATATTCAAGATATCCGTAGAGGAACATACCCTCGCGGCGGCTGTCGCCGGTATTGGTATAGAACTTCATACGCTCGTCGCCAGGATATTTCCTGAAGTTCTGCACGGGCATTCCGAGCTCATAATCATACAGATTGCCGTCCAGGTCATAGCTTGGCGAAGCGGCATACTTGCAGTTATGATGGATGCCGGACTTGTTGTCGTCCAGGAACCACGCCGCATTGGCGGGAACCGTCCAGGCGTAGGTGTTGTAATCGTAGTGCCAGTGTGAATATCCTTTCGCGCCCGGGAACCCGAAGATCACTTCGTCGCAATTGTCGTTGTCATAATCGAAGGCTGCGTCCCAACGGTCGGCCACGGCATAGTCGCCATATTTGTTGTCGAGGATATCCTGGGCTATCTTGGCGCAATCCTCATATCGGGGCTGACCCGTATATACTTCGGCATTCAGATACAGACGCACCAGCAGTGACGCGGCCGCGGCCTGTGTCCATTGTCCCTGAATCTGAGAGTTCGTGCCCAGACCGTTTTTCTTTATAAGCAGTCCGAGATTATCCTTAAGCTCACTCTCTATGAACTTGAATACCTCTTCGGGAGCCGCCTGGGGATTATTGGGGCGGTCACTGTAGGTAGTGACCAGGGGCACATTGCGGAACTCATCAAGCAGCCTTATGTAGAACCACGCACGGAGTATACGGCATTGCGCCGTCAGATTGTGGAACTCAGCCTCGCTGAAACCGAATTGCTCGGGAGTGAACCGGCTTAAATCCTCTATCACCAGATTACACTGCATGATTCCCTGAAAGCAGCCGTTCCATTCATCCCTGGCCTCGACGAAGTCGTCTACAGTCCATGTATGATAATGCAGGCGTTCCCAGCATCCTCCGTCATAAAACCAGCCGTCGCGGGTGGGCGTGATGAGCTGATCCGCAGGAAGCTCGTTCAGTATATGACGGTTGCATATACTCCAGTAGGCATGCTCGAAGGGTCGGAACACGGCCCGGATCACATCCATCTTGGTATTATAATAATTTTCCGAACCCACCTGGTCGTAGAGAGTCTCGTCGAGGTTGGAGCAACCTCCCAGGACCAGCACTGACGCAGTGGCTATCGCTATATGTTTCAGAAATTTCATGTCTTAGTTGTTTTTGCTGTTAGAAATCAACCTGAAGGCCCACGATGAACTGACGCGTCGAGGGGTAATAACTCCGGTCGCCCTGCGCTCCGGGCTGCAGGCCGTTGACTTGATAGGTGGATGGATCGACGCCGGTGAACTTTGTGAGCGTGAACACATTATTGACAGTGCCGTAGACCCTCACCTTGTCTATGAAACGGCATTGGGGAAAGCGCAGCGTATATCCCAGCGTTATCATGTCAAGCTTGAAATAGTCGCCGTTTTCAAGGAAATAGTCACTAACTACAGGAGCGGAATACGGAGACACGTCGAAATTCTTGCCATATGCCTTTTTCAACATATTGCCGTTGAAATTGCGGGTGCCGTAATAAAAATCATGAATGTTGAAGATCTGGAAACCGAAAGCCCCCCGGAAGAACAGCGATAAATCGAAATTGCGGTAACGGAAGTTATGTGTCGTCGACATGGTGAATTTCGGCATTCCGTTTCCGACCACACGACGGTCTTCTTCAGTAGCCATCGACGCACTGATCATTTCTCCGTTCTTATCATATACCACCCAGTCTCCGTTGCGGTCTACGCCGGCATATTTCCACATGTAGAAATTGCCTATGGGCTTGCCCTTCTCGATGCGCTGCAGGAAATAGTAGGGATACGGATTCACTGTCTCGCAGACGCTGTAATAATCCTATCCGACATATTCCGAATTACTGAATTTCACGAACTTATTGCTCATCGTGCTTCCGATCACACTGAAATTGTATGAAAAATCCCGGGTCTCCACGGCATTGAAGTTAAGGTCGAATTCAAATCCCGTGTTTTTCATCGTTCCCACGTTTACAAATGTCTCGCCATGGATATTCGGCGGCACCGACACCGTGTAATTGCCGAGCAGATCCTGCTGCCTGCGATTGAAATAGTTCAGCGAGCCATAGATGCGATTGTCGAGCAATGAGAAATCAAGACCGACATTCCAGTTCTTTCCCTTTTCCCAATGTAGGTCGGGGTTCACGTTCTTGCCGGGTCCCCACACCTGTATATATTTCCCGTTATAGTAATAGTATCCGAATCCGCTCATGGTGTTTATGGACAGATAGCTGCCGAAATCCTGATTGCCGGTGACTCCATAGTCGGCCCTTATCTTCAGGTCGTTTATCCATGTGATACCCTTCATGAATTCCTCCTGCGAGATACGCCATCCTACGGAAACGGCGGGGAAATTACCCCATTTATGATTCTTGCCGAATTTTGACGATCCTTCATGACGCAGGGACGCGGTGACAAGATATTTGCCGTCGTAATCATAGCTCAGTCGGCCGAAGAAGGAGATAAGTTTCGAATCGTTCTTATAGCTGCCCATCAGCACCTCGCCTTCTTCCTTGGCCCACAGTCCGGATCCGAGATTGTCGGCACCGAGACCGTCGTTGGGAAAATCACGGTTCTCCGCATTGAAGCCCGAAGACTGGGAATACTGATAGGAATATCCGACCATGGCTTTCAGATTGTGCTTGTCCGCGAAACATGCGCTGTAATTTGTAAGCCATTCCAGAATGTACTGATGATTTTTACTGTATGAGCGGGAAGCGACGCCCTCGTGTCCGCTGTTCAGACATGCCGTGCTGGTCGACGGTACGAACGAGGTGTTGTCGTTGCTGTAATGGTGACTCGCAAACATAATCTGGGTGGATAGATTCTGTTCGGTCACCTCGTTCCTGTAAAACAACGGAAGCAGGTTAAGCTTCAGCGATCCGTCCATGTCCAGCAGTCTGTCATCGCCATGGCTTTTCTCCAGCTTCTGTCTCTCCACAGGGTTGCTGCCGGCAATCTGCCCGAAGAAATTATAATATTGCGAGGGATTGTTGGGATCCATCAGAGGGGTGGTCGGATTGGCCTCTATGGCATCCTTGAACACTCCCCAGTCGGCATTGTCACGCGATATGACGCGCGGCGCCACATTGAGGTCTATCGTGAACAGATCGCCCTTGGTGGAATGATGCACCGACGCGCGCGCACCATACTCGCGCCTGCCCGACCGCAGGTCTATACCCTTCGCATCGCGATAGTCGGCACTCACCCGATAGTTGCTTCTTTCATTTCCGCCGCTTACCGAAAGCGTATGTTTCATCGTGAATCCCGTGCGCGACACGGCGTCAAGCCAGTCGACATTTCCGCCGATATCAACTCCCGGGTCTCCCCAGCCGAGTCTGACCTCGCGAAAATCCTGCGCGCTCATCATGTCCAGCTCTTTTTTCATTACATCCCATGACAGCGTACAGGAATATGATGTGTGTGTCTTTCCGTCGCGCGCCCCCTTCTTGGTCGTAACCACGACGACTCCGTTGGATCCCCGCGTTCCATATATGGCCGATGCGGCGCCGTCCTTCAGAATGTCAAACGAAGCGATGTCGCTGGGACTGACGTTCGTAAGGTCTCCGCCCGGCACTCCGTCGATGACAATCAACGGCCCCAGACCTGCGGAACGCGAGGACACGCCGCGAATCTGGATACTGGCCTGGTTATTCGGGTCTCCCGCGCCGGTATTGGTTATGGACACACCCGGCACTTTGCCTTGTATCAGCATCTTGGGATCAAGGGTACTTACGGACAGGAAGTCCTTCTCGCCGACATGGCTTATGGCGGAGGTCAGTTCCTTCTTGTCCATCGTGCCGTAGCCGATCACCACCACCTCGTTAAGCAACTGCTGATTCTCCGACATAACGACGTCCAGTCGTCCCGGTCTGTCAACTTTCTTCTTTTCAGATGAATAACCGATATATGAGAACATCAGTCGTCCACCCTCAGGGACATCTATTTCATATTTACCGTCAATGTCGGTGGTCACCCCTATATGCGTGCCCTCTACCGTAACCGAGGCACCGATCAGAGGCTCGCCCTGGGCATCGGTCACCATACCGGTGATTTTTATCTTCTCTGCTGCGGACCACTGCTGTTTCGAAGGTCTGAGACGGGTGCCAGATTTCTTATTCAGCACTATCTGCTTTTTTTCTATGGCGTATGATATATCATGACCGACAAAAAGTTTATCAAGAACCGTCGTCAGGCTCTCGTCCTTTACCTTAAGGGTCACGGGGACACTTACATTGATGGTCTCCCTACTGTATATGAACCTGTACTTTGTCTGTCGTTCTATTGATTTAAGAACATTTTCCAAGGCGGTTCCATTAGCATCGATGGACACCTTGCTGTCGGAAGCCCGGGCCGACAGCACACAGCCGAACATCAACACAAGGATCAATATCCTTAGTGCCGGTAGCCATATGCCGGACTGAGAATGCATAATTGGTTTTTCCTTCATCTTTTAATATGATTGGTATTTTAATTGATTTTAGGTTTTATTAGGGACTTTTTAACATCCGTATATACATAGAGCAACTGACCAAAAATAATCCACATCGAAAAACCACAAAATTTTCAATTTGTGAAACTTTTGTCGTAAGTGCTTGCATTATCGGACAATAATATCTAACTTCGCGGCAACTTTAGCATTGCTCCTGAAATAACATGGAAAACGAAATATTTGAAAATGAAACTCTTCTACTGGCTGCCTTGAAATTAGACAGCCATGAGGCATTTCTGCAAATTTTTCGTAAATATTATCCGGACCTCGTTCTCTTCGCATCGCGTTTCATACTCGATTCGGAGACCTGCGAGGATATCGTGCAGGAGGCATTCTTCAAGATCTGGGCAAACAGAAAGATTCTTGACATACGCACTTCGCTCAAGACTTATCTGATATCCCTGGTGCAGCATCTGGCGTTGAACGAGATCAAGCACCGCAAAGTCAAGACCCTGTATCAGGACACATACCATGAGATGATCCTGGCACTCCCTGCCGACGAACATATATTCTACACTGAACTGAAAGATGCCATGGAGAAGCTGCTCTCTCAACTTGATCCCGAGGTGCTTGAGACATATAGTCTGTCCAGAACCCATCACCTGAAATACACGGAAATAGCCCAAAAGCTCAACATCTCGGTAAGAACCGTAGAGGCCCGTGTCAGCAAAGCCGTCAGATTCCTTCAGAAGAATTTACAAAGCTACAAATTCATCATATACCTGACTCTATTGTTTCACCACTTATCTAACTGAACGCGATGGATTACACCGATAACAATCATATAGACATTCTGATAAGCCGTTATCTGGCGGGTGATGCCACATCACCTGAGATTGAGGAATTGTTCAACTGGATTCAGGGTGATGACAACAATAGGAAGTATTTCCTACGCCAGCAGGATATATGGTCCGTACTGAACCCGGCTGTAGACATCAGTGACATCAATACGGAGGTCGCGGAACGGAACATACTTAGGGAAACGGGAATCATGCCGCGCCGACGCTCTGTGTTCCGTAAGCTGTTCGGTTTCTGGTCACGCATTGCAGCGGTGATACTTCTGCCGCTTCTTGCCTTAGTGGCCTATCTGTTGATCGACCGCTCGCAGCATGCGGTTCTCGACAACGTGACGATCGCCACTGCATTCGGGAGCCTGAGTTCCACTGACCTTCCCGACGGCACCACAGTCTGGCTCAATGCCAACAGTTCCCTGACATACAGTCCGGGGATGGACGGCGATGAAAGAAACGTTTTCCTGCAGGGTGAGGCTTATTTCAAGGTCAAGACCGATTCGCGGCATCCGTTTAACGTGCACACCCCGTACATGACCGTCACGGCCACAGGTACGGAGTTCAATGTCAATGCGTACGATTCGATTGCTTCGGTCACGTTAGTCAACGGTCATGTGAACGTGAGGATAAAGGACCGGTCGCTCGCCCTTGAACCCGGCGAGCACCTAAGCATAACCGACGGACGTCCCGTCATAAGCAAGGAGACCGATACGGAAAAATATTGCTGCTGGAAAAAGGGAATGCTCGTCTTTGAAGACGAACCCCTTGTGAGCATCTGCAACAGACTCCAGCAGATGTACGACGTGGAGTTCGATATCGCGCCGGAACTGAGGAACAGGACATTCCGAATGATTCTGAACGGCGAGAACATCAACGAGGTGACACGTTTCTTCGAAATGTCGGCCCCGGTAATCTGCGAGTCCCTGACACCACAGGAAGGTAACGATACGGCCAATCTAAAGCAAAGATTCCGCATAAGGCCTTTGTGACACTAAGGCATCGTTCCTTCTACGCTATCATTATGACAAAACGCTATCATTATGAAAATGACTGACAAATCTTTAATCTTATTATTCAGTTTGGTTTTAAGCGGGATTGCATTATGCGCGTCAACCACTTCAAGCCAGGCAAGCACCGAGGCCGGTAATCCTTGCTTTCCTGGTCCATACGCCGATCCGGAAGGAATCGTATATGACGGCACACTGTTCGTATATCCCACACGAAGCCTGCCGTTCAAGGAACAGACCGCTTTCGACTGCTTCTCAACCACCGACCTTAAGCACTGGACCAAATATGAGAACATCCTCGACACAAACGAAGTGAAATGGGCTTGGGGCGCGATGTGGGCGCCGGCCGTACTTCAGAAGGATGGAAAGTACTATCTCTTTTTTGGAGCCAACGACGTTCACGAGGGAGAGATCGGCGGCATAGGAGTGGCCGTAGGCGACCGTCCCGAAGGGCCGTACAAGGACCTGCTGGGCCGTCCACTCATCAATGAGATAGTAAACGGGGCGCAGCCCATCGACCAGTTCGTGTTCCATGACAAAGACGGCAACTGGTATATGTATTACGGAGGCTGGGGCCACTGCAACATGGTCCGGTTGTCGGACGATTTCAAGACTCTGGTTCCTTTTCCCGACGGTTCTCTTTATAAGGAAGTAACGCCGAAGGATTATACCGAAGGTCCGTTCATGCTGCTCAAAGACGGGAAGTATTATTTCATGTGGAGCGAGGGGGACTGGACTAAGAACGACTACCGGGTGGCGTATGCGATGGCCGACTCCCCGTTCGGACCGTTTGAACGGATAGGCACGATATTGGAATCAGACTCCGAGATAGGAACGGGGGCCGGACATCATTCCGTAATCCACTCGTCCAAGACTGGAAAATACTACATAGTCTATCACAGGCACCCCATTGGTTCCGAAGACGGCAACGACCGCATCACCTGTATTGATGAACTGCATTTCGATTCTTCAGGCCGGATACTTCCCGTCAGAATGACTTTCTCAGGCCCAGACGCCACCAAGTTATAAACGCGAGTTCGGGATTAGGATCTGATAAATATGTTGGAGACAGATAGACACAAACAATCGGGTAGCCTGATATGGCTCACCTGATTTTGTCAGGTCAAATACAATTATTGCCGGATTACAAGCCGGCCGTTGGAATCAGGCACCTCGGAATCGAAGTCCACCTCCGGCTTGATCGCGAATAAGCAGTAAGCGCCGATCGCGCCCAGCATGTTCATCAGGAAATTATGGACGCTCCTGTGTCTGGAATGAACCAGCTGGGCCACGTTCCTGAGTATGTCGTTCGGGGACTCTATTATGCTTCTCTTGCGGAGCATTATCCTGTCGTACAGAGGCATTAGACGTTGCTTCATGTTTGACCGCAGGCCGGTCACTATATGCACCCCGTTGTCCCAGAGATGTCCGAAAAGGCACCTGGAGATATATCCCCTGTCGGCGTAGGGTTTGCCGAACACCTTGTCTGTCTGCGCGTCGATGACGGATCCGTCGCGGTCGTCGACATTGGCCCCGGTCAATACGAAGTTGTCTATCTCGCCTATCTCGTTGCACAGCAGGTACAGCTTGAACCCCACTTACCTGTTGTACGAGAATGTCCACGGGAACAGATGACGCCACTGCCCGCGCACGCATGACAGGTAGCAGTGCTTGAAGTTGCAGTAGGTGTTGAAGTGGAAACAGATCAGGATAATGATGACATCGGCATCCGACATCATGCGCTTACGGCGCCATTTCGGAGCCTCGGGAGTGGTGTCAATAGCAAAAGGACCGCCTCCTCGATATGGGAAATTTCTAAAGACAGGACTCTTCACAGCGGTCAGACATCCGCGTATTCCTTCTGGCTCACCAAGGATAAAGGGGGGCTCACGAAATTCTACACACAATGGAAGGATGGCCAGATTGAGGGCATCGGTTTCCCGGATGAACCGAACTACATGATCGGCATGCGATTCCAGAGAGTCAGCGGTACCGTTGAACCAGAAGCCAATTAAAGTCATCGCGTTTAGACCTGAAATGCGGGTATGTGTGGCATGTCAATTGAAGCATCCAATATCGCGAAGGGTTTGTTCTTTTATCCCCTGAGTTTACGGGCTATGGAGTCTGTCAGGGGGATGAACAGGCTGTCGGGAGCCTCGCGACGGTTGCGCAACATGTATTTGTAGAACAGGATTCTGGCTACATGCCGGCGCAACTCGGGCATGGTAATGTCCGTACGGCGCACGGCATCGACAATACCCTTGATTTCCTTCGATGTGTTGGCCGGAGCGATGATGATGTCGGCTCCCGCACGGACAGCGTCAGCCGCCGAGTATCCCTCAGCACCTAACATATTCATGGCATCGGTTATTATCAATCCGTTGTATCCCAAGTCATCCCTCAGCAAGTCAGTCATTACCGTACGCGATACCGCCGCGGGACGCATCTCCGAATCGATGGCCGGGACAGCCAGGTGTCCCACCATCACGGCCGGCATGCCGTTGGCCGACCAACGACGGAACGGCACCAGATCCACGCTGTCCATCCGCTGCAGACTGGCATTTATCACACCCTTACCCTTGTGCGAGTCGCTTCTGACCATACCGTGACCGGGGAAATGCTTGGCCACGGGCAACACATTGCCGTCCATCAAGCCACGGCCATACGCCAGCCCTAACGAGGATACCCGTTCCGGATCTGAACCAAAACTACGGATTCCTAAGAAACGGTTATTGTCACTCACATCCAGAACAGGACCCAATACCATCGTGATACCCAACTGCCGGCATTCGCGGGCCACCTCACGGCCGTAATCGTACATCAGCTGGTCCTGCACGGCCGACGATATGCGTCCGTTCGCCGGAAACTGCGGAGCATCGGCCAGCCGCATGTTCAGACCCCATTCCGCATCAATGGCCATGAACGGTGTTATCTCCCCCGCCGATACCATCGTATCGGCCAATGCCTTGGCCTCGACACTGGTACCCTTCAACAGCACCACGCCACCGATACCCTCGCGGGCATATTCCAGAATCTGCCGCACCGTGAAGAAATCCGTGCGGGCATACAACGCCGGCATAAACAGCTGCGAGGCAAGCCGGACGGTATCCATCCCGGCTGCGACCGAGTCCGCCCAGGCATGCGCCTCGACCGTCAGGTCCGCTTTCTCAACCGCCTCCGGCACCCCCTCAACACGCGATACCTTGCCGCCATTAACGCAAGCGGTCACCGTGACCGTCAGTAACGTCACGATGACCGATATGTATAGCCTGCGTTTCAAGGTGGTTCCTATTGTTTCATGTCATATTCGAAATTCCGGAAGAACCTCGGCACCGGGTCGGGATCCACAGGGACGCCTAAGTCCATCATGCTGCGGAAATACTGCAGCATACGGTAACCAATCTCAGGCACATCCCGGTAGATAAGCTCATGCCGCTTCATCGGCGTCATGTCATCGTTGCCTTCGGCCAGATAGTCGATGGTAGCAACCACATAATCGCGGTCGGGATCCATCGGCACTCCGTTGAACAGCACGTGCTGCATATGCTTCGTATCATCGGTGACAACCCGGATGGCATCGCTGACGGCCTCGCCACCCTTGGGAGCGACAATAGCCATTGTCTCGATGAAATCACGGCCTTTCATCCGGATGATCTGCACACGGTTGCTGAACGGGAACATGCTCAGGACCAGGCCCTCGCTGATCTTGCCCTGCGGCAACGGCTGACGGATGCCGCCAACGTTCATTATGGCGAAATCAACCTGCGGCACATCACGGCCGGCACGGCGCAGACTGTCCGTCAGCTGACGGGCTATCCACATTCCCGTATCGCCCGCGAAATTGGCCATCGGACCGGTTCCAAGCGAATTGGGATAGGCATGCGCGCTGTAGCTGACCATCACGTTGTTGACCGAGTCAACCACATGACTGTACGGCTTAAGGAACTTCTGCATCTCCTTGTCGTAGGCCTCGGGACTGAAACGGTCGGTCACAGGTATGTACTCGTAATCGAACTTACGGTCCTTCAGATTGTCAAGGTCGATGTCTATGTAGCCCACGTTGCGGCCATACTTGCCGGTCTGGGCCACCAATACAGGTTTCCCGTCGGCATTGTTGATCCAGTAAGGTGTCTTGTCCGGAGTCTTAGGATCCACGAAAGAATGGCTATGACCGCCGATTATGATGTCGATGTCCCTGGAGGCACGCGCCAGGTCGACATCGTTCTCCCGGTCCGGGGTCGATGTGTAACCTATGTGAGTCACCGCGACCACGAGGTCACACTTCTTCTGATGTTTCAGAACCTCGGCCCAGTGGTTGGCAGTCTCGATGATGGGCTTGAATTCCATCCCGGTGTAGTTATCCTGCGAGATCAAGCCCTTGGGATCTACATTCAGGCCGATGAAACCGATCTTCTTTCCACCCACCTTCTTGATAACGTATGGCTTGAAGACACCCTTCAGGTCGGTCTTGGAGAAATCGTAATTGTCCGACAGCGCGGTGCCCTTGACGTTCTTCCAGTGCCGGGCCAGTTCCTTCATGCCGTTGTCGAACTCATGGTTGCCCAGCAGACGGATGTCGTAATCCATCATGTTGAACAGCGGATATTCCACATCGCCACCGAAGTACTTGAAGTAGAGGGTACCCTGGACCATGTCGCCTGCATCGATCAGGATGACGTTCTTCTCAGCCTTGCGGACCGAGTCGATCACGGCCTTACGCTGCAGGATGCCTCCCACACCCTTGGCGTCGGGGTCGATGTTGGAATGGGTGTCGTTGGTGTGCAGCAGCACCAAATGTTCGGCCGCGGCGCCGATAGATGTCGCCGCGGCCAGACACAATATGATTGACTTGAGGTTCATCAGAACTCAATGAGGTTCTTGCCGTCCATATCGGCGGGCTGCTTCAGGCCCATGAGATGGAGCAGGCTCGGAGCCACATCGGCCAGACGGCCGTTCTCGCACTTGGCGTCCTTATGGCTGCCGATGTAGATGAACGGCACGGGATTCAGCGAGTGGGCCGTGTTGGGCGTACCGTCAGCGTTGAGGGCGTGGTCGGCGTTACCGTGGTCGGCGATGATGACCATCTCGTAGCCATGCTTCTTGCCGGCCTCCACAACCTTCTCGACACAGGTATCAAGCGTGGCTACTGCCTTCTGGATCGCATCGTAGACACCGGTGTGGCCCACCATATCGCCGTTGGCGAAGTTGACAACAATGAAGTCGTACTTGTCGCTGTCGATGGCGTCGACCAGCTTCTCGGTAACCTCGGGAGCGCTCATCTCGGGCTTCAGGTCGTAGGTGGCTACTTTCGGGCTGGGCACCAGGATACGGTCCTCGCCGGGGAACGGAGCCTCGCGGCCGCCGTTGAAGAAGAACGTCACGTGCGCGTACTTCTCGGTCTCGGCGATGTGGAGCTGCTTCTTGCCCTGCTCCGAGACATACTCGCTGAGCGTATCGGGCACATCGCTCTTGGCGAACAGGATGTGCACGCCCTTGAACGAGTCGTCGTATGGAGTCATGCAGTAGTACTGCAGGCCGGGGATTGGCTTCATGCCGCCTTCCTCATGCTGGGTCAGCACGGTGGTCAGCTCCTTGGCGCGGTCGTTGCGGTAGTTGAAGAAGATCACCACATGACCCTCGCCGATACGGCCGTCGACGGTGGTGTTGACGATAGGCTTGATGAACTCGTCGGTAACACCCTCGGCGTACGACTCCTCGACGGCCTTGACCATGTCGTCGCTCTTCTTGCCGACACCGTCAACCAGCATGTCATAGGCCTCCTTGACGCGCTCCCAGCGCTTGTCGCGGTCCATGGCGTAATAACGGCCGCAGACAGTGGCGATCACGCCCGCGCTCTGGGCGCAATGCTCCTGAACCTCGGTCAGGAAGCCGGCACCGCTCTTCGGGTCGGTATCGCGGCCGTCCATGAAGGCGTGCAGGTAGACCTTGTCCAGATTGTAGGCCTTGGCGGTGTCGCACAGGGCGTAGAGATGCTGCAGCGAGGAGTGCACGCCTCCGGCGCTGGTCAGACCCATGAAGTGAATGGGCACGTTATGGTCGCGGGCGTAGCTGAACGCGCTGATGATCTCGGGATTCTTCTGGAACGAGCCGTCCTTGATGGCGCGGTTGATCTTGACCAGGTCCTGGTAGACCACGCGGCCGGCACCGATGTTGAGGTGTCCCACCTCGGAGTTACCCATCTGGCCGTCGGGAAGGCCTACGTTCTCGCCGCTGGCCTGAAGCTCGGAATGGGGGCATTCCGACATCAGCCGGTCCATATAGGGTGTTGGGGTATTGAAAATGGCGTCATCCTTCCGATGGTCGCCGATGCCGTATCCGTCCAGGATGATCAGCATTGCTTTCTTGTCTGACATAATCTGTATTTTGAGCTATGGCGCCCGTTTCCATCGACCGGGACGCCTTGTTAGTTTCTTTCCGCAAATTTACTAATTTTTCCTGACATGTGAAGCTTCCGGACCTAATAAAATAAGCCTCACATGTCAGTATAACAAATTTATACACAAATTTGTAAACAAAAAGGGGCACATCCGAGACGGACATGCTCCTTCTGTGCCTTGATCCCGAAGGGGGATTACTTGCTCTTCTTGGCGTAACGCTCCTTGATACGGGCCTTCTTACCGGTCAGGTTGCGCAGGTAGTACAGCTTGGCGCGACGTACCTTACCCAGCTTGTTGTTGGTAATCGACTCGATGAAGGGGGACTCCAGAGGGAAGATACGCTCCACGCCGATACCGTCGCTGATCTTGCGGACGGTGAAACGCTTCTTGTCGCCCTGGCCGCTGATCTTGATCACAACGCCGCGGTACTGCTGGATACGCTCCTTGTTACCCTCTTTGATTCGGTAGGCTACGGTGATGGTGTCGCCGGGACCGAAATCATCTACTTTCTTCTCAGGAGTGGCGAAAGCCTGCTCCGCAATCTTAATAAGATCCATTTTCTATTTTAATTATTTATCTTGGCAATATAAACGCGCTGCTATCGTCGCGTCAGAGATTACCAAACCGGGCGCAAAGTTAGCGATTTTTTTTAATATAAGCAAAAAAAGCGTTATCTTCGCGCTATGAATCGAACCATTTGCATCCAAGGGGGTCTGATGGACCTGTCGGAACCCAAAGTAATGGGTATCCTGAACGTGACTCCCGACAGTTTCTACGCCGGCAGCCGTGTGGGCGCCGACGCGGCCAGGCGTGCCGCGAAGATGCTGGCCGACGGCGCCGACATCATTGACATCGGCGCCTATTCATCGCGACCCGGAGCCGAGGAGGTCTCCCCCGCCGCTGAATACGAACGACTCGCGCCGGCCTTGGGAGCGATACGCGAACGGATCCCCGACGCGATCATCTCCGTCGACACATTCCGTGCCGATGTGGCTCGCCGGGTCGTTGAGGACTTTGCCGTGGACATAATCAACGATATCGGCGGCGGCACTCTGGATCCAGACATGCGCGACACCGTAGCCGCGCTTCGCACCCCATATATCCTGATGCACATGCGCGGCACCCCCGCCACCATGCAGGACATGTGCGCATACAATGACGTTGTGGCGGATGTCTTATCGGACCTGGCTTTCAAGATCCACGACTTCCGGCAGGCCGGCGTCCATGACATAATCGTGGATCCGGGGTTCGGTTTCGCCAAGACCGTCGAGCAGAACTACAGTCTGTTGGCTGCGTTGAATCTGTTCCATGAGACCGGATGCCCGGTACTGGCAGGCATGTCGCGGAAGTCGATGCTCTTCAAGCCACTTGAAACCACTCCTGACAAGGCCGGCGACGCCACTGTTGCCGTCGACGCAATGGCGTTGATGCTCGGCGCAGACATTCTGAGGGTCCATGACGTCCTGCCGGCGGTCCAGACAGTCCGCGTCTTCAACATGCTTCGACAGGCCAACGCCGGCAGGATTCCCTCCGTCACATCCCCCTACCCTGAAATCACACGCATAACACATCCCACTTCAGATGATTGAATTCGGAATCAAAGACATAATCGACATCCTCATTGTCGCCCTGCTTCTGTTCTACCTGTACCGACTGATGAAGAACAGCGGAACGCTGTCGCTGTTCTACGGCGTGTTGCTGTTCATCGCCGTCTGGGTGGTATGTTACGAGATTTTCGACATGCGTCTGATCGGCTCCATCATGGACAAGTTCATGAGCATCGGCCTGATAATCCTGGTGATACTGTTCCAGGACCAGATAAAACGCTTCCTGATCGACATCGGTGGTCCGACGCGGCTCAAGAAGTTCAGGCGGCTGTTCAAGCATGGCAAGACCGACGAGCACGAACACGCAGAGATAATGAACGTGGTCTACGCCTGCATGTCGATGTCAAAGTCCAAGACAGGGGCTTTGATAGTGTTCCAGCGCAAGATGCCGCTGACTGACTTCGAGAAGACCGGAGATGAGATCGACGCCGACATCAACGTGCGTCTGATCGAGAACATATTCTTCAAGAACTCGCCCCTGCACGACGGCGCCATGATCATCTCCAACCACCGGATTGCCTCAGTAGGCTGTATCCTGCCTGTAAGCCATGACATGGATATCCCTAAGAACCTGGGGCTGCGTCACCGCGCCGCCCTGGGCATGAGCCAGATGACGGACGCCGTATGCGTCGTGGTCAGCGAGGAAACCGGTGGAATCTCCGTGGCACAGTCCGGCTCGATCAAGGTGAAGGTCAGCGTGACCGACCTGGAGCACATCCTGTCCTCGGCCATGAAATGACGGCATGCCGACAACCGCTGCGATATCAGACAACAAAGGCTGCATCACGGATGCAGCCTTTATGAGTGTTGTCAGTGTAGCGTGCGCGTCAGTTAAACCAGTGCTACTACCAGATCCTCGTCGTTCATTGTGAGGGCGATCTTGCCTTCACGGCCAAGCCAGCCAAGTGCGGCCATCAGCTCGTCTTTCTTCAGCTTGGTTACTTTCTTCAAGGCTTTCAGACCGAGCATGCGGACATCGCTTTCCTCAAGCGCCTTGTAAACCATACCTGCCCAGGTACCAATCGATTCTATGTTCATCTCTTTAAAGTTTAGTGTGTTATTCACATTTCATCTGCAAAGGTCATAATTTTTTAGTTAAAATCAAAATTTTTCACCAAAAATCAGTCCTTTCAGTACTTTTATAACAGTTTTTGTACCGTTTTTAAGTACTTTACTCACTAAATTAACAATTTCATTACGATTTTTGTTAGAAATCGTGTATATTTGCATTTGTTATGGGAAAGAAGAATACATTGACTTTCGACACGGAGCGTGCGGGTATTGTGATCCGCAACACCGGAAGCGCCTACACCGTCCGCACGGACGACGGGCAGGAGGTGCCGTGCCGTGTCAAGGGCAATTTCCGTATCAAGGGAATACGCACCACCAATCCGGTTGCGGTAGGCGACCGTGTGCGCATAGCCCATGCCGCCGACGACGCCGACTACATCGTGGCCGTGGAGCCTCGCCGCAACTACATAATTCGCCGCGCTTCGAACCTATCGAAGGAATCGCACATCCTGGCCACAAACCTTGACACAGCCTTTCTGGTGGCATCGCTCCGCGATCCTGTCACTCCCACCACATTCATCGACCGATTCCTCGCCACCGCCGAGGCTTACGATATACCCGGAGCCATTATCCTGAACAAGTGCGATATCTGGGACAATGACGACCGCGAGCTGGCGGCCGGAATCAAATATCTGTATGAATCGGTCAAGTACCCGGTCTACATGGTCTCGGCCCAGACCGGCGAGGGACTCGGTGTCCTGAAGAAAGTGCTTAAGGACAAGGTTTCACTGTTCGCCGGCAACTCAGGCGTGGGCAAGTCCTCGCTCATCAATGCGCTGGTGCCCGGCGCCAACCTGAAGACCGGAAGGATATCCGACATCCATCACACCGGAATGCACACCACCACATTCTCCGAGATGATATCACTGCCCGAGGGAGGCGAGATAATCGACATTCCCGGCATCCGCGGATTCGGAACGATAGACTTCGACGCCAAGGAGGTGTCTCATTATTTCCCTGAGATATTCGAACACGGCAAGAACTGCCGCTACGGTGACTGCAAGCACCTGGACGAGCCTGGGTGCGCTGTGCGTCCGGCAGTCCGCGACCATTACATCTCCGAGTCACGCTATGCCTCCTATCTGTCGATTCTGGAGGAAATCAACGACCCTACCAAGTACCGTAAGCCGTATTGAGGCAGCTCCGACTGTCTTTAACCTCACTTTCCCCGACTGAGGCATCAGCCTCGGTTCCTCATCTCCATGCTGAGGCGGAAGCCGAAGTTCCTATAGTATCCTTGAGAAAATCACGGACGGGAGCCGCAGCGGGAGTCTTCCTCTCCCGGCTCGGCTTCCGTCCGTTCTTTCTGTTCTTACTCTTGTTTTTTGACCCGGCCGGGTCTCCGGCATGTGTCGTCCGCTTACGCTCGCGGCAGACAGTGTCGGTGATGGTATCTGTCTTGTAGACCACCACCTGGCCGGGCATCGGCCTGGCATGGGGCACGCAGTAACGCATCGTGAGGCCGCATCCCGTTATCAGCAGTGTCACCACTGTCAGGATAATCACGCCGCGGCGTTCCTGCCGTCCCAGTCCCATGGCGCGTTACTCGCCCTGACGGGCTGCACGTTTGCGGTCGTTCTCGTCCAGCAGAATCTTGCGCAGGCGGATATGATGAGGTGTCACCTCGACATACTCATCTTCCTTGATGTACTCCAGCGATTCCTCGAGCGAGAATACCACTGGCGGTACGATACGGGCCTTGTCATCGGCGCCGCTGGCGCGCATGTTGGTCAGTTTCTTGGACTTGGTCACGTTCACGACGATATCGTTGTCCTTAGCGTTCTCGCCGACCACCTGTCCGGCATAGACCTCCTCCTGCGGAAAGATGAAGAATCGTCCGCGGTCCTGCAGCTTATCGATGGCGTAGGCGTAGGCCGTACCACTCTCGTGCGCGATGAGCGAGCCGTTTGTACGACGCTCTATCTCGCCTTTCCACGGCTGGAACTCCAGGAATCTGTGGGCCATGATGGCCTCGCCGGCCGTAGCAGTCAGGATGTTGTTGCGCAGTCCGATGATGCCGCGGCTCGGTATCACGAACTCGATGTCAACGCGGTCGTTGCGAGAATCCATGGATAGGATGTCGCCCTTGCGGCGCGTCACCATATCGATTACCTTCGACGAGTATTCCTCCGGAACGTTGATGCTCAACGACTCCACAGGCTCGCATTTCTGACCATCGATTTCCTTGATGATTACCTGAGGCTGCCCTACCTGCAGCTCGTACCCCTCGCGACGCATGGTCTCGATCAGGATTGACAGGTGCAGCACGCCGCGTCCGAATACGGTCCACATATCCTCGCGATCGCCTTTCGACACACGCAGGGCCAGGTCCTTGTCCAACTCACGTTCCAGGCGCTCCTGGATGTGACGGGAGGTGACATACTTGCCGTCCTTACCGAAGAACGGAGAATCGTTGATAGTGAAGGTCATCGACATCGTCGGCTCGTCGATGGCGATACGAGGCAGCGGCTCGGGATTGTCGGCCAGCGTGATGGTGTCGCCGATCTCGAAACCTTCAAGTCCGACAATAGCGCAGATGTCGCCACTGTCCACATGGTCCACTTTCTTGCGGCCCATGCCCTCGAATGTGTGAAGTTCCTTGATTTTCTGCTTGGATACTGTGCCGTCCTTGCGGCAGAGTCCAATCTCCATGCCCTCGCGTAGCGTGCCGCGGTGCACACGGCCTACTGCGATCCGGCCCACATACTGGCTGTAGTCCAGACTGGTGATCAGCATCTGCGGGTCGCCCTCGATCTGCTTGGGGGCGGGAATGTATTTAATGATGGCGTCAAGCAACGCCGTGATGTCTTCAGTGGGATTCTTCCAGTCAGTGCTCATCCAGTTCTGCTTGGCCGATCCGTAAATGGTAGGAAAGTCAAGCTGGTCCTCGTTGGCATCCAGACTGAACATCAGGTCGAACACCATCTCGTTCACTTCCGACGGACGGCAGTTGGGCTTGTCCACCTTGTTGACCACCACGATGGGTTTCAGACCGATCTGCAGGGCCTTCTGCAGCACGAAACGGGTCTGGGGCATCGGGCCCTCGAAGGCGTCCACCAGCAGCAGGCAACCGTCGGCCATGTTGAGCACACGCTCAACCTCACCGCCGAAGTCGGCGTGTCCCGGAGTGTCGATGATGTTGATTTTCGTTCCCCTGTAATTGATGGAAACGTTCTTGGAGAGAATTGTAATGCCGCGTTCACGCTCCAGGTCGTTGTTGTCCAGAATCAGTTCACCTGTCGTCTGGTTGTCACGGAACAGGTGACCGGCCAGGAGCATCTTGTCAACCAATGTGGTCTTGCCATGGTCCACATGGGCGATGATAGCAATGTTGCGAATGTCTTGCATGTAAATCTTAAACCTGTGTTTTAACGTGCAAAGTTACAAAAATTTCCGCACCCCACCAAATCTATGGAAAAAGCGGCGCACCCAGATGGATGCGCCGCTGCCGTAAGTATGAATATGCCCGGGGGCTACTTTACATATACCTTATAGTTCCTGTCGCCGACAGTTACGACATATACACCGGGATAAGCACTGCATGAACGCTCACCTTCGACCGAAGTCTCGGTCATTATGGTCTTGCCGTCGGCTGCCGCGACTGTCACGGCACGGCCTCCGGCATTACGGATCACTATCACTCCCTTGCCGGCGCCGACGTAGGGCGTATCGGAGCCGATTACCCCCACACCGGACCTCCGGGCACTTACCACATTGGAGTAACCGGACTCGCCCTGAGTGTACCGCACCGTTACAGCGTATTCGTGAGTCTCCTCGTCGTCAACCGCATCCACATAGGATGTACTGTCTGCGGAAATTCCGGCAATCTTGATGCCGTCACGGTAGATGTTGTATCCTGAGATCTCCAGGTCGACCAGTTCGGCACCGCTCCGTATGTAGCTGATATCGTCAATAGCGAACATCAGTTTACCGCTGGTGGTGTGGCGAATAGCGAAATACTTTGTTCCATCGGGCACCGTTACAGCTATCTCCTCCCATGAAATGAAGGCTTCGCCCTTTACACCCTCAATCTTTGTGAAGCTTGCCGGATCCTTGTCCGTGGTGGAATACAGCACCTCGAACGTCTCGAAGCCATAGTTGGGAATCGGTGTCTTAACCCAGAAGGATATGGTCTGCTCGTCACCGCAGAGTTCGGGCGAGATCAACCAATCGTCGCTTTCCCCGTCAAGATCCTGCATCGATGCCAAATACTGGGCTCCTGAATGCGGCAGAAGCGCATCGATGCCGATCTGGGTGCCTATTCCGGCAAGATCCGGATTGAACACCTGATATGCGTGGGGCAGTCCTACGTTCAGATACTCTACCAGATTACCCCGGAAGGAGATGCCACTTGTTCCCTCCTCGCCATCGATATCCACGAGCGTCCAGTCTCCGATATCCTCGATTATGAACGGAATGTAGCTTTCGAAATCCTCAACCGTCACCTCAGGTGTGGTTCCTGGCTCCGGTGCCGTCCACGTCAGGCTGATGCCGTTATCAGCGGCTCCTGCCGACAGGTCATCGACAGTGGGATAGTCCTTGACAACAATCAGCACCACCTTCGAATCCGATGTATTGTTCTTAAGGTTCTGGTCCTGAGCATAGTTGATGTTGACCTTATAGTTGGCCGATGGTGCCTGGTCATAGGTCGGAGTGACGGACAGCTGGAATGTCACGCTGTTGCCAGCATCCAGCGGTGTACCCTTGACAGAGCCCACGACCTGGTCATTGCACAGCAGCTCGACGGTATAGTCCTCAGCCTTCTCTGTTCCCTTGTTATTGATGACTCCACCAAAAAATCCGGTGTTGCCGAAGGTGATGGTGCCCGGAGCATCGAATTCCTCGAGTTCCAGATTATGCTTGAGGTTGTCATATACCTGGATATTGTCCACATAGATATGATGGTTCCAGTCGTCGCCATCCTCGCTTACGCCCCTCAGGCCTATGGCTATGAAGGGACTGTCTATGTAGTCCTTAAGTCTAACTGTCTCATTGTTCCAGCCCTCGGGTATTGACTCATCGCTCAGATGTATCGTCTTGAGGGTCTCGAACTCGCCGTAATCCTCGGTGACCTGGATCTCAAGAGTGTTGGCGCCAGTGGCCGACTTATAGTACCACACCGAGACAACGGGATTCTCGGTCTTGGCAAGGTTGAACCGACCTGTATAGATAAGGCTTGACTCGTTCGGGCCGTATGGCACGAACATGGTCATACCGTTGTCATCGTCCTGCGGTAAAACCTCCTGTCCCTTGGTTGTGGTGAACCAGGATGTCTCCGTAGTGCTCGCTATGCCCCAAGGCTTGTTCGTCGTATAGCCGTCAGGGAAACCTTCCCTATACGGCAGTGTATAGAACGCATCACCCAGCACCACACCGTTGGAATACACACCGTAGCCTGTACCGGCCTCGTTGCGGGCGTAAACGATGTAGCTGACTATATCCTGACCATGAACCTCGAAAGATGTCAACGGATCCACAAATGTGGTTCCCTCGCTATCGTCGGCCAATACGGTGTAGTCATTCCGCATAATCATGTATGTCAGGCCATCGGGATCGATATAGCCTCCGTCCTCGCCTACGGTGGGAGCTTCCCAGCTCAGGCTGATCTGTCCGTCTACGTATGCCGCGTTCAGATTTGTCACGACACCGGGCTTGACCACACCGGTGTAGACAGTAGTCTTGGCCTCCAGACCCTGGCCGAAGCTGTTGTAGGCCTTGGCCATGATGACATTCGTACCCTGGACTGTCGGGACGGTCACGCTGACAGCTGTGTTGACCGCAGGATTCTCAATGGTCTTCTCAAGCTGTTCGTTTACGTAGACCTCCACCTTGTCAAGACTCTCGAGAGGCTCGCCGCTGATGCTGGTGCTCGGGGTTGTGAATGAAACTGTGGCTTCAAGCTGTCCCTCGTCAGCCGGAACGGCTTCAAGGTCGGCGACAGCCGCCGGCGAGCCCGTTATACCCGCCTCGGTCAGCTTGATGTAATGGAGCTCGATACGGTTCATCTGAGGCTCGGACATACCATGGAATCCAAAGTAATACTCTCCGTTCTCGTCGATAGTGACGTAGAATTCGTGTACCCGGTTTATATCCGGAGTGCTGTAGTCATCGCTCGTGATTGTCGTAGGCTCCATTACCTGACGGGTCATGGCCTCGACTGTCTTGTCTGTGCCGAGCTTGACCTCGAGCTTCTCGGGCAACGCCCGCTTGGTTCGCGTCAGGAACTCGAGCTTGTAAGTGTACCCGCTCTTCAGCCTGAGTGGCGGAGTAATCAGCCAGTCGTCCTTGGGATTGGTGAAGTCGTAGTCCACCATCGCACACTCGTAATTATAGTTGTATACCCAGGTGTAGCGGTCGTTATTGGAATTGATTACCGTGAACTGACCCCACTTCTCGTCGGTTGAGAAATCCACCTCCCATGGCGCGGTGCAATACGTGCCGGTACCCACGGTATTCGATGTCGCAGTCTCTCCTTCCACATCGCCCGCGTAGGCGGTCACGTTGTAGCTCCATGTCTTCATCTCCTCATCCTCGACAACATCCTGAATCATCAACTCTGGGGTTTTATCGGCCAAGACCTTGCCGTCCTGGTTACGTACCACTGTGTAACGCAACGATGACGGGTCGAAGTATCCGCCATTTACGCTCCCGGTCGGTGCCTCCCAGGATATAATGACGCTATATCCGTCGGATGCCGCTGCAAGGTTGCCGACCTTTTTCGGTCCGTCGATTCCTATGAATACAGTCTGGTCGACTTTAGGACTGTCACCCTTGTCATTCGATACCGTCACCTCGACATGCGCGTAGCCCGGAGGGAGTTGCAGCGTGAGGCTGACGTTCTGCTCGGGTTGTCCTGAGCCGGTTTTCAGAACCTGCCCGTTGCACTTTACAGTATAGGACAGAGTGCCTGTCAGGGACTCTCCACCGTAGGTCTTGCCGGGAAGCTTGAATGATACGGTGCCGGTGGCACTTCCCTGAGTGAAATCAAGCGCAAGATCTGACGCAGCTGCCGGCGCTCCGAAATTGGCTTCCTTCTCGGGAACGAAAATTCCGGTCACGATCTTGTTGTCCGGAAAATTATTAATAAGGGTGGCGCGCCCAGTCTCCGTGTCAACGGTGTAGAGACCGGTCGTTCCATCCTCAAGCTCAGCGGCCCAGTACATGTCGCCGTACTCATGGTCGAACGCGGCGGACTGTGACGACGCGGCGACATCCACACCGGTGCTGCCGATAAGTGTCTGCACGCCGGTTTCCTTGACAATACTGTACAGATCGCCGTTGATATCGATGCCGTAGAAGCGTCCCGTATCGTCGGCAGCCACGGCAATAAGAGGCACATCAAGGGTGCATATAGCCGCACGGATATTGTTCGATGGATTGAACTGAGCCCATACATACCCCCCTGTCAGGCTGTTGTCGGCGTTGAAACAGCCGTATACTCGCCCTGATGTCGGATCCGCCGCAAGGTCAGTCGCCGTATTCTGGTAATATACCGGAACATTGGAAGACGTCTTTTCCCAGGTCCTGACATCATACGACACCATCTCGCACCATATGCCATAGGAGTTGCTTATGGTGAATCCTTTGAATATTCCGTTGTATTCGTAACCTCCTCCATTTATCCAGAGGTCATCGTCGTTACACACCAAGGTGAATTCATTGTCGGCCAGATTATACGAATACATGCCGGGATCATCCTCGTCAAGCACGCTGCCCACAATCTGAACAGCTCGTCCATCGCCTTCGTGCAACGGCACAGCCACTTTGGAATTCTGCCGGACATTTCCGAAGGTGGATTGACGTTTGGCGTCCTTGTTCGCCAGGCGTTTGCCACGCAACTGGAGGTTGCCGCTCAAATCGACTTCCGTCTCGCTCCGGGGATTCCATTTCCCCAAAGCCCCGATGTTAGTAGTCGATGCCATAAGCGCGCCCCCTATCAGCAGGGAGCCAAGAACCGCGCTTAAGGCTGTCAGTTTAGATTGTTTCATAGGCCAATTGTTGTTATTGGTTTTCATTTTGCAAAGATAGGACACATATTTCGCGTCACAATTAATCTACATTAAAAAAATACATTGCAATATGATTTAGGCCCATTTTACTCCCAAGACAAGATTTAAAATCGTATCTATCTAATATCAAGCATCATATACACTAACACACCTAACAAACACATATAATACCCCCGTTTATGTCGATATCAAAATGACACGCATCCTCACTTCACTTGCATAAATCCCGGCGAAGTTTCGACAGATACTGGGGCGTTATGTCAAGATACTGCGCAATAATCTGCAACGGGACTTCCTGTATTATATCGGGTAACGTCCGAATCAGAGACAGGTACCGCTCTTTGGAATCCCCAAGGTTGACCTTATGCTTGAGCTCAAAATAATAAAGCTGACCATAGGCAAGCGTCAGACACCATCGCGTCAGTTCCGGGAACATATCGTTCATCCGGTCGAAGTCCTTCTTCCCGATGCGGAGGACCTTCAGACGAGTGCATGCCTGATAGTTATAGAACGACGGTTCATTGCCGAAATATGAATGATAATTCAACAGCACGGTCGGAATCGTGGAAAAATACACTGTCTTCTCCTTGTCTCCGTCCCAGAACCACACCCGGACAAGTCCATCCATTATTATGTACATATTTGTGTCATATTGGCCGGCCTCGATGACATGGTCCCATTTCTCCACTTCATAGACATCGCCGGCATCGAGGAACGTATCCATAACTGCGTCTGGGGGTATATGGCCGCAGTCCTCCTTCAACATCGCTTTCAGTTTCTGTTTTTCCGGACAGGATAGCTTATGTGTTTTCATTAATATAAATGTTGCAGATTTTCAATGTTCATTTCAAAATTAGCAAAAAAAATCCGATTATGCAATGATATCGACAAAAAGGGCGCGACCAGGATGGTCACGCCCTTTCTAAGAGTAATTAAATTCTTGCGTCAGGCCTCGGGGATCGCCGGCATCTCGACGGCCTCGGCGTCGATGTCGAGGAACTCATCTGGATTGTCGGTGAGCTGCAGCGAGGCGAGCTCGTCCTTGTTTGCAACCACCAGATGCTGGTATTCGGGCAGACCTGTACCGGCGGGAATAAGATGACCGCAGATCACATTCTCCTTCATTCCCTCCAGCGTATCGGTCTTGCCGTTGATGGCGGCCTCGTTCAGGACCTTGGTGGTCTCCTGGAACGATGCGGCCGACATGAAGCTGGAAGTCTGCAGCGCGGCGCGGGTGATACCCTGCAGGATCTGCTCCGAAGTGGCGGGACGTGCGTCACGCACCTTCATGATCTGCAGGTCACGGCGCTTCAGCGACGAGTTCTCGTCACGCAGCTTGCGCTGGGTTATGATCTGGCCCTTCAGGTAGTTCGTGCTGTCGCCGGCATCGATGATCACCTTCTTGTTCCAGATTGCGTCGTTCTCGTCCATGAAGTCGCGCTTGTCCACAATCTGTTCTTCCAGGAAGTTCGTGTCGCCGGCATCGATGATGCGTACCTTGCGCATCATCTGGCGCACGATCACCTCGAAGTGCTTGTCGTTGATCTTCACACCCTGCATGCGGTACACATCCTGAACCTCGTTCACGATGTACTCCTGCACGGCTGTCGGGCCCATGATGTTCAGAATGTCGGTCGGCGTGATGGCACCGTCGGAGAGTGCCGTTCCGGCACGCACGTAATCGTTCTCCTGAACCAGGATCTGCTTGGACAGCGGAACAAGGTAGGACTTCACGTCGCCAAGCTTGGATGTGACGGTGATCTCGCGGTTACCGCGCTTGATCTTGCCGAACTTGACCTCGCCGTCGATTTCCGAAACGACTGCCGGGTTCGACGGGTTACGGGCCTCGAACAGCTCGGTGACACGGGGCAGACCGCCCGTGATATCACCGGCATTGTTGCTGGCGCGCGGTATCTTCACGAATACCTGACCTGGCTTCAGTTCCTCGCCCTCGTCGATCAGAAGGTGGGCGCCCACAGGCAGTGAGTATGTTCTGATCAACTCGCCACTGTCA
The DNA here is from genome assembly GCA_019416425.1 of Bacteroidales bacterium. Classification (GTDB taxonomy): domain Bacteria; phylum Bacteroidota; class Bacteroidia; order Bacteroidales; family Muribaculaceae; genus Lepagella. Next base: position 44,083 of record DXXK01000085.1, read on the forward strand.
TTGTACAGCTCGGCTGCCGGAATCTTGGTACGGTCCTTGGACTCGATGATGATCTTCTCGTGCAGGTTGGTGGCGTCATCGCTCTCGATGCGGTAGGTAACACCCTCCTCGACGTTCTGGAAGCGTACGCGACCACCCTCCTCGGCCAGTATGACGGCGTTGAAGGGGTCCCACTCGCAGATCATGGTGCCGGCCTTGACCTCCTCGCCCGGCTTGCAGTACAGACGCGAACCGTAGGGGATGTTGGCGTTCATCAGCACGATGCCGCTCTTAGGCTCGACGATCCGCAGTTCGCCCATACGTCCCACAACGATGTCAACACCCTCGGAGTCCTTGATGGTACGGAGTTCCTCCATCTCCAGACGTCCGTCGTGACGGGTGGTGATATCCTTGACGGCGGCGACGTTTCCGGCGACACCACCGACGTGGAACGTACGCAAGGTCAGCTGTGTACCAGGCTCGCCGATGGACTGGGCCGCGATCACTCCGACAGCCTCGCCCTTCTGGACCATGCGGTGGTTGGACAGATTACGTCCGTAGCACTTGGCGCAGACGCCCTTCTTCGACTCGCACGTCAGAACCGAACGAATCTCGACGGAATCGATCGGCGATTTCTCGATACGCTCGGCTGCCGCATCGGTGATCTCCTCGCCGGAAGCCACGATCAGCTCGCCGGTGTAGGGATCCACGATATCGTGAACCGACACACGACCCAGGATTCTCTCGCTCAGTGTCGCTACGACCTCCTCGTTGTTCTTGATCTCTGTGCATACCAGACCGCGGAGCGTGCCGCAATCCTCCTCGTTGATGATCACGTCGTGTGCCACATCTACGAGTCGACGGGTCAGATATCCGGCATCGGCAGTCTTCAAGGCCGTATCGGCAAGACCCTTACGGGCACCGTGGGTTGAGATGAAGTACTCCAGTACCGACAGACCCTCCTTGAAGTTCGCAAGAATAGGGTTCTCGATGATCTGGCCGCCTTCGGCTCCGGCCTTCTGAGGCTTGGCCATCAGACCACGCATACCCGACAGCTGCCGAATCTGGTCCTTCGAGCCACGGGCTCCGGAATCCAGCATCATGTATACGGAGTTGAATCCCTGCTGGTCCTCCTCCATCTGCTTCATCAGCGTCTTGGCCAGACGGTCGTTGACGTGTGTCCACACATCGATCACCTGATTGTAACGGTCGTTGTTGGTGATGAAACCCATCGCATAGTTGTTCATGATCTCCTCCACCTGAGCGTGACCCTCGGCCACGTACTCCTCCTTCTCCTTCGGGATAATCACGTCACCCAGGTTGAAGCTCAGACCGCCACGGAACGCCATACGGTATCCCAGGTTCTTTATGTCGTCCAGGAACTGAGCCGAACGTGTCACACCGCACGCCTTGATGACGATGCCGATGATCTTGCGCAGCGACTTCTTGGAGATGATCTCGTTGACGAATCCAATCTCCTTAGGCACGAACTCGTTGAACAATACTCGGCCTACGGAAGTGTCAAGGATCTTATCTACCAGATTGCCGTTCTCGTCAAGGTCCTTGACCTTGACCTTGACGGGTGCATGCAGCGTCACCTGGCCTTCGTTGTATGCGATGCGGGCCTCCTCCGGACCATAGAATATGGATCCTTCGCCCTTGTCGCCCTTACGTATCTTGGTGATGTAGTACAGACCGAGAACCATATCCTGCGAAGGCACGGTGATAGGCGCGCCGTTGGCCGGATTCAGGATGTTGTGGGCACCCAGCATCAGCAGCTGGGCCTCCAGAACGGCCTCGTTGCTCAAAGGCAGATGCACGGCCATCTGGTCGCCGTCAAAGTCGGCGTTGAACGCCGTACACGCCAGCGGGTGCAGCTGTATGGCCTTACCCTCGATCATGCGGGGCTGGAACGCCTGGATACCGAGTCGGTGCAGTGTCGGTGCACGGTTCAGCAATACCGGATGTCCCTTCATGACATGCTCCAGGATATCCCACACAACAGGCTCCTTGCGGTCGACAATCTTCTTGGCCGACTTAACGGTCTTGACGATGCCACGCTCTATGAGCTTGCGGATGATGAACGGCTTGTACAGCTCGGCTGCCATCAGCTTGGGGATACCGCACTCGTGCATCTTCAGTTCCGGGCCGACAACGATTACCGAACGGGCGGAGTAGTCGACACGCTTACCCAGCAGGTTCTGACGGAAGCGACCCTGCTTACCCTTCAGCGAATCGGACAATGATTTCAACGGCCGGTTCACGTCGCTCTTGACCGCCGATGCCTTGCGGCTGTTGTCCAGCAGCGAGTCAACGGCCTCCTGCAGCAGGCGCTTCTCGTTGCGGAGAATCACCTCCGGAGCCTGGATCTCGATGAGTCGCTTCAGTCGGTTGTTACGTATGATGACACGACGGTACAGGTCGTTAAGGTCAGAAGTGGCGAAACGGCCTCCGTCCAGAGGCACCAGCGGGCGCAGCTCCGGCGGTATCACAGGCACGGCCTTCAGGATCATCCACTCGGGACGGTTGCGGTCCTTGGAGTTCAGGAAGGAATTAACCACCTGCAGACGCTTCAGGGCCTCGGTCTTGCGCTGCTGCGATCCGTCGGTATTGGCCTTGTCGCGCAGTTCGGCGGCAAGCTTCTCCAGATCCAGTCGCTGCAGCATGTCGTAGATGGCCTCGGCGCCCATCTTGGCAATGAACTTGTTGGGGTCATCGTCGGGCAGATAGCGGTTGTCCTCAGGAAGCGTCTCCATGATTCGGGCATACTGCTCCTCGGTCAGCAGGTCGCCGACCTTCAGGGGCACCCGGCTCTTCTCCGTGGCGATTGCTTCAGTCTCGATCTCGACGCCGCCGGGATTGACCACGACGTAGCGCTCGTAGTAGATCACGTCGTCCAGCTTCTTGGAGGGAAGACCCAGCAGATAACCGATTTTGTTGGGCAGAGAACGGAAATACCAGATGTGTGCCACGGGCACCACCAGCTCGATGTGGCCCATGCGCTCGCGGCGCACCTTCTTCTCGGTCACCTCGACACCACAACGGTCGCAAACGATTCCCTTGTAACGAATGCGCTTGTACTTGCCGCAATGGCACTCGTAGTCCTTGACCGGACCGAAGATCTTCTCGCAGAACAGACCGTCACGCTCCGGCTTGTAGGTACGGTAGTTGATGGTCTCGGGCTTAAGCACCTCGCCGCTGGAGTTCATCTTGATCTCCTCGGGCGATGCAAGTCCGATCGTTATTTTCGAGAAGTTGCTCTTTACTTTATTATCTCTCCTATATGCCATAGTAGTTGCTTGCTTTTTGTGATGTTAGTCCAGAGTGATGCTCAGACCCAGACCGCGGAGCTCGTGCAGCAGCACATTGAGCGACTCGGGAATGCCGGGAGTAGGCATTGCGTCACCCTTGACGATAGCCTCGTAAGCCTTGCTGCGGCCCACAACGTCGTCGGACTTGATGGTCAGGATCTCCTGCAGGATATGCGCCGCTCCGAATGCCTCCAGCGCCCAAACCTCCATCTCTCCGAAACGCTGGCCACCGAACTGGGCCTTACCGCCCAGAGGCTGCTGCGTGATCAGCGAGTACGGACCGATGGAACGTGCATGCATCTTGTCCTCCACCATGTGGCCCAGCTTCAGCATGTAGATCACGCCCACCGTCGCAGGCTGGTCGAAACGGTCGCCCGTTCCCCCGTCGTACAGGTACGTCTTGCCGTAACGGGGCAGTCCGGCCTTGTCAGTCCAGGCGTTAAGGTCGTCCAGACTGGCGCCGTCGAAGATAGGTGTCGAGAACTTCTCGCCCAGTTCACGGCCGGCCCATCCCAGCACAGTCTCGAATATCTGTCCCAGGTTCATTCGAGAAGGCACACCCAGAGGATTCAGGACGATGTCCACCGGTGTTCCGTCAGCCAGGAACGGCATGTCCTCCTGACGTACCACGCGGCTCACGATACCCTTGTTACCGTGGCGTCCGGCCATCTTGTCACCCACGCCGATCTTACGCTTCTTGGCGATGTAGACCTTGGCCATCTGCATGATGCCGGCCGGCAGCTCGTCGCCGATGGTCAGGTCGAACTTGCGGCGGTGCAGCTCGGCCTCGATTTCCTTGGACTTGCGCAGATAGTTGGTGATCAGGGCACCTATCATCTTGTTGATGCGTGCGTCCTCGGTCCATCCGGACAGCTGTACAGACTCGTAGTCCAGATTCTCGAAGTCGACATTGTCGAAAGTCGAACCCTCCGGTACCAGATCCGCACCCAGGAAGTCCTGAATACCGGCGGATGTCTGACCCTTGAGCAGTTTCTGGATCTTCTTTATCATCAGGTCCTTCAATTCCTGACGTTTGTCCTCGTACTCCTCCACCAGCAGCGGAAGCTGGGCGTTGACACTGTTGCGGTTGCCCTTCTTCTTGGTGGCCTTGGAGAACAGGCTGGTACCGATCACGACACCCTTCAACGACGGATTGGCCTTGAGCGAGGCATCCTTGACATCGCCGGCCTTATCGCCGAAGATGGCGCGGAGCAGCTTCTCCTCGGGCGTCGGATCGCTCTCGCCCTTAGGCGTGATCTTACCGATCATGATGTCGCCGGGAGCCACGTAAGCACCTACGCGGATTATACCGCGCTCATCCAGATTCTTGGTGGCGTCCTCGCTGACATTCGGGATATCGTTCGTGAGTTCCTCCATGCCGCGCTTCGTCTCGCGGACATCCGTGGTGTACTCGTCGACGTGCACCGAAGTCAGGATATCCTCGCGTACCATGCGCTCGTTCAGCACGATGGCGTCCTCATAGTTGTAACCCTTCCAGGGCATGAACGCAACCTTCAGGTTACGTCCCAGAGCAAGCTCACCCTTCTCGGTGGAGTAGCCCTCGGTCAGGATGTCACCCTTCTTGACACGCTGGCCCTTGTCGCAGATGGGACGCAGGTCGATGGTTGTGCTCTGGTTGGTGCGACGGAACTTAGGCAGTTTGTATTCCTTGGTTGCGGGTTCGAATTCAACGAACTCCTCATCCTCGGTGCGGTCGTACTTGATACGGATACGCTCTGAATCCACATACTCGATCACACCTTCGCCCTCGGCCATGATCTGCGTACGCGAGTCGCGGATCAACTGACCCTCGATACCGGTGCCGACAATGGGAGCCTCGCTGCGCAGCAACGGCACAGCCTGGCGCATCATGTTCGAGCCCATCAACGCACGGTTTGCGTCGTCGTGCTCCAGGAACGGAATCAGCGATGCGGCTATCGAGGCGATCTGCAGAGGCGACACATCCATCAGCTGCACCTCGTTGGGTGCTGCGATCGGGAAGTCGGCCTCCTTACGTGCCTTGATGCGGTTGTTGATGAATGTACCGTCATCATTGATCGGGGCGTTGCCTTGAGCGATTGTCTTACCCTCCTCGACCTCGGCGGTCATGTATACAACCTCATCGTTGTTCAAATCCACTACACCGTTCTCAACCTTACGGTATGGAGTCTCGATGAATCCGAGGTTGTTGATCTTGGCATATACGCAAAGGCTGGAGATCAGACCGATGTTAGGACCCTCAGGAGTCTCGATCGGGCAGAGACGGCCGTAATGCGTGTAGTGTACGTCTCGCACCTCGAAACCGGCGCGCTCTCGGCTCAGACCACCGGGGCCCAGGGCCGACATACGGCGCTTGTGCGTGATTTCGGCCAGAGGGTTGGTCTGATCCATGAACTGCGACAGCGCGTTCGTGCCGAAAAATGTGTTGATTACCGCCGATATGGTCTTGGCGTTGATCAGGTCGATGGGTTTGAACACCTCGGTGTCACGCACGTTCATCTTCTCGCGGATGCTGCGTGCCACACGGGCCAGGCCCACGCCGAACTGATTGTAGAGCTGCTCGCCTACCGTACGCACGCGACGGTTGCTCAGGTGGTCGATATCGTCAACGTCACTCTTGGCGTTGATCAGCTCGATCAGGTACTTGATGATGGCTATGATGTCCTCGCGCGTCAGAACCTTCACATCCATCGGAGTGTCGAGACCAAGCTTCTTGTTGATACGGTAGCGGCCTACCTCGCCCAGGTCATAACGCTTCTCCGAGAAGAAGAGGCTCTGAATCACCTCGCGCGCCGATGCGGGATCCGGTGGATCGGCGTTGCGCAGCTGTCGGTAGATGTAGGTGACCGCCTCCTGCTCGGAGTTGGTCATATCGCGCTGCAGGGTGTTGAAGATTATGCTGTAGTCAACAGCTGCGACACCCTCCTTCTCCAAAAGGATGGATTTTACGCCGCTGTTCAGGATCGCATCGATGACGTTCTCGGTAATCTCCTCGCCGCGCTCCACTATCTTTACGATACGCTCCGTGGTCCAGACCTCGCCGGTATCCGGATCAACCACGTCCTCGTAGCTGCTCTCCATGACACGTCCGGCAAGCTTGCGGCCAATCACCTTCTTGAGGTTCTCCTCCGTCACCTTGATTTCCTCGGCGAGGTCGAAAATCTCCACGATTTCCTTATCGCTCTCGAATCCGATGGCGCGCAGCAGCGTGGTTACCGGCAGCTTCTTCTTACGGTCGATGTAAGCGTACATCACGTTGTTGATGTCGGTTGCGAATTCAATCCACGAGCCGCGGAACGGAATTATACGGGCCGAATACAGCTTAGTTCCGTTGGCATGTATGCTGTTACCGAAAAACACACCGGGCGAACGGTGAAGCTGTGAAACCACAACGCGTTCGGCACCATTGATCACGAATGTGCCTTGCTCGGTCATGTAAGGGATAGTACCGAGATACACGTTCTGCACCTCGGTCGAGAAATCAGTATGGTCCGGGTCATTGCACGACAGCTTCAGCTTTGCCTTCAGGGGCACGCTGTAAGTCAGACCACGTTTCAGACACTCTTCGATGGTGTAACGAGGCGGGTCGATGTAATAATCCAGGAACTCCAGCACGTAGTTGCTGCGTGTGTCCGTGATGGGGAAGTTTTCGGCGAATACTTTGTACAATCCCTGTTGTTTGCGCTGCTCCGGCGGAGTGTCCAGCTGCAGGAAGTCGCGGAACGACTTCAGCTGGATGTCCAGGAAATCCGGGAAAGGCAGTGGATTTTTAATCGACGCGAAGTTTACACGCGGTTTTTCGGTTAAATTTACTGACATTGTTGGGGATTTAAAATCTTGATTACGGAGGTCTGTGAAGGTAATTGCAGTATCGTTTTATAAAACTTAAAAAGCTTCTGTGACCTCGCGCATGATGGTCAAGGTGAGAGGATACAAAACGCGTGCCTGGAAATGCAAAAAAATGCAAATGTCAATTCACGCGTAATCATCGACGTCCCGACGGGCATCGATGATAGAGATTAATAGGCTAAGAACGCTAACATATGTGGAGCGTTCTTAACCTATATGATGATGGTTCGGCTTACTTCAGCTCAACCTCGGCACCAGCCTCCTCGAGCTGCTTCTTCAGACCCTCGGCCTCAGCCTTGGGCAGGCCTTCCTTGATGTTGCTGGGAGCGTTGTCAACGAGCTCCTTAGCCTCCTTCAGGCCAAGACCTGTCAGCTCCTTGACGAGCTTGACTACGGCCAGCTTCGATGCGCCGGGAGCCTTCAGGACTACATCGAAGTTAGTCTTCTCCTCAGCGGCGGGCGCACCGGCGGCGGGACCGGCGGCTACTGCTACCGCTGCTGCGGCGGGCTCGATGCCATATTCGTTCTTCAGAATCTCTGCGAGTTCGTTTACTTCCTTTACGGTCAGGTTAACAAGCTGCTCTGCAAATGCTTTCAAATCTGCCATTTTCGTATTTCTTTTTTAATTTTTTACTGATTGGGTTTATGCTTCTTTCTTGGAGAGGGTTTCCAGTACACCGTGCAGTATATTTGCACCGCTCTGAAGTGCGCTGATAACGTTCTTGGCCGGAGACTGCAGCAGTGCCACGACATCGGCGATAAGTTCGTTCTTGCTCTTGATATTGGAAAGGACCTCCAAGTTTTCCTCACCAACGTACACTGTTTCCTCCACATACGCGCCCTTAAGCATGGGCAGCGTCTCCTTCTTGTCGCGGAACTTCTTGATCAGACGCGCCGGAGCATTACCGACGTTGCTGAGCAACAGAGTTGTCTCGCCGTGGAGAAGATCATATAATTCCGAATAATCGGTCTCACTTGCTTCTAAAGCCTTCTTCAGCAACGTATTCTTGACGCAAAGCATCTTGATATCGCTGCCGAAGCATGCACGGCGCAGTTGGCTTGTCTTCTCGGCGTTCAGACCCTGGGTCTGTACCAAGTACATACAGCCGTACTGTGCAATCTCCTCACCGATTTTGCTGATGATTATCGCTTTATCTTCCTTTTTCATTGCTTTTCTTCGTGTTTAAAGATTATTCAGCTACCGACTTCGGGTCCACCTTGATGCCGGGGCCCATAGTGCTTGAAAGATAAATGCTCTTGATATATGTGCCTTTCGATGTGGCCGGTTTCAGCTTGATCAGTGTATTGATGAACTCCTTCGCATTGTCTCGCATTGCCTCGGCGCTGAACGATGTCTTGCCTACCGATGCGTGAACAATACCGGTCTTGTCCACCTTGAAGTCAATCTTACCCTGCTTTACCTCCTTGACAGCCTTGGCGACATCCATGGTCACCGTACCGCTCTTGGGGTTAGGCATCAGTCCGCGCGGACCCAGGATACGTCCCAACGGTCCGAGCTTACCCATTACAGAGGGCTGAGTGATGATGACATCCACGTCCGTCCAGCCATCCTTGATTTTCTGGATGTATTCGTCCAGTCCTACGTAGTCGGCACCCGCCTCCTTGGCTGCTGCCTCCGCATCCGGACCGCACATCACCAGTACGCGTACCTCCTTACCGGTGCCGTGAGGCAACGATACGACGCCTCGTACCATCTGGTCGGCCTTACGGGGGTCAACACCCAGACGTACATCGATGTCAAGCGATGCATCGAACTTCTCGAACGATATCTCCTTCACCTTCTCCGCGGCTTCCGCAAGGGTGTATGACTTCCCAGCCTCAATCTTCGATAAAGCTTCCTTCTGATTTTTTGTCAGTTTTCCCATTGTCTTTGAAGATTAATTGTTTTCAGGGAACGCCCCTTTCACGGTGATACCCATGCTACGGGCTGTACCCGCTACCATGCGCATGGCGGACTCAATGGTGAAACAGTTCAAATCAGGCATCTTGTCCTGTGCAATTGTCTTGACCTGCTCCCAGGTGATCTCTGCCACCTTCTTGCGGTTAGGCTGTGCGCTACCGCTCTTCAGGTGCGCCACCTCCTTAAGCTGTACTGCTACCGGAGGCGTCTTTACAACAAAGTCGAAGCTCTTGTCCGTGTAATACGTGATGACTACAGGCAGAACCTTACCGGCCTTGTCCTGGGTACGGGCATTGAATTGCTTGCAAAATTCCATGATATTGATACCCTTCGAACCCAGTGCGGGTCCGACTGGCGGTGACGGGTTTGCCTTGCCACCATTGATCTGCAATTTGATCTGTCCAGCAATTTCTTTTGCCATTGTCCTATTTGTTATTTAGTTGGTGTGAATACCTTGTGACTTCCTTCGCGTAACATCAAATTCCGTCACACCTTCTCCACTTGGGATATCTCCAACGTCAGGTCATTGCCTCGGCCAAATATCTTGACCTCTACTATAACCCGGTTTCTCTCACGGTCAATCTCCTTGATGGTTCCCGTAAAGCCGTTGAACGGTCCGAACGTCACCTTCACCGTCTCGCCTTCCAGGTAGTTCACGACTTCTTCAGCCGCCTGGACATTCGATTCATCCTGACGACCGAGCATGCGTTCCACCTCCTCGGGTGTCAACGGCACGGGATCCGATGTCTTGGCACGTCCACGCAAAAAGTCAATGACATTCGTGGTGTTACGGAGCTCATATATAACCTCGCCGGTCAGCTCCGCCTCAACGAAGACGTAACCGGAATAGAGGTTATGCTCCCTCAACACTTTCTTGCCACTGGGCGTAGTCGTGTACTTCTTCTCGGTCGGAATCAGTACCTGCGATACATGTTTGCCAAGATCCGTGTTCTTGATAGACGCATCAAGAACTTCCTTGACCTTAGCCTCCTTACCCGAAATGGCACGCAGCACGTACCATCTCTTCTTGACTTCAGCCATTGAAATTCAGCTTTACTAAGAATTGTTAGAAACTGATGCTGTAGATTAACTCCATCAGCAAAGAGAACACCTTATCCACCGCCCAGATAAACACTGCCAGAATGATGGAAGCTATCAGGACCAGCACTGAACTGTTGATAAGCTGCTTCTGTGTCGGCCAGGAAACCTTATAGACCAATTCGTTATAAGACTCCTTGATATCCTGTATTAATTTCATTTCCTTATTATTTGGCACGGGAAGAAAGACTCGAACTCTCGACCCTTGGTTTTGGAGACCAATGCTCTACCAACTGAGCTATTCCCGTGTATCAGGGGCCTTCGGTTGCCCGCAGGCCCCTTATTCAGTCTTTACGAATCAATCGTCGATTACGGCTGTGATCTGGCCCGATCCAACGGTACGACCACCCTCGCGGATTGCGAAACGCAGACCCGGATCCATAGCGACCTTTGTGATCAGCTGAACGTCAATCTCAACGTTATCGCCAGGCATTACCATCTCTACGCCCTCCGGCAGCTTAATCTCGCCGGTAACATCCAGAGTACGGATGTAGAACTGGGGACGGTACTTGTTGTGGAACGGAGTATGACGGCCACCCTCTTCCTTCTTCAGGATATAGACCTGAGCCTTGAAGTGATCGTGAGGCTTAACCTGTCCGGGATGGCAGATAACCATACCACGCTTAACCTCGTCCTTGTCGATACCACGGAGCAACAGACCTACGTTATCACCGGCCTCGCCCTCGTCCAGAATCTTGCGGAACATCTCGACACCGGTAACAACCGATTTCTTGTCCTCGCCCAGACCCAGGATCTGAACCTCGTCGCCGACCTTTACGCGACCAGCCTCGATACGGCCGGTAGCAACAGTACCACGACCTGTAATGGAGAATACGTCCTCGACAGGCATCAGGAAGGGCTTATCTACATCACGCGGAGGCAGAGGAATCCAGTTGTCAACGGCATCCATCAGCTCCATTACCTTGGCTACCCACTTCGGATCACCCTCCAGGGCACCCAGCGCGGAACCACGGATCACGGGAGTGTTGTCACCGTCGTACTCGTACTGAGACAGCAGGTCACGCATATCCATCTCGACCAGCTCCAGCATCTCCTCATCGTCTACCTGGTCGCACTTGTTCATGAATACAACCAGACGGGGAACGTTCACCTGACGGGCGAGCAGGATGTGCTCACGGGTCTGGGGCATCGGACCGTCGGTAGCGGCTACTACGATGATGGCACCATCCATCTGAGCAGCACCGGTTACCATGTTCTTCACATAGTCGGCGTGTCCGGGGCAGTCAACGTGCGCGTAGTGACGGTTTGCAGTCTCGTACTCTACGTGAGCCGTATTGATTGTGATACCACGCTCCTTCTCCTCGGGAGCGTTATCGATGGAGTCGAACGAGCGGAGCTCGGAAAGACCCTGCTCAGCCAGAACCTTGGTTATGGCAGCGGTCAGAGTCGTCTTGCCATGGTCCACGTGACCAATCGTACCGATGTTCACATGGGGTTTGGTTCTTTCGAATTTCTCTTTAGCCATTTTGCTATATTTTGATTTTGATTTTTCCTCTTGAATTCGAGGAGAGGTTAGAAAAAAAACTGGAGCCGATGGCGGGATTTGAACCCGCGACCTCTTCCTTACCAAGGAAGTGCTCTACCCCTGAGCTACATAGGCAATTGTGAGCGGAAAACGAGGTTCGAACTCGCGACCCTTAGCTTGGAAGGCTAATGCTCTACCAACTGAGCTACTTCCGCAATCGTCGAACTTGTCGACCGGTGGGTGGAGATGGATTCGAACCACCGTAGGCGTAAGCCAGCAGATTTACAGTCTGCCCCATTTGGCCACTCTGGTATCCACCCTTTCGGAACCGCTTTAGGCATGCGCCCCTCGCGAATTCCGAGTGCAAAGTTATAACGAATTTTCTTTATGTGCAAATCTTATTCGTTATTTTTTCTAAAAAAAATCTTAACAGACTGCAAGTCAGCCCGTAATTTTCTGCACATTTTTACTCAACAGTCACCGATTTGGCCAGATTTCGGGGCATATCGACGTTTTTACCCTTGTTGATGGCGATGTAATATGCCAGCAGCTGCATCGGAATGGAGGTTATGATCGGAGTCAGGCACTCCGGCATCTCTGGGACCTCCAGCACATGGTCTGCAATCTTGCAGATCTCGCCGTCACCCTCGGTCACGATGGCCAGGATGTTGCCTCCACGCGCCTTGACCTGCTGGACATTGCTTACGATCTTCTCATACAAATGGTCGTTGGGCGCCACAATCACCGACGGCATCTCCTGGTCGATCAGCGCGATGGGGCCATGCTTCATCTCGGCCGCGGGATAGCCCTCGGCATGGATATAGGAGATCTCCTTCAGCTTCAACGCCCCCTCCAAGGCGGCGGGATAGCTGTATCCGCGTCCCAGATACAGGAAGTTGCGCGCATAGGTGTAGATCAACGACAGACGCTCCACCTGGGGCGCAAGCTTCAGTACCTTCTCGACAGCCTTGGGAATCGCCAGAACCTTCTTGCCCACTTGCTCTATCTGCTCGGGAGTCATGGTGCCACGCAGCTGTCCAACGCATGCGGCAACCAGCGTCAGCACCATCACCTGCCCGGTAAAGGCCTTGGTCGAGGCCACACCGATCTCGGGACCTACATGGATATAGCAGCCGCTGTCTGTCTCGCGCGGAATTGAGGATCCGACCGAGTTGCTGATGCCGAACACAAAAGCACCCTTCTCGTGGGCGATGCGTACGGCCGCCAGCGTATCGGCGGTCTCGCCGCTCTGCGAGATGGCAATCACTATATCGCGCTCGTCCAGCACAGGGTTGGAATAGCGGAACTCGCTGGCGTATTCAACTTCAACAGGTATGTGGCACATATCCTGAATCAGATACTTGCCTAACAGTCCGGCATGCCATGACGTGCCGCATGCCACTATTACTATACGCTTGCAGTTCAGGAACTTCTCCTTGTTGTCCATTACGCCGTTGATATTGATCCTCTTGCCGCCTTCCACTACGCGGCCACGGATACAGTCGCGTAGGGTGGTGGGCTGCTCGAAGATTTCCTTCAGCATGAAGTGAGGATAGCCCCCGCGTTCCAGCTGCGAGATGGACATCTCCAGCTTGGTCACGTCGATCTCGGCGTCGTTATTGTCAAGGTCGGTAATCTTCAACGGCTCTCCCCGCTTGATCTCGGCGATCTCGCCGTCGCGCAGATACACGGCTTCCTTGGTGTACTCTACGAAAGGACTTGCGTCCGATGCCAGGAAATACTCGTTCTCGCCGATTCCGATGGCCAGAGGGCTGCTCTGCCGCGCCGCGATTATGGTGTCGAGGTTGTCTTTCTCGACAACGGCTATGGCGTAAGCGCCTACCACCTGCTTCAGCGCGCGGCGCACGGCCGACAGCAACGAGCATTTGTTGGTGAGACGTATATATTCAATCAGCTGCACCAGGACCTCGGTATCGGTCTCCGACTGGAACTGGCATCCATGCTGCGTCAGTGCATCCTTCAGAACCTTATAGTTCTCAATGGTGCCGTTATGGACTATCGCGAGGTTTCCGTCCTCGCTGTAGTGGGGATGGGCGTTTGTATCGGAAGGCTCTCCATGAGTGGCCCACCGTGTATGGGCTATTCCGGCGCGTGCCTTAAGATCCTTGTCCTTGCAGAAAGCCTCAAGATTCGACACCTTGCCCTTGGCTTTATATACACTAAGCTTGCCATCCGTGCCTACTAACGCCACACCGGCGCTGTCATATCCGCGGTATTCAAGACGATGAAGGCCTTTGATCAGTATGTCATAGACATTCCCGTCTCCAATGTATCCTACAATTCCGCACATTTTTGTGTTCTGTGAATGTTAATTTGTTGCCCTTCTCCATGATTGGCTGGCATCATGTCTAAATTTTCGGGGCTTTGACTTTTCCTAAATAATAAACTAAACGTGAATTCGGACGCAAAATTATGAAAAATCGGGAATATATACAAATCAAGAGACGAAAAGGACTGAAAATCCTCTCGTCTCCTTATGACACACCTAACGAATCGGGCGTATTCGCTACGTGGTAAATTTTCCGGTAAATCTTTCGGATATTACTTAACCTTCTGGTCAACCACAACACCGTCGCCTGCCGCTATGACACCGGTGGAGTCAGTAGTCGCCTGGGACGGCATGTCCTCGACCTCTCCTACCACACCTGGCGTGGTCAGGTCGGCGCCGTCACCTTCGGGCAGCGGGAAGGCCTGATAGCGTGCGTATTCCTCAACCTTCTTCTGGTTGTCAGCGTCAAGCGCGTCGGCCTTCATGTTGTACACCACGCCGCGGAACGTGTCCAGATAAGGATACTCCTGGCTCAGACGGGCCATGTCGTTGGCGGCGCGGATATAGTCCGCAGTGGAGTCGCTGGATTGCGCGTTGATCATGTCGAAGTAAGTCTGTGCCTTGCGGGCATAGTCGCCGCAGTACTCCAGAACAGTGGCGTAATCACTTTGCGTCAATGTCTCCTGAGCCTCTATTTTCTTTGCGACTTCGGCTGCGTCTGGCGTCTTGCTGCACGATGCCAGCATAATTCCTGCAAACATCGTCAGCAGCGCAACCATCATTCCGTAAAATTTTACCCTTTTCATAATTTTTATGTTTTGTTTTCCTATTTTTCCGCGACCCCGGTCTCCACGTCTGCGGTTACATGCGGAACTTTTATTAGATAACCGCGCCATCGTGCATTTTGTTCAACAAAAAACAAGCCGGACGCACATGATGCATCCGGCCTGCTGTCCGTTTCGTCGTGGATTATGCCAGACGGGTGATTACATCCTTCAGCAGACGGTAGAACTCCCCTACCGACTGGATGTCGGCACGCTCGCTGGGCGAGTGGATGTTCTTCAGAGTCGGGCCGAAGCTAACCATATCCAGGCTGGGCATCTTCTCAAGGAACAGTCCACATTCCAGACCGGCATGCAGGGCCTCCACCTTGGGCTCGGCCTTGAACAGGTCATGGTACGCCTCCTTGGCCACCTTCAGCACACGCGACTGTGGATTGGGGCTCCATCCCACATATGCGTCATCGAAGGTCACGTCGGCTCCGATCATACCGAATAAGGCGCTTATACGGTCAGCAATCTCATCGCGGCGAGAATCCACGGAGCTGCGCTGGTGAACCGTTATCAGTATCGTATCGTTCTCCACCATCTTGACCGACGCCAGGTTGCAGCTGGTCTCAATCAGACCCTCTATGGCCAGCGACATTCCCTGCACACCGTTTGGACACGCGAAAATGGCGGCCACCAGACGGTGCGACGTCTCGCTGGCGATAATCTTGGCGCGACGCTCCACTTTCCTTGCGGTCAGGGCGAAGTCGGGATTCTCGGCAAGACCGAATTCGGCATGCAGCCGATCGTTGAACTCCTTGATGAACGTCTTGAAATCCTCGGCTGCATCACGGCTTATGGCCACGATGGCATGTGCGTCGCGGGGTATGGCGTTGGCCAGTCCGCCGCCGTCGATCTCCACGACCTCCACGTTGGTCACATGCCGGTCGGCCTCCCACAGCGCACGTGCCAGCTGCTGGTTGGCGTTGGCACGGCCCATGCCGATCTCCATGCCCGAGTGACCGCCCTTAAGGCCGGTCAGCTTCACCATATAGCAGTCGTAATTGCTCGGAGTCTCCTCCATGCGGTACGGCAGACGGCATTCGGTCACCTTGCCGCCGGCGCAGCCTATCACCAGCTGGCCCATCTCCTCGGAATCCAGGTTCAGCAGTATGTCGCCGGTGATGAATCCGGCCTGCAGCCCGTTGGCACCGATCAGACCCTGCTCCTCGTCGACGGTGAACAGAGCCTCCAGCGGTCCATGAACCAGGTCGGGGTCGATCAATATAGCCATTGCCGACGCACATCCCAGTCCGTTGTCGGCCCCTAAGGTCGTACCCTCGGCACGCACCCAGTCGCCGTCCACAACCGTCGTGATGGGGTCTTCCAGGAAGTCATGCCTCACCTCCGGCAGCTTCTCGGCCACCATGTCCTGATGTCCCTGCAGCACCACCACCGGTGCCTGCTCGTGACCCGGCGTGGCCGGAATACGCATCACCACGTTGCCCACGGCATCGCTCTCGGCCTCGATGCCGTGACGCTTGGCCCAGTCCAGCAGGAACACACGCATCTTGTCCAGATGGTGAGTGGGACGGGGCACCTTGGTTATCTCGTCGAATGCAGCCCATACCAATTTGGGCTCCAGATCTGTGATTTTCATATTTTATCAGTTTACTGTTCTTCCGATTTGAATTTTGCGTATGCCTTGGCCATGCGTATATGATAGCCGCGGCGCGCGTAGCTTGCTCCGTTGTACTTGCGCGCGAAAGAGGCCCAGTCCTTGGCACGTAGGGCAGGCAGCATTCCGGAATTGCTGATGAACGTGGCGAACAGCTCCAGCTGCTCCAGTTCCGACCTACTCATCAGGTCTACCATTTCCTGCACCGACTCGCATCCGCACTGCCGGTAGCCGAAGCCGCCGATCTGGAACATTCCCCAGAAGGTGCCCATGTTGGCGGCATCGCAGTTCTTCCGGCGGGCGTTCACCAGCAGCTGCCACTCCTTCAGACCATAGCCGGTCAGACCCTGGGGCACCTTGGCGTCCTTGCAGCCCGACTTGTTGGCTGTCTTGTGGCGATAACGGTTGAACAGCCCCTGCTCGAAGTTCACCACCGGCACTCCCGGTGCCAGGAATCCCTTCATCGCGGCACCGGCCTCAATCAACACCACGGCCTTGATTGCCGCTACCTCTACCCCTAATTCCTCGGCCACCATCCGGAAATCCTCTTCTGTCAGCGTATCGAACCTTGTGTTCAGGTCCTCCTGAGGCAACGAGTCGACACGGACCTTATATTCAACCGAGTCGGGAGTCTGGCTGTTCCTTCCGGCACACGCCGGAAAGAACATTCCCAGAAGCATCAGCAACAGCGCCGTGCGCTTCATGACTCAGCGACTTTCTCGATAACCCGGCACAGATGGCGCCAGAACTTATCGACAGTCGGAATCAGAAGCTGCTCGTCGGGCGAGTGTACGCCGGTCATTGTAGGACCGAAGCTGACCATGTCGAGTTTCGGGAACTTCGACAGGAACAGTCCGCACTCCAGTCCGGCGTGGATGGCCTTGATGGCGGGCTTGACGCCGAACAGTTCCTGATAGGCGTCGGCGGTTATCTTCATTATCTTGGAACCCATATTGGGAGCCCAGCCGGGATATCCGTCGCTGTGCGTCACCTTGGCTCCTGCCAGCTGGAAGTGGGCCTCCACCTGTCCGGCGATATCGTTCTTGCGGCTCTCCACGCTGCTCCGCTGCGACGTGGTGATGCGGATGGTATGGTCGTCGATGATCTTGACCGACGCCAGGTTGGTCGACGTCTCCACCAGACCCTCGATGTCGTGGCTCATCGATATCACTCCGTGAGGCGCCGAGTAGATGGCGCGCACCAGTGCGATTGATGTCTCGCTGTCCAGACAGAACTCCGGACGCTCGCACTTCTCCACGCGCAGGTCCATCGACGGCTCGATGCCCTTGTACTCGTTCAGGATGTCCTCGTAGTATTTCTTCAGTTTGTGCTTCAGCTCCTCCTTATGGTCGGAATGGATGCCAAACACGGCGTAAGCCTCGCGCGGAATGGCGTTGCGCAGGTTGCCTCCCTCGATGCTGCACACGGTGATGTCCCACTGCTGCGAGCATTCCCAGATGAAACGGGCTATGACCTTGTTGGCGTTGGCGCGGCCGGCGTTGATGTCCGACCCGCTATGACCGCCAAGCAGCCCCGAAACCGATACCTTCATATAGGAGAATCCCTCGGGAGTGTAGCTGCGGCGGTATGTGAAGTCGGCGGTTGTGTCGATGCCGCCGGCGCATCCCACGAAGATCTCGCCGTCATCCTCGGAATCCAGGTTCAGAAGCATGTCACCCTTGATCATGTCCTTGCTGATGTTCTGGGCGCCTTCCAGACCGATCTCCTCGTTAACGGTGAACAAGGCCTCCAGCGGACCGTGCACCAGGCTGTCGTCGGTCATCACGGCCATGGCTGCCGCCACGCCGATGCCGTTGTCGGCCCCCAGGGTGGTGCCCTTTGCCTTTACCCAGTCGCCCTCAACATATGTGTCGATGGGATCCTTCAGGAAATCATGCTCCACGCCGTTGTTCTTCTCGGCGACCATATCCATGTGGGCCTGCAGGATGATGCCGGGGGCGTTCTCGTGGCCGGGGGTGGCGGCCTTGCGCATCACCACGTTCCCGACCTTGTCCGTCTTGACTTCGATTCCATGCTCGTTGGCGAAGTTCACCAGGAACTCGCGAATCTTCTCCTCGTGGCACGACGGGCGCGGAATCTTCGTCACCTCGTCGAAACATTTCCACAGTAACTCAGGCTTAAGGTCTTTTACTTCCATATAATATTAGTTAATTCTATAGTTTTTAGCTTATTAGATGATTTTTTCATCACTATCGGGCGGTCAGGGACCGCAACTTGACCTTCAAAGTTAACAAAATATTTGGTAATAAAGCAGAAATTCAACATTTTTTTGCTAATTTTGCAACACGTAGCCGCATTCCGGCCTTTCCATGGGGTCCGTATATGCGAAACAAACTTAAAAAAAGTGAAATTAACGTTTATTATTATAATATTAGTAGGAATATCGTTACTTTTGCTATCGATTAACCTGTACGGTGCACAGAGCATGCACCGTCACGGACACACACCCGCTCCGGCGGACAAAGCGAACAAACACAACCAATCATAATGAAAAAAATCTACACTCCCATTGCATTCGCAGCCGCACTGCTGCTGATGGGTACAACAGTATTGGCCTCCTGCAACGACGACAAGCAGGCCGCCAAACCTGCCGCGAAAGCAGCCAAGACCGAGGCTGCCGGTCAACTTCCCAACTACCGCTACGTGGATCTGGATTCCGTTCTTGCCAAGTACAACCTGGCCAAGGACTACAACGAGGAGATGATGCGCATGCAGGCCAGCATGGAAAGCACAATGAAAAAGCATGAGACCCGTATCCAGTCTCTTGCCAACACCATGCAGAACAAGATGAACAACAACGGCTACCTGACGCAGGAAAGCTACGAGCTGGACCAGCGCAACATGGCCAATATGCAGAACGAGGCCCAGAAGCAGGCCGCCACGCTGCAGAACACATTCCAGCAGCAGGCCTTCCAGGCACAGCAGAACGTCAACGACTCCATCAACGCGTTCATCGAGGACTACAACAAGACCCGCGGCTATGACGCCATCCTCTTCAAGAACGCCACTCTCTACATCAACCCCGCCCTGGACATCACCGACGAGGTGATCGAGGGTCTGAATGCCCGTTACAACAAAGTCAAGAAGTAACCGGGCCGCCGGACATACATCATGAATGGGAGCGCCTGGCGTTCCCATTTTATGGTTAAACACTAACGCTTCCTGAGGCGTTCTAAACCTATGGAGATGCGTCGCACGACGCACAACTGACTATACAATGATTGAAGACAACATCATAACCCAAGAACAAAACGAAAAAGCCGTCCTGGTCGGACTGGTGACACGCACACAGGACGAGCGGAAGACCGACGAGTACCTCGACGAGCTTGCCTTCCTGGCCGACACGGCCGGCGCCGAGCCAGTGGCCCGCTTCACCCAGAAGCTGGAGTATCCCAACCCGCGCACATACGTCGGCACGGGCAAGCTGGAGGAACTCCAGCGATACGTCGAGGAGAACGAGATCGGCCTGGTCATTTTCGATGACGAGCTCAGCCCCAAGCAGGTGGCCAACATCGAGAAGGAACTGAAGGTGAAGATTCTGGACCGTACCAGCCTGATTCTTGACATTTTCGCCAAGCGGGCGCAGACAGCCACGGCACGAACGCAGGTGGAGCTGGCCCAGTACCAGTACCTGCTGCCGCGACTCACCCGGATGTGGACGCACCTGGAGCGCCAGCGAGGCGGTATCGGAATGCGTGGCCCGGGCGAGACCCAGATCGAGACCGACCGCCGTATAATCCTGGACCGCATATCACGCCTCAAGGAGGAACTGGCTGCAATCGACCGCCAGAAGACCGTCCAGCGTAAGAACCGCGGCAAACTGACCCGCGTCGCCCTGGTGGGATACACCAACGTAGGCAAGTCAACCTTGATGAACCTACTGAGCAAATCCGAGGTATTCGCCGAGAACAAGCTGTTTGCCACCCTGGACACGACCGTCCGCAAGGTGGTGGTGGAGAACCTTCCCTTCCTGCTGACCGACACCGTCGGTTTCATCCGCAAGCTGCCCTCCAACCTGGTGGACAGCTTCAAGTCCACCCTTGATGAGGTCCGCGAGGCCGACCTGCTGGTGCATGTCGTGGACATAAGCCATCCCAACTTCGAGGAACAGATCGAGGTGGTCAACCAGACGCTGTCCGAGGTCTGCGGCTCGGCCGACAAGCCGATGATAATGGTGTTCAACAAGATCGATGCCTTCCGATACACTCCCAAGGATCCCGACGACCTCACGCCCATGACCCGCGAGAACATCTCGCTGCCGGAACTCCAGAAGACATGGATGAGCCGCATGGGCGACAACTGCATATTCATCTCGGCCAAGGACCGCCTCAACATCGAAGAGCTGAAGCAGAAGCTCTACGCCAAGGCTCTGGAGATTCATACGGCGAGATTCCCATACAATGACTTTTTATACCAGAAATACGATGACCTTGGCGAAGAATGACGGCCGCCACCGCCCGCTGGAATGGTGGGAGGTCCGGCAACTGGAACAGCAGGGCTGCCTGTCGGCCGACTGGAGCCGCGTGCTTGTGACCGACGGAACCGATCTGTCGGCCATCCGTCATGTGCGGTTCGTCGACGATGTGGTCCTCGGTTCGCTCGATGCCTCGGACGGCGCCGGAATCGAGAACGCCGTGATTCAGGATTGCGTAATCGGTGACAACGCCACCATATATAATATAGGTGAACGCCTCAAGCACTGCGACATCGGCGATAACGTCCGCATCGTCGACACCGCGTGCGTGGAATTCGAGCCTGAGACACGCTGCGGCATCGGCACTGTTGTCGATGTGCTTGACGAGACAGGCTCTCGTCCCGTCACCATCTACCCCGGCCTGTCGGCGCAGGTGGCGCTGCTGATGGCCCGGATGCCCAAATGGAGCGCCAACCATCTGACTCCGCTGCTGCGCGACTGGCTGCTGACGTTCTCGGCTCCGAACCGCATCGACGACAACGCCGTGATCCGGGGCTGCGGCCTGCTGTCCAACGTGCAGGTCGGAAACGAGGTGCGTGTGGAGGGTGCATCGCTGCTGCGCAACGGCACCATAGCCAACAATGCCGCGCCCGGACGCTGTCTGGCCTACGTGGGCGGCGGTGTCGATGCCGAGAATTTCATAATAGAGGATGGTGTGGTGGAGTCCGGAGTGATAGTGCGCAACTGCTACATCGGCCAGGGCGTCACGCTCGCCAAGGGTTTTACGGCCCATGACTCGCTGTTTTTCGCCAATTCCCAGCTGGAGAACGGCGAGGCCTGCGCCCTGTTCGCAGGTCCCTACACCGTCTCCATGCACAAGTCATCGTTGCTGATAGGTTGCCAGACCTCGTTCATGAACGCCGGATCGGGATCCAACCAGAGCAATCATATGTATAAGATGGGTCCGGTGCATTGGGGCATCATGGAGCGTGGCGTCAAGACCAGTTCCTTCTCCTACCTGATGCTCGGTGCCAAGATCGGTGCCTTCTCGCTGCTCATGGGCCAGCACAAGACCCATCCGGACTCCTCGCAGTTCCCTTTCTCCTACCTGTTTGGCGACGAGAAGGGCGCGACCGTTGTGGTGCCCGGCATGATGCTGCGCAGCTGCGGCCTGATGCGCGACGAGAAGAAGTGGCCGCAGCGCGACCGCAGACTGAAACGAAAGCTGCCTCTGCGCGACCGTATAATCTTCGATGTCCTGAACCCCACCACAGTCGACAAGATGCTGTCGGCTTCGGATGTGATTTCCGACCTGCTGGCGCGCCCTGCCGACGACGATCGTGTGATTCGCTACCGGGGTATGAAGTTCTACCGTGCCGGTCTGGAACGCGCGTTGTTCCTCTATGAGCTGGCCATATACAAATATCTGCACCTGCACATACCAGAGGGATTCAAGTCTGACCATCCCAAGGGGCCGGTGTCGGAATGGGTGGACATCATCGGACTGCCCATGCGGCGCGAGGACCTGAACCGCGCCCTGGAAGCCGAGACTCTCGAGCAGCTGGAGGGTGTCTTTAACGAGTCCTTCAACAATTACCGTCAGTTGGAAAGCGAGTGGATCGCCTCTCGGTTCCCGGCCAGATGGCGCAAACCTGCGCCGGTGATAGCGGAGTATGCATCCCAGTTCGACCGGATGGTAGCCGAAGACCGTGCACGTTACCTTAACGACCTGAACGACCAGGAACAGATGCTGGCCTTGTAAAACATAGAGCAACCTTCCCGATAAGGCAGAAAAAATGGAGTTCCGGAATCCGGAACTCCATTTTTATGTTGGATTCTTTCTGAATCAGAAGGGGAAGTCGATACCGAAGTTGACCTGCATGTTGGAGTTCAAGGGCACTCCCTGCTTGGCCAGCTTGCCGCATGTGCGGTCCATGCCGACGAACAGGTTGAAACCCTTCTTCAGGTTCAGGTTGGCCAGCCAGCCGAAGCCAACGCCATATGTGCCGGCGACTACATTGACGCTTGCGGAGAATATATCGACGGGGCACACGTTGGCGCTGAGGCGGAACTCGGTGCTGGTGTACGGGCCGTTGAACACGGTGTGGTTCAGTAGTCCGAAATGCAGACGGCGGTAGTAAGGCAGCTTGTAGTCCACGCCGACATTCATGACGGCGCCAAGCGTACGGGTATTGCCACCGGTCTCGCCCATGTCGTCCAGCTGGTAGAGTTTCTCCAATCCGTCACGCATGTTCTTCCACTCGTTGTCGAAGCTGTTGGGTGCGTCGTCATCGGGGTTGAAGATGAAGGCGTCGGAGGTGAAGTCGCGGTTGCCGTTGGTGGACGCTAATTTGGTCTTGCTGTAATTGATGAAGCCCAGGTCATTGAAGGCCAGAGAGAAGGTGAAATCCTTCCACTCGTAGGTTGCTCCTAAGTCGAACGCCAGTCCGAAACCGTTGGGACCTACGCTGCCGTCACCGTCCATATTGGCGCCGGATACGTACGGACGGCCTTCGTCGGAGACCTTGGTATCATACTGGAACTTGCCTAAGTTCACCTTAAGGTCGCCGTTGGTACGGGCGCGCCATACGTCCTGACCCAGGTCCAGGTATGCGTCCTTCAGGTCCAGCTGCGCGCTGGCGATACCAATCAGGAACTTCACGTTGATACCTGCGCGCAGTCCGGGAACCGGCGTGATGTCGCGCGAGTGACCCAGGGCGATCTCGGCATAACCCAGAGCCTGTGCGCGTACGTCCTTGATGTTGTAGGTCTGGTTGCTGACGCCCTCCTTGACCAGGCTCATCAGAGACTTTGGCACATGCACGTCGGCGTTGGCGCGGGCGTTGATCGATACGGTGTTGTATCCGCCCCAGGCCTTCCAGCCGCCGCTCAGGATGTTGATCTTGGTGTTGAAGCCCAGACGGTTCACGTCCTTGAAGCCGTTCATGGCCTCCTCGACGCTGACGTTGGGGTTGGTGAACAGGACTGTCTTTTTCTGACCGTCGATCGTACGGTTGTACACTATGGAAGTGAGATGGATGTTGCCGCTCATGCCCAGGTTCAGGTTGCCCAGCGCTGGCATCGAGACGAAGTTGCTGCGGTTGCCCATCGCGGGGTTCATCTGGTAGCGGTAGGTATAGTTGTCCAGGAAGTAGCCGCTGTAGGTATCCTGGGCCGTCGCGGTCATGGCCGTCGCTATGCAACCGGCGGCGATTACATATTTTATATTGTTAAGTTTCATGACGATAATCTAATTAGAAATCAGTGGTGTAATAGCCGCTTACGGTTACGCGGACGTTCTTGAATGTCACGGTCTGCTCGGGCGACAGCGGTTTCTGGTCGTTGCCGGACTTCATGATCGCGCGGATATGGATGCCGTCCAGGTCCTTGATCTCGCTGTGCGATATGATGGTCAGGGGCTGGTCCTTCTTGTTGGGCTCCAGGACATTGCTCTCGATGTTTCCTACCTTGTCACCATTGGTGTTGATGGCGTACGATTCAAGCTGTACGCTTACCGGGGCATCGTTGTCTACAGTGGCCGTTATCGTCATTGTGGTGATGGTCAGGTCTTTCAGCGTATCGTCCGACCATCCGTCCTGGGTGTCCTCATAGACTACGATTGAGCCTTCCTTGAAGCCGAGGGGTGCCAGCAGCTCATACTTGCCCTGGACAGGTTGCAGGTCTCGGCCCAGCGGGAAATTGTCGGCATGCTGGTCAGGCAGCCCGGGGTTCACGACCTCGATCTTGATGCTCTGCGGCAGCGTTGCCTTGGCGGCGTCTGCATCGGGAACAGACAGCAGGTCGGACAGCGAGCTGAACTTGACGAACTTCAGGTTCTGGCTGTACTCAGCCGGAGCTGCCACCTGCTCGGGAGCCAGCAGGAAGTTGTAAGGTCCGTTGATGCCGTTGTTGTAGCTCACCTCGATCTTGGCATTGTTGTCGGGAACGAAGGTCTGGTCGGGCATGCCGTTGTCGCGGATGGACGTCAGTCTCAGGCCGCTGTTGTACGACATCTTCTGGTCACCGACGGGGTTGTTCAGGCCAAGGTACAGCTGCGGGTTGGCCACCTTGATGTTGGTGCCCTCACCCTTCAGGAAGTCGGGCAGGTCGCCGATCGATACGGGGGCGATGTCGATACCCTCGACTGTGTACTGGATGTTGCCTGACAAACCGGTCACGTTGATGTCCGTGAGCTTATACTCGATCTTGATGGACAGGTCGTGCGGATGTGCCGCACCAAGGTCCAGATCCAGATTACCGCTGTTCAGGCCCAGGATACCGTCGATCTTCATCGTACCGTTGTTATTGTCGAACGTCAGCGTCGGGTTCTCGGCCGTCAGGTCCATCTTATCGATGTCAAGCGACAGTTTCAACTCACGGCCGTTGGCGGACTTGCACTGGGGAACCGTCCAGACTCCCGATTTGGGATCATATGTACCATTGGAGACGTTGGATACCTCCATATTTACAGGCAGCTGGAATTTGAGGTCCTTGAACTCTACGGCGCTGAGGTCCACGTTGTCGAGTGTAGCGGAGATTGTCAGCGATGTACCGGTGGTATAGACCGCATCCATGCCGTAGATGGCCTTGTCGACACCTGTGGTGAAATAGGTGAAGTTGGTTGCCGACTCCGGGATGTTGATCACGGCGATCGGGGCCTTCCTATTGCTGTTGTAAGGCAGCGTCAGGGAGGTCACAGTAGGGTTGATGGCCGGAGCGGCGATGTGGATCGGGTTGATCCTGATGGGATCCGACTGGAATGTTCCGGTCTGCGACAGAGCGTAGACTCTTTCTCCGTTTACTTCTACGATCTTGATGTTACTGTTGTCTTCAATGCTGAACACATCGTCCAGCTTCATTTTGTCAATGTTGATCGGGAGCGTCAGGTTATTGACCTTTACCTCGCTGGTGGTATCGATGTCCTTCAGATCATAATTGTCATCGATACATCCCGTCAACAGCAGGCATGAAGCACCTGCCAAAGCAAGAAATTTGTGACTCATGTCAATTATTAGTGTTTGAGTAATTAAGTTGCAAAATTAGTTAAAATTTCCCAACAATTATGCACCTCCCCTTAAAAATCCTCAATTTTAACACATTTTCCTATCATTTTCATCACGAATCTCCCGTAATTTAGCCACAATCTGTGCCCCCTCGTGGCAGCAAATGTAAAATACTGCATTCTGAACATATCAAAATATGTAAATTAGTGCAATCTGGGAACACAAAATATGTAAATTAGTGCGTTCTAAACCTACCATATTGTGTAAATTAGTGCAGTTCGAGAATACAAAATATGTAAATTAATGCGTTCTGTAAAGAAAAAATTCATATATTTGCACTAAAATATATCATTTATGGATAAGAGAATACTTGAAACAATCCTCTCAGACCAGGCTGAGGAACTTGCGTTGAAACAACATTTACGTTTCTGCAAGCGTATGGAAGAAGAACTAATCGACTTGAACAGCACGCAGGCTCAGGTCGTGATAGGCGTGAGACGAAGCGGAAAATCCACAATATGTTACAATGCCTTGACCAGAAAAGGGCTGAAATTCGCATATGTCAATTTTGATGACGAACGTCTGGTGAATCTCAAAGGTGAGGATCTTAATGACGTTTTAGAGGTTCTATACAAAATCAACGGTGATTTCAATTACCTGTTCATTGATGAGATACAGAACATCCCTGAATGGCATCTGTTTGTGAACAGACTTCTCCGTAGGCAGATGCACATCATCATAACAGGATCCAATGCGAAACTTCTAAGTGGAGAACTTGCCACCCACCTCACAGGACGCCATCATACGATATCGCTTTACCCCTTCTCCTTTGCCGAATATTGTGATGCAAAAGAAATCGATGTGGAATCAAGAACTACTAAAGCCATAGCCACACGCAGGGCAGTCTTTGATGAATATATGCATCAAGGTGGTTTCCCGGAGTTGTTGTTTATTGACAATGAACGTGATTACATTGATAGTCTTGTTGACAACATATTAAAACGAGATATCGAGCAACGATTCAAGGTGACTTTCACTTCTACCTTCGAGGAAATGTCCCATCACCTTTTGAACGTTTCACCGACCGTCATCGTGGATAAAAGCATTCAGGAGACTTTTGGTTTCAAGTCGCAACATACCGTAAAAAATTACGTCAGCTATCTTAAGCAGGCATATCTGTTGGTTGGATTGCACAAATACTCACCCAAAAGCCGTCAGCGGGTATCAGGAGAGAAAGCCTATCCGATTGATGTCTCGCTGATGAATAAAAGGTCGGATGCATTTGCAGGAGAGAATCTGGGATGGCGATTGGAAACAATTGTATATATGGAATTGTTGCGGAGATACAAGAGCCAAGGCCTGGACTTATACTATTTCCAAGATCGTTCAGGAGAATGCGATTTTGTGGTGTGCGAAAACCGCAAGGCGATTCTCGCCGTGCAGGTATCATACGACATATCCTCCGATAAGACAAGGAAGCGCGAAATATCCGGCTTGATCCTGGCTGCCCGAAAGACAGGTTGTAAAAATCTCCTACTTTTGACGGACCACACCGATGAGGATATAGTCCACGATGACTACAACATCGCCATCCGTCCGGTATTCGACTATGTCTTGAGTCCGTCCTGAATCTGATTTGAATCGCTCCTGAATCTTTGGAGTTTCTCCTGAATCTGACCGCAGGGTGGTCACACATAGTAGCCTCGGGGCGAATCGGTTTTGCCAATTCGACCCGGGGTAAACTATTTTTTCACTGCGACCGCGGGGCGGTCGCGCAATGTGTCAATGTGAAGTGCAAATATAAATTGCAGGTATAACAGGTATAATGAGAGTAATAAACCTCTGATCCGCTATGCTATTTATTTCTGGAGGAGTGGCTGGAGTTTGGTGCGGAAGGTGGATTTGTCGATCAGGCGGTAGTGGGGATGGTAAGAGGCATTGAAGCGGCGGCTGTGGTGGACGGCATAGTTGCCGGAGGCCAGGACGGAGTCGATCATGGCCTTGTCGGAATCATAATTCTTTAAGTTTGTGGGAACGAATTTCAGGATGTCATTCCATTCAGCAGTCCATTCCTCAATCGTGGGGAAAACAACGTTACCCGCGCTTTCCATGAATGTCTTGAAGAACTCATCCTCCGTTACGAAGCCATCCCGAATCACAGCAAAGCTGACCCGATAGTAGTTACAACCCGCACCGGCAGGCTCATAATAGGGCAACGCCGACTCCCCCATACTCATCAACTCACTGTGAAGATATCTCCGCGCCGCCAACGTATCGGCAACAAGATGCCCGGGACCGAAGCGATCCTGGAAGAAACTCTTGTAGATATCCCGCAACTCCGAGTCAGGATACTTATGCAGTATCTCTTCGACAACCGCTTTATAGTCAGGCCGAGACTCCACATAACATATCATGGCCCTATCACAAGTCACTGCCGCGGGCACAGGGCCTTCTGCTACTGCGCAGGTAATAAACAGCACTCCCCCGCAGAGGAGTGCTGTCTGTCTTGGTTTCAGCTTCATAATCATTTCAGGGCCGCGCCATCCTTGAAAGCGTTTCCTATACGCTGACCCAAGGCGATATAGCCGTTATGAATGGGATCGAAGGTGATCAGGTTCATCTTCTCCACATCCGGCTCGCCATCCTCGGCCAAGTATTTCTCGTCACAGACTATATTGACGATCTCGGCGATAAGATAGAATCCCGTCTTGGACTCGTTGAGTTTCTCCTTGATGCGGCACTCCAGAGTCATCGGGAAGTCAGTAAACAACGGAGCATTCACATTCTCCGCCTTCACCACGTTCCATCCAGTACGGGCGATCTTGTCATGCATCACCTTGCCCGACACCAGACCGACAAAGTCCGCCGCCACATGCTGGTCAGCAGTGGCGAAAGCAACGGTAAACTCACCGCAACGGTTCAGGTTCCGGGTCGTGGCATGCGACCCCATCGAAATCATTATCTCATGGTAATCCCACTGGCCACCCCACGCCGCATTCATCGCATTGGGCGTACCGTCCTCATCATACGTGCCGATTATCAGCACAGGCTGTGGCAGCATCCACGCCTTCGGTTTAAAATTCTTCATACTCTAATAACGCTTTACAGATTCATAAGTGCGGACATCACTTCGGTCCCATGTCGAATTCCAGTATACCGCCGTTCACTATATCCTGATGCGTGACGTACATCTTGTCATACGGACGTCCGTTGAGCCTGACACCGCATATATAGCGGTTGGTGTACGAGATGCCGTTGGCCTTTACCCGGAACGTACCGCCCGGCACGGTCATGTCTGCTTCCTCGAACAGAGGCGTGCCGAACCAGAAACGGCCGCTGCCCGGCTCGACCTGGTAGAATCCCAGCGACGACAAGATATACCAAGCCGACATCTGGCCGGCATCCTCGTTGCCGATTATGCCATCCCGCCTCGTGGTGTAGAACTCATATGCAACTTTGCGGATCAGATCGGCGGCCTTATCGTTGCGGCCCAGCATGGTGTAGAAATATATGATATGATGCGAGGGCTCGTTGCCGTGGGCATACTGGCCTATCAGACCCGACACGTCCGGGGACACATCCTCGCCCGTCAGGACACTGCTGGTAGTGAACAATGTATCCAGAGCGGCGACTGTCCGGTCACGTCCGCCGAAGAACTTCACAAGGCCGTCAAGATCCTGCGGTGCCAGCCATGTGTACTGCCAGGCGTTCCCCTCGCAATAGTCATCCGTACGGTGCGTGATGGCGTTGGGGTCGAAAGGCGTACGCCATGAGCCATCCGTCATCTTGCCCCGGACAAATCCCGTTGACTTATCAAGATAGTGACGGTAAGACTTGCTGAGTTTCTCGAATTTCCGTGCGGTTGCCTTATCCCCCATTGCCCGAGCCGCAGCAGCTATGGCCGCATCGGCTATGGCATACTCCATGTCGTATGCAATGGACTCCCTCATCTTGTCCGACGGTATGAAACCGAATTCCTGACGATACTTGCCACCCCTCGCGGTGTCGGCCGCTGTGGTCAGCAACGCCTTGTATGCACGCTCCAGGTCCACACCCGGCGTCCGCTTCGCCACGGCGTCGGCCACGGCAATGGCTCCCGGATTACCGACCATGCAATCGGTCTCGTTGCCCCACAGATGCCATACCGGCAACCGTCCCTGCTCCTCGGCGATATTCACCATATTATTGATCATCTCCACGTTACGGTCAGGATGAATCAACGCCATCAGCGGCATCTGGGCCCTGTACGTATCCCATAGCGAGTGGCCGCTGTACTGCCTCTGGTCAGACTGGTGAACCTTACCGTCAGCTCCACGATAATGTCCATCTACATCGCTCATGTTCGACGGCATGATCATGGTGTGGTACATCGAGGTGTAGAATTTCTTGCGCGCATCTGCATCATCGGTAGTTATATGGATTCTGCCAAGGCAATCGTTCCATGCATCGGTGGCTGACGCACGGACTGCATCGAAGTTCCAGCCCGGCAGCTCCGCGGCCAGGTTTGCCTTGGCACCATCAACCGATACCGACGACAACGCCACCTTAACCTGGATCCGCTCGCCGGGTGCTGTCTTGAAGTCGGCACGGCCGAACCATCCATTATCATCCTTGATTTCGAAGGACGTGAACGGTTTGGAGAACTCAGCTACGAAATAGACCTTTTGATCTTTGGCCCAACCCTTGGAGAACCTATGCCCCACGATTCGGGTGTTTCCCTCCTGGGTCATGGCGACGTCTATAGGGCTGTCGTCGCAACCGCCGTTCTTCAGGTCGATGACGATGGCCGCCGAGTCGCTTGCCGGGAATGTATACCGGCTCAGGCCCACACGGTCCGTCGCCGTCATCTCGGCCTTGATACCGTAGCGTGCCAACGGAATCGAGTAATACCCGGGCTCGGCAATCTCTTTGGAACGGTCGGCATACGACCACATGCCGCTTGACGGGTCTTTCTCCTCGCCGCGGGCGTAGGTCACCTCACCTACAACCGGCATGAGCGTCACGTCGAACAAGTCACCGCAACCGGTGCCCGATAGATGGGTGTGCGAGAATCCGATAACCGTCGAATCACTGTCATGGTAACCCGATACAAAATCCCAACCCTGCGGAATGCTGGTAGGGCCTAACTGCACCATTCCGAATGGAACGTTGGCGCCGACAAATACATGACCGTGGAAACCGGTACCGATTTTCGTATCGACATAGTCAACATAGTTCGCAGCTCCGGCTACAGAACACAATACGAGGACAATACCCCCGCAAAACATTGATAAATAACTTCGTTTCATAATATTAGATTTGAAAGCGGCAGTCCCCCAGCGGAAGACTGCCCCTTTCTATAGATTTTGTTTTGTTCTCTTCGATTACTGACCCAGCGATGCCAGGCTGGCGCGGATTGCGGCGAGCTTCTCCTCGGCGTCGGCCTTCTTCTTGCGCTCCACAGCCACGACTGCCTCCGGGGCATTGGCCACGAAACGCTCGTTGCTCAGCTTCTTCTCAACGCCCGCCAGGAACTTGGTGTAGTACTCCAGGTCCTTGTTCAGCTTGGCGATCTCCTCCTCGACGTTGATCTTGCCTTCTAAGGGAACGCTGTACTCCGTGGCACCGACGATGAACGCCGAAGCAGTGGGCTTCTTCTCCTCCACCTCGACGATGGCCGACAGATTGCCCATCTTCTCCAGCACGCAGTCCAGCGAATTGTCGCGCTCGCCCTTGACGTTCAGCTCCAGCGCCTCGCGCTGCGGCAGCTGCTTCTGCTTGCGTACCGTACGGATACCGGCCACAACCTCCTTGACGGTCTCGAAACCATCGATCAACGCCTGGTCAACATCACCGCCCACAGGCATCTTGGCGTACATGATGCTCTCGCCGTCCTTGCGCTCGTACAGGTGCTGCCACAGCTCCTCGGTGATGAACGGCATGAAGGGATGCAGCAGACGCAGCAGACTGTCCAGGAATCCGAGGGTAGCCTCGTACGTCGTGCGGTCGATCGGCGAGCCGTATGCAGGCTTGATCACCTCCAGATACCATGATGAGTACTCATCCCAGAACAGCTTGTAGATGGCCATCAGCGCTTCCGAGATACGGAACTTGCCCATCAGGTCTTCGGCCTCGGCTGCCACGGCGCGGAGCTTGGCGTCGAACCATGCCACGGCCTTGGCCGAGCTGGCCGGCTGTTCTGTGCCGGCCACTTCCCAACCCTTGATCAGTCGGAACGAGTTCCAGATCTTGTTACAGAAGTTGCGGCCCTGCTCGCACAGCGAGTCATCGTACATGATATCGTGTCCGGCGGGCGCCGCCAGCATGATTCCCATGCGCACGCCGTCGGCGCCGAATTTCTCGATCAGCTCCAGCGGGTCGGGCGAGTTGCCCAGCGACTTCGACATCTTGCGGCCCAGCTTGTCGCGTACGATTCCGGTGAAGTAGACGTTGTTGAACGGCTTGTCGCCGGCGAACTCGTATCCGGCCACGATCATGCGCGCCACCCAGAAGAAGATGATGTCCGGAGCGGTTACCAGGTCGCTGGTGGGATAGTAGTACTTGAATTCCTCGTTGTCGGGATCCATGATGCCGTTGAACAGCGACACAGGCCACAGCCATGAGGAGAACCAGGTGTCCAGACAGTCGGGATCCTGCTTCAGGTCGGACAGCGTCAGCGAGCCGTCACCTGTCTTCCCGATGGCCTTCAGCAAGGCCTCCTCCTCATTCTCGGCCACTACATATCCGCCCTGCGGCAGATACCATGCCGGGATACGGTGGCCCCACCACAGCTGACGCGAGATGCACCAGTCCTTGATGTTGGTCATCCAGTGACGGTAGATGTTCTTGAACTTGGTCGGCACGAACTTGATGTCGTCATCCTCCACGGCCTTCAGGGCAGGCTTGGCCAGTTCCTCCATCTTGACGAACCACTGCATCGACAGCTTCGGCTCGATCACGGCGTTGGTACGCTCGGAGTGGCCAACTTTGTTTACGTAGTCCTCGACCTTCTCCACCAGTCCGGCGGCGTCCAGGTCCTTCATGATCTGCTTGCGGACATCGAAACGGTCCATGCCGACATACATGCCGCCGGCCTCGGAGATGGTTCCGTTGTCGTTGAAGATGTCGATGCTCGGCAGATTGTACTTCTCGCCCAGAATATAGTCATTCACATCGTGCGCAGGCGTGACCTTCAGGCAGCCGGTACCGAAGTCCATCTCGACATACTCGTCCATGATGATGGGCACCGAACGGCCTACCAGCGGAACGATGACGCGCTTGCCTTTGAGCCACCGGTAACGCTCGTCGTTAGGATTGACGCAGACCGCCGTATCACCTAAAATAGTCTCAGGGCGTGTGGTGGCAACTACTATATACTTATCCTCGTCCCCTTCCACGCGGTAGCGCAGATGGAACAGATGGCTTTGCTCCTCCTTATATATTACCTCCTCGTCGCTCAGGGCGGTCAGGGCCTGCGGATCCCAGTTCACCATGCGGACGCCGCGGTAGATCCACCCCTTCTCATATAGTTTGTTGAACACGCGGATCACCGAGGCCGACAGCTTCTCGTCCATAGTGAAGGCGGTACGTTCCCAGTCGCACGAGGCACCCAGCGTACGTAGCTGCTTCAGGATGATGCCGCCGTACTTGTGCGTCCAGTCCCATGCATGCTTCAGGAACTCCTCGCGGGTCAGGTCCTGTTTCCTGATGCCTTCCTCGGCCAGCTTGGCCACTACCTTGGCCTCCGTCGAGATTGCCGCGTGGTCCGTTCCCGGTACCCAGCAGGCGTTCTTGCCCAGCATACGGGCACGGCGCACCAGAATGTCCTGAATGGTGTTGTTCAGCATGTGGCCCATGTGGAGAACGCCGGTTACGTTTGGTGGCGGAATCACGATGGTGTATGGCTCGCGCTCGTCCGGCACGCTGTGGAACAGCCCATGCTCCATCCAGTAGGCGTACCATTTGTCCTCGACTTCCGAGGGATCGTATTTTGTCGCTAATTCATTCATATCGATGAATAATCACTTTGATATTTTGCAAATATTCGCTTTAAACTGCAAAATTACAAAAAAATACGTTATAATTGAAAGTTATTATTGAAAAAGGATTCCTTAAAAGACCTGACTAATGTCGAAAACAACGGTAAAGAAGGCGCTGGCCGGGCTTGATGCCGATGAGCTGCGCGAGATGATAATGGAGATGTATGCCGCGCGCCGCGAGGCCCGCGACTATCTGGAGTTCTGGGCGAATCCCGACCTGGAACAGGAACTTGACACAGCCAAGTCCCGGATATTCAAGGTCTACTTCACCGCTGTCGACAAACCGCGACGCAAACCGACTGTGACCGAAGTCAAGACCATAAAAAAGTATTTCGAGACCCTTTGCCCCGACCCCGAGCGGATGTGCGACCTGATGCTGTATATCCCGGAGACGATGCTGTCATGGCTCAAGGCTCGCCGTGGCCTTGGGATGGTCAGCTGCCGGCCTCGTATCGAGAAAGCCATCGAGGAAGCCTCCGCATATATCGAATCATCCGGCATGGAGGCACAGTTCGGCCTGCGTCTGGATCGGCTGCGTGAGTCTTTCCGCGATTTCTACGATAATCAGCCCGCGACTACTCTGCGCGGTCGTCGCCGCAGATGGGGATGGTATTGAAATAAATGACTTTCAAAAACAAGCGAGTTTCACTCAAGGCTGATTTCCAGGTTGCATGACGCGTACGACAAGCCTATGCCGAGGATTGTGAATTGACGCACGGGACGGTCGAATCTTACCTTTTCCTTCAGGTATTCGCTGTCTATGCTCATGTCGTGCTGATTCACGACGATGTCGATAGGCTTCAGATATTCCTGATAGAGATCATTGAAATACCCGTTGATGCGGACAGGGACTCCGTCGGGAAAGTCCTGAATAGGTATATCGATCGCAAATCCGCTCTCACAGCGGTCAGCGCGTACGTTCGCGCTGATGTGCAGCTTCTTCTTGTCGCTCTTAACAAACGGCCATACCACCCCGATGGCATCCTTGACACTACCGTATCCGTACTGATCCTTCTCGATGTTCTTTATCGTCACGTCGTCGCCGGGAGTGAGACGGTATGTTTTCTCTCCGTATGCAATAACGACAAGACCGGGTGTCACCTCCGTAATCTCGCAGCCGGGGAACTTATCAAGGTTCAGAGACCCCTTCACGGCGACAAGGTCAAAGCCAGTGCCGCTGACTATATGCGGCAGCATGCGGTCAATCTGAAATCTGTACTCCAGACTGGCCGCACCTAATATAATCTCGTTTGATTCCATTGTTTCGTCTGTTGATGTATCGAGAGTGGAAGGAAACGCCTTTGCGAAGGCATTTATTTACGGAACGGGACTGACCAGACCACACGTACCGGCACGGTCTTGCCATCCATCTTGCCCGGATTCCATTCCGGCATCTGGCTCAACACACGGATGGCCTCCTTGTTAAGGCTGGGATTCACACCGCGCAGCACTGAGATGTGGCTTACCGACCCATCTGTATTCACTACGAACGAGCACGTGACACGACCCTGGATTCCCTTGCGGTAGGCATCCAGAGGATAATTGCGCGTGGCATTGATGAATGTCATCAGATTACGGTCGCCGCCGGGAAACGTCGGTTTCTCGGTTACATAGTCGTATTCATAGACCTCGATGTAGCTGGCGCAGCCCGACGCGTTCGTACCGATATTCACCCGGCATGTCTGTGCACGACCCGACTGGGCCGTGGCTACCGCCACCACACAAAGCAATATTCGGAGTAAGAGTTTTCCCATAGACAGGTTCGTTCTAAGCAATGTTCGGCGTCCTTGACAAGAGGCTCGTGTTTCGGCCGCTTTTTATGACGCAAATTTATAATGTCTAAACAACATAGGCAATAATTTTGACATTAATTATAGTTAAAAATGGTAAAATCGGCGGATTTTTGGACATTTATAATACGCCGCCCCCTGATTTCGTTATATTTGTTGATACTTTTAAATTTTACGCACTCCTGAAGTTGAGGAAAGCAACTACATATAGGATATTGGCAACAGCGGCGGTAATGGCCTCCGGGACGTTGGCGGCATGGAGCGAGAAGACCTCCACGGCCTACAATTTCCTGGACATACCCACGTCGGCCCACGTCTACGCGCTGGGCGGAAACAACATCAATATCATCGGCGAGGATGTCACTCTGACCGACCAGAATCCGGCCCTGATAGGCCCGGAAATCGAAAAACAGATCAGTTTCAACTACATGCTGTACATGTCAAGCGGCAACTTCGCCGGCCTGCGCTACGGTCAGGGCGCCGGCGACCACAGCGCCTTCGCCGTCGGAATACGTTACATGAACTACGGCAAGTTCGACGGATACGACGAGTTCGGAACTCCTACCGGAGCGTTCACGCCCTCGGATCTGGTGATCGAGGGGACCTATTCACGCGACATTACTGACCGCTGGCGTGGGGGCGCCAACCTCAAGATGGCATACTCTGCCTATGAGAACTACAAGGCATTCGCCCTGGCCGCCGACCTCGGCGTCAACTACTACGACCCGGATCACGACCTGAGTTTCTCGGTGGTGTTACGCAACATGGGTGGTCAGGTCAAGCGTTTCACCGACCGTTACGCCCGCCTCCCCTTCGACATACAGTTGGGCTACATGCAGAGCCTCGGCACATCGCCAATCCAGCTCAGCATCACGGCCAACAATCTGGTGCGCTGGCGCATTCCTTATTATACCTACGAGAACGGGAGCGGATCCACCACGCTCAAGGAGCATAACGGTTTCTTCACCAATTTCTTCCGGCATCTGATTTTCGGACTGCAGTATCAGGCCACGGACCGTTTCTACGCCGCGTTGGCCTACAACTACCGCACCGCGACCGACATGACCAGCGCGCAGCGCAACATCCTGAGCGGATTCTCGCTGGGTCTCGGCTTCAAGGTAAAGGGTTTCTCGGTCGATGCGGCCTACGCCATGCCGCACAAGTCCGGCTCATCGCTTGTCCTGAACCTCAGCTACACAATCTCCTCACTGATAGAAGAATAAGGCGCCGCACCCTATTCAGAACGGGTATCCGATGGCAAGATGGAACGCGAAAGCGTTCTTAGGCTTGATGTTGAAATATCCCGACAGGCCCGTCTCATACGGGGCATGCAGACCGTAGCCTAAGTCGCCACGTATCACCATCATTCCGATGTCGACCCTAAGCCCCACTCCTGTGCCCAGGGCAATATCCTTACCAAAACTCCTGGCTGTCAGCAATCCTCCCGGCCGCTTCGGATCATTCTTCATAAGCCATATATTGCCCGCGTCCACGAAGACCGCGCCGTGCAGCACACTGATGATGGGGAACCGGAATTCGGTATTCACCTCGAACTTGAATGTACCGGTCTGGTCGAAATATCCGTTGCGCAGGTCCTTGGGAGGACGGTATGCTCCCGGACCGAGCGAACGAACGGTCCAGGCCCGGATGGAGTTGGCACCACCGATGTAGAACTGCTCGGAGTATGGCACCTGTTGCGAATTGCCGTAAGCATGCGCCGCACCCACCAGAAGCCTTGACACCAGCCACAGGTCCGAGCCTCGCACCAGACGGCGCGTGTAGATGAACTGCGCCTGCCCCTTTACGAACTGCGAGAAGGGCATGCCGAACAGTTCCTTGGTTCCCTTCACGCCGCAGGCCCGCCACAACGCCCAGAAGATGTTGCCGCCGTCGATTGCAGTCGCCGTGAAGTTGAACCCGTTGATCCGCTCGCGCTCCAGCCACTTGTCGTAAGTGTAGGTGTACTGCATCTCCGGAATGAACTGGCTCTGGAACGAGAGGGCCACCGCCGGGTTCTCGGCCATGATGGAATCGAATGTATGGGTGGTCCGCATCAGTTTGTTGTACGTCAGCTTGAACGGAGTGAAGGAGTTCACCACGTTGCGCGAGTAGTTCCAGTCGTAGGTCAGACCCACGCGGAACTCCGCCAGCCTGAAGTACCGCGGACGGTTCAGCATGTCGAAACTCAGGTTCACCGTCGTCCAGTTCAGGTCACGGCGCGTACGTTTCACGAACCGCGGGGCGATCAGCCTCGGGAACGCCAATGTGGCGGACAGTCCCGCCTCGTAGCTGTTCATGGCGTTGCTGCTGTTCTTGCCTGTCTCCCACTCGTAGCTGCCGCTCAGCTGTACCGTCAGCTTCTCGGCGCCACCGAACAGGTTGTTGTGCGTCAGTCCCAGCACCACGCCCGGTCCGATGTATGAATTCGACTTCGACGTGATGTTGGCCTGGAGCGATGCCTCCATCGGTCGGTCGAAGGCACAGTTGATCATGACGTCCAGCTTAGGATCGGACTCCGAGGTATCGGCTGGAACCGCGCTTATGTTGATGTTGCCGAAAATTCCCAATCGTGCCAGTCGCGTCTGCGTACGGTCCATGTCGCGCACGGAGAACAGCTTGTTCTTACGGAACGTGATGCATCCCGGCAGCATGTCCTTGCGCAGCCGGGAAGGTCGCTGCAGGATGATCAGGCCCTTGCTGCTGCGGATTGTGTCGACGCTCCTGGCCCGGCCGGTACGGCGTTGCACGTAGGTGGTGATGTCCCCCACACGGTACTGCAGCCCCGCCGATTTAGGCATGTTGTCGGCTATGGTCAGCTTCAGCGCTATGCTGCCGCGCCGCTGCAGGCTGTCCGCCAGAAACTCTATGTATTCAGGCCGGAAGTAGAACCATCCTCGGTTGCGAAGCTTGTTGGTGATGCGCACCCGCTCGGCGATCAGGGAGTCCAGGTTGAACTGAACGCCGGCCTTCAGATAGTCGCTTTGATGAGCCACCGAGTCGATGAAATGCCGTAAGGTCCGTTCATGGCGGGTCATGGCCCTGGCCGTGTCGTTCATGTAGATGACTGTATCGATCATGTACGGCCTGCCTAACCTCACGTCGTAGTCAACGGTGGCTATCTTGTCGTTCTTTTTGTTGTACCGCAGCTCATAGGAGGCGCTCCCGTTGAAATACCCGTTGTTGTCCATCACCGACTTCAGCATGCGCAGACGCACATCGGGACGCACCGACTCCACCAGCACCGGCTTCTCGCCCCACTTGTCGTAAATCCATTTCTTCAGTCCCTTGACCGAGTCGTTCATGCTGTTGTAGATCCAGAGGCCCACGGGGAACGGATTGCGCACGTATGGCCGTAGGATCCACCACGGGTTGTTCGGCTTGACATCCACGGCGCTCTGCAGGTCACCCTTGAGTCCATCGGGCGTCTTCGTGTCCGGCACGGAGTTCACCTTCAGCTTCATGCCGTTGTACAGCACCTCGCCTTCGGCAAGACGCTTGGTGGTGGAACAGGACGCCATGCACAACGCCAGCGCCAGCGTTGCCAGAATCGGTATGATATGTCGAGTGTCTTTCCTTTTCATTGTATAATCGTATCCGTTGTTGGCACAGAATCCTTCGCCGTCCTGAAGGCGTTCTGCGTGGGTATGCCGTGTTTCTCGGCCGTGGAGTCCACCACTACGGTGCCTACCGTTGCCTTCGGCTTTTTTTTGCGGCGGAACGTGAACAGCCGCTTCAGGTTTGCAAGCTTTCGCTTCATCTGGAACGCCGCCCCCATCTCGGTGATCTCGCCCTCCAGGATGCTCTCGTAACCCTGATGGCGGAACAGCTGTACCGACATGTTGAGTGTCTCGGTCTGCTTGAGAATATACTCGAACGACACGTCGCTGACCAGATTCTGCGCCAGGTTCTCCTCGGGATCCTGATCAGTGCTGTAGTTGCCGCCCACAAGTATCTTGAACCTATTGTTGAACAGCGATTTGCTTACCTGATACGAATAGCTTGTCGTAGTGGTCTTAGAGCCGTTCTGACCCTTCTCGTACTGGTCGATTCCGAACGACAGGTCCACGCCCCGGATGGCCTTGGCGGCCCAGGAGTTGAGCTGGGACTCCAGGAAGGAATACATCATGTTGCCGCCCAGGTTGGCGTTGGCCTTGGTGCCCCCCTGCCCCGTGTACTGGCCGTAGAGCAGCAGGTTCATGGCCTGTGTCTGACGCTGGTCGGCGCTCATGGACTGGAGCTCGTTCTGTATACCGATGTCGTCGTTGGTGGCGAGGTCGAACGCCACCTTAAGCTGGTCCAGCGGATTCGTGGCCCTGAGCGTCACGATGAAGTTCACCAACCGCGAGTTCCCGTTCTGGGTTACGTTCGCCTTCATCAGGTCCGTAGCCGTGACGTTCAGCGTCGGATTCATCACCGTTCCGTTCCAGGTGACGGTGCTCGAGGGGTCGAACTCGAACATCTTCTCTCCTATCACCGGCACCTTGTAGCGTGCGTAGCCGTTACCTAAGGTCAGGGTGCCGAACATGGTCATGTCGCCCATATAGCTCTGGTGGAAGTTCAGGTTGGCCGACGGCTGTACCTGTGCCTTTCCCTGGTCTCCTATCAGCACCTGCAGGTGTGTTCCGGGACTTATCACCACATTGGCGTCTATCTTCATGTTCAGGACCGACGGAGCGACCGTATCCTCGCGCGCCACCTGAGTGGTATCGTTGAAATTGACGAACTTGACCACGTCCTCGTTGCTCTGCAGGGACATCTCGCTTCCGGCAAAGGCCAGTCGATATGTGGCGTCGGTCTTGCCGAGCATATTCAGGTTGGCGTTAACTGCCATGCGCTTCATCGGCCCCTTGACGGTAGCGTCAAGATTCACGAAGATCTTTCCGTAGATGTCGCCTTTGG
This sequence comes from Bacteroidales bacterium, assembly GCA_019416425.1. Lineage (GTDB taxonomy): Bacteria > Bacteroidota > Bacteroidia > Bacteroidales > Muribaculaceae > Lepagella. The sequence continues at coordinate 84,607 of DXXK01000085.1, forward strand.
ATCGGGAGTTGGTGTTGATCAGCTGCATGTTGTCGGCATTGGCCTTCAGGTCGAAAAGGATATCGCTGAACTTACGCGCGTTGACAGTACCATCCAGGGTCAGCGGATTCTTATTGGCGGCCAGTATGTCGAACTGATTGATGTGAAGCACGTTGTCACGCACCGTAATACGGGCTGTATCCATCTTCAGCACCGCCGCTGCCATGGGAATTGCCACCTGGGCCGAATCCATGGCTATGCCGCCGTTGAACACCGGATGGCTGAATGTGGAG
>DXXK01000086.1 GCA_019416425.1 Bacteroidales bacterium
TAGGAGTACTCGCCAATATGGGCAGGGAAAAGGGTAATCCAATAATCCTTACTTGCTCCTACGCCTTCAACCCAGTAAGCTAATGGTTTATTATCGTCTTTATACCCTATACCCATTCTCCTGTAGACTATGCCGTCCACTTCCACAACGTCCTCTGATTGAATCATCAACCATTCACGAATATCATCCCCTTCATGCAGGTTGAAGTCCATCAACGGAAGGAATTTATGCATACTCTCATCATATTCATATATGACCTTGTCCTCTTCCAACAGCACAGTCTTATATGTAGACTCCATGGTGACATTATCGTGAATGATGATCTTGCAGGAACGACCGTCTATGACGGTGTCGCCGGCCACTTTTATGTAGACCGTCTGATCCACGTCATGTCCCGGCATAGGACTGACATTTGTAATCATGGTCACCCATGACCTTCCCTCTGTCAGCATGGGCCTGTAGGTATCCTTGTCGAGGCCATTTGCCTTATCCTGTCCGACAGCGTCAGCGGCGATGCAGAACAGCATGACAGCCACCATCAATATCTTGTTCATTTTTCTGTACCTTTATTATTGATACTATCTTACCATGATTTTTTCAGTCTTGTTTCCCTGGCGCTTTATGTAAACACCCCTCGGCAGACAGTCTATCTGTTCCGGCGTGGCACCGGTAAGTACCGGACTGCCGGATATTGAGTAGACGTTGCAGGCAGCCTCGTTTTCGGATGCGATGCTTTCCACACCGCTCACCAGCTCCATTATCCTGTCATAATGCGGATGCCGGAAAATCTCACGGCCCTGCCCGTCCTTGAACCATAAGACTTGAAGCGCTAAAGACCCTCCGGGTACAGATCCAAGATAGGGGTCTACCAATCCTCCTAAAGTACTTACGTCACCCAGTCCACAAACAATCATTCTTGTCCTGTAAGGATGCCATGAAGAGTACACATCATCCTCAGCGGAGTAGATTTCCAATGCCCTGCCTGGTAAGTCGGGACATTCAAGGACTGACTTGGATTTTAAGACGGGATACTCGTAATCCGAGATATTCGGTTCTCCCTCATTATTGAACCGCACCCATGAATGCTTGAAACTTCTACCAATCCCAATATCTCTGAAATCGCAGTAAGGGAAGGCGATATTACAGCTTAATTCAGTCCCATCCGGTTTTCTGTCAATCAGAACAGACACCTTGTCGCCTTCGACCCTGATTCCGCACCATGGAATTTCATGGTCCCAGAAATCCTGATAATAATACTTTATTTTCAGGTAAGCTTTCCCTTCATGCTCTATGGTGCCGTCTACAAAGAAATGATAATATACAGGATTCCTTCCGCATACTTCCTCCCAGGATGCGCCATCCTGCCATATCTCCTCGGCTGTAAGAAGCTCAGGATCCTGCGATAAGGCGGGAGTCATCGAGACAATCAGGCAAGCCGCCGATGCTAATATACGCTTAATCCTTGTCATTACTGTCTATATTTAAGTTGCCTCCGGATTCCACAAGGATTTCCGGAGCCTGAATTATCTCCTTTCCACGCAGTGTCAGGCTTCCTTTCTCCGATATCCGCAGATTCGGTCCTAATAGAATTATATCCGCAGATACCTCAACAGATGAATCAATTACCCGGTCTCTGACCACGGCGACCTTGGCAACATACGGAAGGTAGTTTTCTTTCATCACACTCACCGTAAATTCTTTTGCACCCAATGGCACGTCATCCAGACCCTCAATTACACATGTACAATAATCATCTGTATCGATATCCTTTATGATATATGATGTTGATTCCGCCATAAGATCGTTTTCCACAGACTTCAAAGAGAGTCTGCCTTCGTCATAAACCGGCACGAGCTCCAGGGTCGCGGGAAACTTGCTATATGATTTCTGGTAAGAATCTCCCAGCATGCAGTTCGAGAAGTAAAGCCAGAAATACCTGTCGTCTTCAGCATACTTGGAATTCTGCTTGCTGTTGAAAAACACCTTACCTATTGAATGATCTGGATTCACGCACCAGTCAGAAATCATATTGGTGATCAGTAATGGTGAGAACACATTCAACCCCTCTGCTTTTGAAACGGAATACCAGCTACTTCTTGATGAGCCGATATACGCCACACTTCCTCCTGAAGGATTAAGGAGCAAAGACGAACCAAGACATCCATACGCATTGTCAAAAGCCGCAGTCTCGCATGCCGCAGTCAGGATAACAGACGAGTGCCTGTTGCATAATTTATCCGCACTGGCCATAGTGAAATATAATGGATCTTTCCACCTATCCTTTTCACCGTGGGTCTGCACACTCACTAGGTCATACCCAGACTGTATGGCCTCTGAGAATATAGAATCCGCATCATACACATAATCCATATAATCCTGATCACCAAGTGTTGTGCCTGTATCAAATACAAAGTCATATGGGATATCATGACTGCCTACTATTTCGGAACTCTCAATGGCTACAATATGTGCATCTGAAAGGTCATTCTCAGTCTTATAGCAATAACCTCCAGCATATAAGACAGATGGTACTTTATTGATATTATCGAGATATTTCTCGTATCTGATGATTTTCTTAGTGAACTCAGATATCTCCTCTGAATTGGAAGCCGGTATTCTTGACAGCACTACATCAGGGAAATAGTCCACATAATTAAATTTATATGGACACAGTATCTGCCTTGAGAAAACGGGAAGAACAGGTGTGCCAGGATTACCGTAAGATACCAATGGATCCCTGGACTTCACAAAAGTCACTCCGTTTTCCTTCGTTATCTCGAAATCATCGATAGAAAAGTTATAGGTTATGGTCTCCGCATTAGCGATTATAGTGCAGAGTAGGAACAATACCGACAAGATTATCCTTTGCCGCCCTCTGATAAAATGAATACCGATTCTCATGATGTCACTGTCTAAGATTCTTGTAATCCGGCTACTTATCAAACGATCATCGCAGTCTCCGCTTTATGCAGTCAGCGGAATCCCTGACGTTTACGACTCAGACCAGGCGATGGCAAGGAAGGACACGGCTGTCTTTGCTGTCAGTGTTTTAATCATACTCGTTAGCGTTAATTTGCAATGTGCGGCTAATTTAGTAATATTTTTTTAATTTTACAAATATTTATCTAAAAAATCACGCAATTACATAAATGGCAGACTGACAGAATGTCAGCCTGACAAAGGCCTGTCTCATGAGTCAAAAAAAATGTCCCTACGGTTAGGGTACAGCCTGCCGGAACAATAAACTACACAGGATAAACGGATAAGAAGACTGGAGGCGGGCGAGAGGATAACTTTGCGGGAAAAACATGAGAGATGAGAGAAGATAAACATGAATGCCGGGAGGAACTGCTGACGCGGGCACGGGAGTGCCGGGCGGCGATGAGCGGCTTCCGGGCGGACCGCGACCGCTGCAAGCGGTTCACCTACGGCGACCAGTGGAGCGACATGGTGGAACGCAACGGCATCCTGATGAGCGAGGAGGCCGACATCCTGTCACAGGGACGCACACCGCTTAAGAATAACCTGATACGGCGGCTGGTGCGCAGCGTGCTGGGCGTGTTCCGCAACCGTTACGCCAACCTCGAACAGACCCTGTTCGGACCGGAAGGAAACATTGTGGAGCCGGACATGAAGGAACCGTTGCTGCACAATTTCAAGGTGAACCGTATGAGCGAGATGTACGCCCGCACCATGGAGGAGTTCCTGATCTCGGGGATGTGCGTGCACAAGAAGTGGTACGGCCGCAAGGGGCCACGCACGGAATGCTGGACGGACTACGTTCATCCGGACAACTTCTTCGTAGACTCGGCCGGGCGTGACTTCCGGGGCTGGGACATCCAGCTTGCGGGCGAGATCCACGACATGCCGTTCCGCGAGCTGACGGCCACATTCGCCGACACCGAGGAGCGGGCGGCATGGCTCAGGCAATGCTACGGCACGACCGAGACCGAGACGCCGCAGCATAACTGCCGGGTGTGGGAGATCTGGGAACGCCGCCATCCGGAGCGGTACCACTGCCACGACCGCGCCACGGGACGCTGCTGGAAATGCGACAAAGGACGACCGATGACCGCCATCCGTCAGGAGAACCGCCGCCGCGAGGAGGCGGGAATCCCTACGATCGACACCAGATGGTTTCTCGACGACGAATGGCAATGGAGCTTCCTGACACCCGAGGGAATGGTGATATCTAACGGCGTGTCGCCCTACCGGCACGGCGGACATCCCTACATATTCAAGGCCTACCCGTTCATCAACGGCGAGATCCACAGCTTTGTCAGCGACATCCTGGACCAGCAGAAGTTCACCAACCGGCTGATATCGATGTACGACTGGATACTACGGTCATCGGCCAAGGGTGTGCTGCTGATGCCGGAGGGAGCGCTACCCGCCGAGGCGGACCTGAGCGACATAGCCGAGGAGTGGAGCCGGTTCGACGGCGTGATCGTGTTCAAGGCGCGGCCCGGCACTCCCCTGCCCCAGCAGATCAGCTCCAAATGCACAGACATAGGCATCACCGAGCTGCTGAACATCCAGATGAAGATGATGGAGGACATCAGCGGCGTAAACGGAGCCTTGCAGGGCAAGCTGGACTCAAACTCCATGTCGGGTGTGCTGTACAACCAGCAGACCCAGAACTCCATGACCGCGCTGGCGGACCTGATGATGTGCTTCGAGGACTTCATAGGGGAATGTATCGGCATGGATGTGTCCAACATCCGGCAGTTTCAGCTTAACAAGGTTAACAGATAAGCAAACTCCGCCCCGGTCAGGCAGTAATTTTGCAACACAAACCTGAAAACAAAACAAAAAACAACAAACACTATGTCACTATTCAAGAAGAAGACACCCAACGTGGGGTCCGCCGTGGACACCGGGAATGACGAGAATGACGAGAATAGAGTCGACATCGAGCCCGGCGTGCAGCCAAACGCCGGCACCGGGAATTACGGTAATGAGGTCGACACTGAAGTGGAGGAGACATCATCCGACGAGACCACAGAAGAACAGGCAGAGGTACCCGAGGGAACCGACACCACGGCAAGCGAGGAAGACATCGAGACGGATGATCCGGTGACGATGCTGGCAACCGTCATCATCTCCGAGATGAAGGCGGGAGGACTCAGCGACGACACGCGCGCCATGCTGGCGAAGGCCATGAGCTACGACGCCGACATTCTCCGGGCCGAGGCCTCAGGGGAGCTGCGCGGCCGCAACGCGGCCATCGAGGAGCATCTGCAGACGCTGGATGAAGGCGACGGAGTCCCCCACCCCAGCTGCGGACCGGGAGCGTCACAGCAGGCCACCTGCCACTCCATCTTCGACCTGGCGAGAAAGGCGAGGTGAATGAAGAATTAAAAATGCATAATGCATAATGGGAAATCATTAAAAACTACAATAATAATCACTAAAAACAGACTGAAAGATGAGTGAGGAAGTAAAGAAGAGCCGACTGCCGGGGGAACCGGCGACGGTATCGGCGGCGGCAGCCGCCACCGGCGGAATAGACGCCGGCAATTTCATCGAGACGGACATCGACAGCGAGCTGATGCGCTTCAACTCCGACGACACGCCGCTGATGAACCTGATGCTCCAGGCCAAGCGCGTCAAGGTCAGCAGTCCGGAAGTGGACCACTACATGATCGACGAGCCCAGGAGCTTCGTGACGACATCGAGCTCCGTCGCAGGCGGCGCGTCACAGGCCGTGCTGCCGCTGGATTCCTCGGACCAGTCGCTGCTGCGTCCGTGCACCACGCTGCTCCTGCCCGAGGTCAACGGCTACGACCTGTCCGGCACCTCGGCCACACCCGGCCGCGCCCTGATGCTGTACGTTGTCGGCATCGACACCACCACCAACTTCCCGGTGGTACGTGCCGTGAACGGCCTCAAGGACGACGCCAGCGACGAGATCAGCAAGCTGCCCATGATTCCGTCGGGCACGCGCTGCGTGATCCTGTCCAACTCACTGAGCGAGACGCAGAAGACCGTCGACCCCGAGATGATCGTGCCGCAACCCACGCGCATCTACCTGCAGAAGCGCGGCATGAACCAGGTGGTGAGCGACTACTTCGACAGCCAGCGCAAGCATGTGCCCTTCTCCAAGGCGGTACTGGCCGAGCAGGCCATCGCGAACTTCAAGGTGTGCGGCAACCGCACGCTGTGGGCCGGACGCCCCGGCAAGTTCAAGGTCAACGTGGACGGCATGGGGCTTCAGTACGTGTACTGCACCGAGGGCGTCCGCTGGCAGTTCAAGCGCGAGCTGCAGCACGAAGGCAAGTGGACTGTCGAGAAGATCATCGCGCTGGCCAAGATGTTCTTCACCGGCGAGGACGTCCCCAAGACGGCGCTGCTGTTAGCGGGCAAGAACCTGCTGGAACAGATCCAGTGCATAGACTACAGCAAGCATCCCGAGATCCAGATCACCACCAAGACCAACAGCGTGGGCTGGACGGTGACGAACTTCCACACGGTGTTCGGCGACATCGAGATCAAGCGTGAGCCTACTCTGGACCGACTGGGATGGAGCAACTCCGGCGCGCTGATCGGCGAGAACAGGCTTGTGCACTACGTCTACAGCGCGGAGCACAGCTTCAGCGACCGTGTCGACGGCCAGGAAGCCACGCGCAACGGCATCCTGATCTGGGACGCGCTGGCGCTGAAGGGAAGCTGCCACATCTGGATCGACGGCGAAGGGACGGAGGCCGGCCCCGAGGCGACTCGGTTCTGCCTGTGGTCGTCCGAAGCAGCACCGGAGGGCGCCGACGGCGTGGTGTACTACCTGCTGGAAGACTGCCCGGCAATCGACGCCAAGGCCCACGCCGGCCAGCTGTGGACCATGTCGCGCGACACGTGGAAGCAATGGAGCGGCGAGGCCGCGGCACAGTAAACATCAACACAGACAGCAATGGCAAGATACAAGAACATCAACACAGGTGCGCCGTCCGACGAGCGGCGCACCTACGGGGTGAAGCTCATGGAGTGGCACGCCCTGATACCGGCCGGCAACGGCACGGTGAGAGTCACGTTCAGCGGAGGGTCGTATTCCGGATTCGGACAGCGTCCGGCCACGTTCAGCACCGACAACCCGGTGATGATGCGGCTCATCGAGGACTCCCCCTACTACCGCAGCGGGTTCATCTTCAAGGTCAAGTCACGCTGAATCCACAGGCCATGAAAGTAAAGACAAGCCAACTGGTGCGCCGGGCGATGATGCTTCTGGACGAGGACCTGGAAGAGCTGGAGCTGGCGCAGACCTTCGGCGACCCGGGGATGGAGCTGCGTCAGCTTGCGTCGGAGCTGGTGGAGGAAGCGGTGACCAAGACGCTGACGGACGCGGAGCCCGACAGCGTGGACGAGACGCAGATCCTGGACACGTCACGCTCCGTGACACGGCCCGACGGGACGGTCGAGGCCGAGCTGCCCGCCGACTGGCTTCGGCCGGTGGACATCATGATGGAGGGCTGGGACAGGCCCCTGCACGACTACCGCGAGGCTCAGCCCGTGACACGGCAGCTGACGCTGCCCGGGGCGCGGATACTCCGCAGGGATGGCCGACGGCTGCTGGCCGTCACGCCGGGAACTGTGGGCAACGGCGCCCTCCGGGTGGAATACCTGCCACGGCCTGACACCACCGGCGCCACGGTATGGATCCCCCGCTCGCTGGTCAACGCAGCCGCACGCCAGCTGGCCGACATGGTCAAGGCCGTGGTGACCGACTGACGGACAGACATAACACTCCTCGACACAAACTACAAAATCACTATTACGGAACATGAATGAACACAGGGTACAATTGAGAGCAGCATTGGGGTTGATTGTAGTGGGAGCGGGACTGCTGATAGCCGGATTCATGGTGTCGCCCACGGGTCAGGTACACAACTCGGTGCTGGTGGCCTTCGGCGAGATCCTGACGTTCGCCGGCTCGATATTCGGCATAGACTACAAGTATAGAATCAATACCAAAGAAGATGAGAAAGATAAGCAAAATCATAGTGCACTGCACGGCGACGCCTGAGGGGCGTCCGGTAACGGTGGCGCAGGTGGACGCCTGGCACAAGGAACGAGGCTTCCGCTGTATCGGCTACCACTATCTGGTTGGGCTGGACGGCACGGTGCACGCCGGGCGTCCGGAAGCGGAGATGGGGGCACACTGTCTTGGCTACAACTACAGCAGCATCGGCGTATGCTACGTGGGGGGCCTGGACCGGGTCAGCGGGGAACCCAAGGACACGCGGACGCCTCAGCAACGCGCAGCCCTGCGGCAGCTGGTGGACAGACTGCTGGAACGCTATCCCGGCGCCACGGTCCACGGACACCGCGAGTTCGCCGCCAAGGCATGTCCCTGTTTCAACATCGCCGACCTGTGAATCCTCATATGCAGATAACATACAAGCCGTTTTAAAATAACATGCAGGTCGTTTCGTTATGTAACTGATGAAACGACTTGTTTTTGCTACAAACAATACCCATAAGCTCGAGGAGGCGCGCGCCATCCTGGGCCAGGACATGCAACTGGTCTCCTTAGCTGAGATCGGATGCCACGAGGACATACCCGAAACACAACCTACCCTTGAAGGGAACGCGCTGCAGAAAGCACGTTACGTCCACGAGCATTACGGCGTGGACTGCGTGGCCGACGACACGGGGCTGATGGTTGACGCGCTGAACGGAGAGCCCGGGGTTTACAGCGCCCGATACGCCACGCCGGGCCATGACTCACAGGCCAACATGAAGAAACTTCTGAAGAACCTGGAAGGCGTCACGAACCGCGACGCACACTTCTCGACCATCCTGGCGCTGGTCACGGACCGTGGAGAGCATACCTTCGAAGGGCGCGTTGACGGCACCATCGCCACCGAGCCGAGCGGCGATGGCGGCTTCGGCTACGACCCGGTGTTCATAGCCAAGGAGACGGGGCGAACGTTCGCCGAGATGGACGCCGAATCGAAGAACGCCATCTCGCACCGGGGCCGTGCGTTCCGTGTGTTCCGCGACTGGCTGGCCAAGCTGACTGTCGTACTGCTGATGCTGTGCGCAGGAGCCGCCGCGGATGCCGCGCAATGGCGCCACCACATGTCGTACGACGGCCACACATACCGCATAATCGACTCGCCCGACTATACATACTTCATAGCGCTGAAACAGCGCTATCTGCCGGTGGTTGCCGCCGGGGCACACCGTTACGGCCAGCTGTACCGTTACGACAAGGCAAACGACGAATGGAAATGGCTGAACGCCACCAACGGACTGTCGGAGAATATCGTTGTATCGGCAGCCTACGATTTCACGAACCGGCTGCTGGCCGTTGGATACGACAACGGCAACATCGACCTGCTGCATGACAACGGCGACAGGACGAACGTGCCGGGCCTGATGATGGCGGGTAGCAGCGCATCGACGGACATCCAGGACATGAACTTCGACGAGACGGACGGCGACCTGTGGGTCGCGACGGCATCGGGCTACGTCCGAATCGACCCCGTCAAGGGAGAGGTCGTGACGTCGCGCAACTACGGCCGTGTCGTGAAGTCGGTGGCCAAGCTGGGCGACCGACTACTGGTATCGACGCCCGACGGAGTGTACAGCGGAGACGAACGCAACGGCGACCTGGACAGCTTCACGCCTGTGACCAACAGCGAGGGGAAACAGTTCACCCGGCTGATTCCGTTCGGCAACCGGGTGTACGGCATGTACGGAACAAGCGTACAATACGTGGGGTACTTCACACATAGCCCCGAGGATACACGCTTCACCCTGACATCGCTCAGCGTGGAGTACTCCATGGAGCGGGGCCGGGACTGCATAGTCACGGCCGGATACCGGGGTGCGCGCCGATACATGGAGGGAGAGAACGTCAACACACCGATGCCGGCCTCCATACTGGACCACCAGCCACAGGGCGCCAGCATCGACGGCGAGACCTGGTGGTTCTCGGCCGGACGCCAGGGCTATTACCGAATGACCCGTCCCAAGGAAGAGGGCGGAGAGTGGACCGTCACGATGGACCGTTACTTCCCAGACGCATCCACGGCGTTCATGTGCGTGGCCATGGTGAACCACCCTACCTACGGACTCATGGTCCGCAACCACGGTCAGGAACTGGGATTCGCCAATATGGTCTATGAGACTCCGGACCTGGTGTGCGCCCTGAAGGACGGCTCATGGACACCGCTTTCCTTCCAATACCTGGACCGCAGCCTTAAACTCGATATGGAATTCTTCGTGAACAATCCCCGAGGGCTTGCCGTGGATCCCAGGAACCCGAGCCATGTGTACTGCGGGTCGAATGAGAACGGACTGTTCCGCCTGAATCTGGAGGACCCTACGAAATCATTGCGCATAGGACGCCTCAACGATGACGCGGTGGGCAAGCCCGGCTTCGTGCCCGTGACGGAGGTGATGCATGCCTGGGACCGGCTGGGGTGCTTCAGCACGCCGGAATTCGATTCCGACGGGACACTGTGGGTACCCTTCTACAATTCCAACACCAAGCAGGCCGAGCTATGGTACTGGACGGCGGAGAACCGCCTGGCGTCGACCAACTCCACGGACTACCGGCCCATGGGCAGGCTTGTATTCCGCGACCTGGAAGCCGCAGGAGGCGCGCTTGTGATGCCGCTGACGACGCTCAAGAACACGCTGGTGTTCACTTCCGGTTTCTACGGCAGCCCCGTCATGGTGCTGAACCACGGGGGCACACCCGACAACACGGGCGATGACGTGCGTCGCTCCATCCTGACTCTTGTGGACCAGGACGGCACCACGTTCAACAACGGATCCATCACGGCAATCTACGAGGATAGGTCCACCGGAAGAGTGTGGATGGCGTGCGCCAGCGGCGTGTATCATTTCAATCCGGCCGATGTCCTGAAGGGCAACACAAGCGTACGTCGCGTCAAGGTGGACCGCAACGACGGGACGAACCTGGCGGACCTGCTGCTGGACGGCGTCTACGTATCGCAGATCACCACGGACCCCGCGGGCCGCAAATGGTTCGCCACCATCGGCGCCGGCATCGTGGTGACTTCTGCGTCAGGCACCGAGGTGATCCAGACATATACCACCGACAATTCGGAACTGCCGTCGAACGATGTCTACGGTCTGTGCTACAATCCGGCCAACCGCTCGATGATGATATCCTCCAACAAGGGGCTGTGCGAGCTGTTCCTGACCAGTGCGGAGACATCGGGCCAGGCATCGGCGCGCGCATACCCCAATCCGGTACGTCCAAACTACCTGGGCAACGTCACCATCGACATGCTTCCGGACCGCGCGTCGGTCAAGATAACGGACACGAACGGCCGGCTGGTGCGCGAGCTGGGCACCGCAGTCGGCGGCGAGATCATCTGGGACCTTACCAACAGCAGCCGCAAGCGTGTGCCGGGCGGAATATACTATGTCCTGGCCAGCAACGGCGAGGACCAGGAAGCCTTCTCGAAAATGACAAAAATACTTGTAGTTGAATAAACCCACGATGAATAAGATACATATCGCCGCATTCGTCCTGACAATGGCTCCGGCGCTGCGGGCGCTGTCGCTGGAAGTCACCGTCACTCCCGGATCGCTTGCCAGAGACATGGCGAGGCTTGAAAGCACCCGTGACACGGAAATCAAGCTGAAGGGGGCAGCCAACGTGACTGACCTGAGCCTGCTGCCCCGCATCTCGGACCACGTCACCACTCTCGACATGTCGGAGCTTACCATAGCGGCCTATACCTACACAACGGGGGGTTACAAGGGCCGCACGCAGTACGGCGCCGGGGAACTGGTGCCGGAGATGCTGACAGGAACGCAGGTGACGCGGGTGACACTGCCGGCGTCGGCCACGCGCATCGGCAACAACGCCTTTGCCCACTCGCGTCTCACCACGGTGACCATACCCGCCAACATCACGGCAATCGACGGGTATGCCTTCGCGGGCTCCAAGGACCTGGCTACGGTCACGATCCAGGGCAATCCGACATATGGTCCCGGCATCTTCGTGGACTGCACGTCACTGCACACGCTGGCCGCGGCCCACGGAATCGCAAATGTGAGCGAAAGCATGTTCCGTAACTGCAGGTCACTGACGGTGATGCCGGACGGAGTCAAGATCGTAGGAGCGCAGGCATTCCGCGGCAGCGGCCTGACGGCGGCCAACCTTGGTGGGGTCAGCAATGTCGGCGACTATGCCTTCGCGCAGATGTCCGCATTGATCGATGTCTCCATCGGAGCGGACACACAGTTCGGCAACAGCGTATTCTACGGCGACAGCGGACTTCAGAACATATCGGATTGGGCAGCGACCATGTCGCAGGCCGTGGCAGCCCACACGGGCCTGACCGGTCCGCTGACCATCAACACAGCCGTGATCGAGGAAGGCGCCCTGGCCAACAACCGCCAGCTGACCTCCGTCACCTTAGGCCCCGCCGTGACGCGGGTCGAGGCCAATGCTTTCCGCAACGACAGCGGACTCACACACATCAACGTCACCGCGCTGGGGGCGAACATACCGGACACCGACCCACAGGCGTTCGCCGGACTGGCCGGCGACAACGGGAAATATCCCATCAAACTCACGGTGCTGGAGACTACAGTAGACGCATGGAAGGCCACACCCGTATGGCAGGACTTCGAGATTACGGGAGTCTCAGGCATCATTAGCATCGACGACACGACTATAAATGTGACGGCAAGCCGGACCGGCGGCTCTATTCATGTCCGCAGTTCCGTTCCGATGACATCGGTGGCCATCTACGACATCCAGGGCTTATGCCATTTCACTGGTGGCGAGGATGAATACGAGCTGACCGCACGTATTCCGACCGACAAGACCGCAATCGTGAAGGTCACAGCAGGCAAACAGATCAAGGTATTCAAACTCAGATAAGAAGCGATGCCGGGGGCTTCCGGGTCGCTTCAGCAATCAGCAATACGAACTATCCGACCATCTCCAGGATACGGTCGGCGATGCCTCGGTCGTTCGACAGCCGCGGCACTTTTCTTTGTCCGCCCAGCTTGCGCGTTCCCACGGACTGGAGCCAGTTCTGGAACGTACCCTTGGGGACGGAGATGACCTCAGGACCGTCCAGGAAATACTCGCCGCTCCGTTTGGCGTCGTAATCACTGTTGATACGGCGCAGGGATGCGTCCAGGTCGCGCGCGAAGGCATCCATGTCATTAGGGGCCTGGTCCCACTCTACAATCCACTGATGACGGCCACGGTGTCCGCGGTCGGCGAACACCGGAGCCACCGTATAGTCGGACACGGTGCATTCGTTTCGCAGACAGGCCTCGGCCAGACCTTTCTCGGCATTGTCCTCCATCAGTTCCTCGCCGAAGGCGTTGATGTAGCATTTGGTGCGCCCGGCGATACTGATGCGTACCGGAGCCGTAGACTCGATGCGGACGGTGTCGCCAAGACGGTACCGCCACAGGCCGTTGCTGGAGGTAATCATCAACTCATAGACCCGGCCCTGCTCCACGCCACCGATGCCCACGGCATCGGCTGTAGTGCCTCCGAAGGGGATGAACTCGTAGTATATGTCGTTGTCCAGGATCAGGAGCATCGACTTGCTGTCCAGACGGTCCTGCACGGCGAAGAATCCCTCGCTGGCGTTGTAGGTCTCCACGAAGTGCATCTTGCCCGGATCGGTGATCGCCTTGTAGATCTCGCGGTAAGGCTCGAACGAGATTCCGCCGTGGAAGAAGACCTCCAGGTTTGGCCACACGTTGTGTATGTTGTCGGTGTTCCGTTCCTCCAGAATCCTCTTGATGACAGCCAGGAACCAGCTGGGGACGCCCGACAGGTTGGTGATGTTGGTCTTCATGGACTTGTTGACCAGCAAGGGGAGCTTGACAGACCAGTCCTCCATCAGAGCGATTCGCTTGCAAGGAATCCGCACCAGGTTGGCCATCGGGGGGCAACGGCGGATCATCGTTGCGCTGAGGTCGCCGACATGCACGCGGGAATCGGCCAGGTCCAGCTCGTTGGCGAACGAGCCGCCCAGGATGAAACCCTTTCCGCAGAACATGCGGCTGGCGGGATTGTTGTGGAGGTATAGCGCCACGGTGTAGGCGGCACCGGGATAGTGCGTACGGTACAGCGAGTCGTCGGTGATGGGGATGAACTTGGACTTGCCGCCGCTGGTACCGCTGGACTGTGCGAAATCACGGCATACTCCGGGCCACAGCAGGCTCTTCTCGCCGCGGACCATACGCATCACCGTCTGGCGGATGTCCTCGTACTCCACCGGCGGGACATCGGCGGCGTAGCGGCCTATCACATCGCCGCTCCTGGCTATGGAATTGAAGTCGTGGCGGAAACCCATCCACGTCATGGACGCACGGCGCAGCAGGCTCCGGAGCACGCGCTCCTGAACCTCCGGACCCTGCGTGACCCAGCGCTCCGTGCGCTCGGCCCGTCCTTCAAACAAACCCCTCACCATCGGTGTAAAGTCCATAGTCTACAGTGTATCGTATCGTATTTTAAACGACTCCCCCGGGAGCCGCCGGGTGTTTCACCTGCAAATTTAATACTTCTCTTATTAGATAACAGAATTTTTTAGTAATTTTGCTTATTGAAACGAAAAAAATATGACTTTAGATATCGATATAAGCGTCTGGATACTGTGCGGAATGTGCCTGCTGACCCTGGTGTGCGCCATACTGTGCCTGGGGCCGTGGTACCGGACGGGGAGCCGGAGGCGGGAGGAGAAAGCGTCCACTGCCGAGGATGGGGAACCGTCGGGAAGCGAGGTTCCCGAGTCCGCAGCGGACCTGCCGTCACTGTCGGTGGTGGTGTACGCTGAAGGGAGCCAGGAGGAACTGGACCTGTGCGTCGAGCGGCTGGAAGCGCAGGACTACACGCCGCTGCAGATTGTCATAGTATGCCGCGCCACGTCCGAGAGCCGCGACCTGCTGGTGGGCCGTTACGCCGACCGTCCCAACGTATACGTGACCTTCATCCCACCCGGCTCGCACAACCTGTCGGAACGTAAGCTTGCCATAACCGTAGGCCTGAAGGCCGCCATCGGCGACATCGTGCTGACCACGGCGTCCAACATCCGTCCGGCCTCCTCGGGCTGGCTGCGCGACATGGCCGCGTCCTTCGCCGACCCGGAGGTGGAGATGGTATTGGGATACTCGCATATGGATTTCAGCGAGCTTCACGGTCCGGGCCGCTGGTACCGTCAGTTCGACTCCACGACCATAGCGGGCCAGTGGATCGGTTATGCCTTGGGCGGCCGTCCCTACCGTGGCGACGGCTACAACCTGGCGTTCCGCAAGCGGACGTTCTTCGCGCACAAGGGCTATGCGCGCAACATCTTCCTGCACTACGGCGACGACGACCTGTTCGTCAACGAGGTGGCCACGGGCCGCAACACACGCGTCTGCGTCACTCCGGCCTCCATCGTGACGACGGAATGGGGGTGGTCGGCCGGGCGTGTATGGACCCAGAGCAAAGCCCGCTACCGCTTCACGTCGCGCTGGCTGCCGCTGGCGCCCTCGGTGCGCGCCGGAGCGTTGTCGCTGATGAACTGGCTGCTGCCGCTGGCGGGCGCCGGTGCCGCGCTGCTGGCGTGGCCGGTGTACTGGCCGGCAATCTTCTGCGGAACCTGCTGGCTGGCGCTGCAGGGCTACCAGATCGCTGTGTACCGCAGGATGGCCCGCGTCCTGGACGCCACGCGTCTGTGGTTCGCCATGCCGCTGTTCATGCTGCTGCATCCGGTGCTGAACTTCATATTCAACCTCAAGACCAAAAGCCTGCGCAAGGTGAACTACACCTGGCAACGATAACTATGGGTAAGAACAAACTGAAAAAATTCGCGGACATGGAGCGCTTCGGGTGCGTCCTGCAATATCCGCGCGAGGAACTGCTGCGTGCGGGATTCCCCCACCGGGGCGAGTGGAACGGCGGAGTCTTCGCAACCCCGCATCCGCTGATCTTGGAACTGGGCTGCGGCAAGGGTGAGTACACCGTCGGCCTGGCAGTGAGCGATCCTGAGCATAACTACGTGGGAATCGACATCAAGGGCGCGCGGATGTGGAGCGGCGCCAGGGAGGTGGAGGAGAAACCCATCCCGAACGCGGCCTTCCTGCGTGCGGAGATCGAGAACATAGAGCATTTCTTCGCCCCGGGCGAGGTGGACGAGCTGTGGATCACCTTCCCGGACCCGCAGATGCAGAAGGTGCGCAAGCGTCTAACCTCCACGCGGTTCCTGAATCTGTACCGAAAGCTGCTGAAACCCGACGGCATCGTGAACCTGAAGACGGACTCCCTCTTCCTGTATGAGTACACGCGCCGTCTGATAGCGGTCAACAACCTGCCGTTGCTGTCGGACAGCGCTGACATCTACGGCGTCGGCTTCAGGGAGGGAGACGACCTGTACGGCACGGCGGTGTCGGATCCGGTGCGCAGCATCAAGACTTACTACGAGCAGCAGTGGCTGAGCCGCGGCAAGCAGATCAAGCTGCTGCGTTTCCGTCTGCCGGCGGAGGGCGAACTGGTGGAGCCGGAGGCCGACGACATCCCGAAGGACGACTACCGCTCGACCAAAGGACGTCCGCAGGGAAGTAATAGGTCAGAGTGATGAGTGATTAGGTATGGAAGATGGGAAAATTCCATGCAGAAGTTGTTGTAATAAAAAATCAAGATAAGCAAGACGATAGAATATGACACTATATCCGAACCTTATAATCGATGCGTTGCGCGGGGTGCGCTATCCCGGCAACGGCAAGAGCATAGTCGACCTGGGCATGATCGCCGACAACATCCGCATCGACGGAATGACGGTAAGCTTCAGCCTGGTGTTCGACAAGTCGACGGATCCCTTCATCCGCAGTCTGATCAAGACGGCTGAAGCAGCCATCCACACCAACATCAGTCCGGAGGTGCAGGTCACCATCACGCCGGAGTTCAAGCGCAACGTGGAGGAGCGCGTCAATCCGCTGCCCAAGGTCAGGAACATCGTGGGCGTCAGCAGCGGCAAGGGTGGCGTAGGCAAGTCGACCGTGTCGGCCAACTTAGCGGTGGCATTGGCTGCGGCAGGCTATAAGGTCGGTCTGCTGGACGCGGACATATTCGGGCCCTCGGTACCGAAGATGTTCGGCGTGGAGGACGAGCCGATATATATGGTCAAGGAGGAGGGGCGCGACTGGATCGAGCCTGTGGAGAAATATGGCGTGAAGGTGCTGAGCATCGGGTTCCTGGTGGACAAGAACCAGCCTGTGCTGTGGCGCGGCGGCATGGCGAGCAACGCGTTGAAACAGCTGATCACCGATGCGTGGTGGGGCGAGCTGGATTATTTCCTGATCGACATGCCTCCGGGCACCAGCGACATCCATCTGACGCTGGTTCAGACGCTGCCGATGACGGGTGTCGTGGTCGTGACCACTCCGCAGGAGGTGGCGCTGGCCGACGCGCGCAAGGGTCTGGCGATGTTCCGTCAGGACCAGGTGAACGTGCCGGTATTGGGATTGGTCGAGAACATGGCATGGTTCACTCCGGAACCGCATCCGGACGAGAAGTACTACATCTTCGGCAAGGAGGGCGGCCTGCGCCTGGCGCAGGAGACTGGCACGGAGCTGTTGGGACAGATACCGTTGGTGTCGAGCGTGATGGAGCATGCCGACAACGGCGTGCCGGTGGCTGTGGAATTGGAGACGAATCCGGCGACAACCAACCCGGAGGCGCTGGCGTTCCGCGACCTGGCGTCACGTCTGGTGATGGCCGTCGACCTCCGCAACGCCACCCTGCCCCCGACCACCAAGGTCGAGACGCATTGACGGCGGTTCGATATCAATAAAAACATTTGACCGTGGCGGCAGGGACATGTCCCTGCCGCCACGGTCAATTTTAAAGCGTCAGCGGATCACAATCTTCTTGCCGTTGCGGATGTAGATGCCCGGACGTGCTGTCTCCGGATTGACCATGCGTCCCTGCAGGTCGTACATCGGGGTGTTAGCGTCATCCGTCGATTCCGAGCCTATGCCCTCGATGCCGCTCTCACCCTTCCTGTGAAGCTTCATGTATATCATATAATCCACATCCGGGAAGCCTGTGCCTGAAACCCTAGGATCGCCTATTCCTACCTCAATTAGCCATTTCTTTTCCTGCCAGTATCTTATTTTCCCGTTTTCCTTGTCCGAATACCAGAACGAGCCATAATTTTCAGGATAATCCAAATCGGCATTGACCACAGTGAACGTATTCCCGTCTTCGGAGATATTGAACGTCAATTCCGAAGGAATAAACTCCACGTGCTCATACTCGGTTGTATTTCCCTGGGACCAGACAAAACTTGCCTGACCGCAATGGAAATATTCATTCTCCTCGCCATCGACGGCAATGATCTGGCTGTCCTGAAACAACAGTCTGTCGTTGCTGACAGTACCCTTGATCCATGCCTCGGGATATTCCGGGAATATCCCCTTGATGTACAGGTTGTCATTGTCGCGCACGATGTAGACATCCCTGGACAGATTACGTGGAATCATACTATTGACATTGGACTTATAGTTATCGTAAGTCAGCACCCATTCCTCCTGCGGCTCGAAGAACGGAGGTGTGACGGGTTCCGCGGCGAACCCCTGCGCGGCAAATATAGCCGTCACAGCCGCCTGACAAATCAGTTGTGTAAATCTTCCCATAGCTTTTGGTTTTAGTGTTTTCAATTTATTGAAGTCTTAGGGCCTCGGTTCCGGCCGGTTCCCGGCTTCAACGGATCACAATCTTCTTGCCGTTGCGGATGTAGATGCCCGGACGTGCGGTATCGGGATTGACCGTACGGCCCTGCAGGTCGTACATCGGAACGTCTGTGTCATCCACCGACTCCGAGCCGATGCCATAGATGCCGCTCTCACCCTTCTTTGCGAAACTTATATTGACCAGATAATCCATGTCGGGAAAACCGGTTCAGGTCTCCACCCAGTATTCATCTGTCTGCGTATAATATAAATCGCGGTGTTTCCAGAACACGACATTACCGCAGCCCTCGAGGTTGTACCAGAAGGATGTAGCCTCATTGTCGGCGGTCATTAGCTTCCCGTCCTCCGAGATCGTGAAGGCTCCGTATGCGCTGTCGGACTTGAAGGTGTATTCATCAATCTCGTATGTGTTTCCATCCGACCATAACCGGTCAAAGGATCCACAGTAGAAATACATACCCATCTTGCCTATGAACTGTTCGGTGTCTATCTGAAGTTTGGAACCGTCGATGGTTCCCTTGATCCAGGCTGTGGGGTACTTGGAGAAGATTCCCATTATGTACATGTTGTTATCATCACGGCAAATCACAATATCCCTGGTCTTTCCAGACGTTGAGGAATACGATTTGTAATTGTTGTATTTTACCTCCCATTGCTCCCACGGCAGTCCGTACGGTGGGTAGACAAGCTCGACCGCATTGCCCTGGGCAGCGCACGCCACTGCCATGGCCGCGACGCAGATAAGTTGTGTAAATTTTCTCATAGCTTTTGTTTTTATTGTTTTCAATTTCCCCGCGATGCGTCTTCCGCCGTCTCCGGGTTTACTTATAATTTGGACATATATCTTTCAAATTTATCCTGATGCTCTTATCTGACAAGCATTCTGTCATAAAACATGCTTTATGAACTGCAAATGTATTCATAAAATCCGAGATATACAAGCAATTTGTATAATATATTCCCCAATATTTCCGACTTTATGTAAATCGGTTGAGCTTTTCTGTCCGGACCTGCTGGTTCAATGAACCAGCAGGTCCGGACAGCTGCGACATCATTGCACTGTAATCTTTCTGCTCTCGCCGTTCTTCTTCTCGATATATATGCCGGGAGCAAGGCTCATGGCATCCGAGCCTAGATATATGCCGTCAAGGCTGTAGATCTCGGTCAGGCCTTCCTCCTCACGGATCAACGGCATGTCAGAATGTCCTCCCGCTGTCGGAGATTTACGCGGAGCGTCATTGAGGTCTGTGCCAATGACTGTAACGGTGAAGTCCTTGGAGATGAAATCACCCTGATTCGTCTTGACTTTCAGGCGACCCTTGGTTGTCCCGGCCTTCACTCCGCTGACATAGCCGTCGAAGACCGTGGCGACACCTTCGTCATCACAGATCCATTCCGTTCCATATACCGTCACGCCCTTATAGTTAATGGTTTCATAAAGGATAGGACTCGAGTTCCGCCCCGAGGAATACATGTGTATGGTCCTTTATCTCCTTGTTGACTTTCCTGACTATATCCCACACCGGAGTCTTCCGCCCATCCGCTGTAACGGGCGCGTAATAAGGACTTCCAAGATTCTCCGGACGTACAAACTCCTCTTTGTAGCTGAAGTGCTGGATCCCCTGGGCTCCGAAAGCCAATGCGTTGAACGCCTCATACCTTAGATATTCCTCGGTGGGGGTGGGATGACCCGGGACTGAGTCAAAGTCCTCGTTTACGCAGGTAGCCCTGCTCTGACAGAATGCCCAGAACGGCCGGTTCCGTTTCTTTGAAATCTCCGAATATAATTGCAGAGCTGTGTAGAAGTCGCGCAAGCGCTTTCGCCTAATAGTTACATCAACAAGTTTTTGTGAGTTCTTTACATATCCGGGATCTTTTTCATGCAAAGTATCCAGCACGAAAGGATAATAGTCGTAAGTAAGGACCCCCGGCTTGAACTTCTCGCAGAAAGTCTCGATATAATATCGGAGTGCCTCCTTGGCGCTATTATTGCCATTGGGACTCAGTTTGTCTTTAACTTGTGGATCTCCGTAGAGATTGGTCCAGGTCATTCTTGTGGTGTCATATTGAGCCATGGTCCGGAAGAACGGCACCTGGTAGTCGAATTCATAATATGCAGGTTCGTCTGTAAGCATCCATCCTGTGATCGGAGTCCTGTTGCCGGAGATGGCATATCGCAGGTAATTATTGTACGTTCTGTCCATATGATACGGCATCGACTTGGGGTCGATATGGTTGACCGTATCGGCATACCATTCAAACCTCGGGATGAGGTTGACTTTAATCGTATCCTGCCCGGCGACTGGATTCAATGCGGGAATCAGGAGCGGGAAATGGGAATTGAACACAAGGGCCGCGTTGAATCCGCAATCCACGAAATCCCTGTACACCTGCGCGGATGTCTCGGTCTGCATGCCCCAGCTCATGATGGGGAACTCCCCGGGCGTCGGCGATATATAGGGATAGGGCTCCCTATTCGCCCAGGAGTCTTTATCTCCGTAATTGTCGGCGAATGCAGCCGATGCCATGCCCAGCACGGCAAGCGGTATCGTCAACAGCAACAATTGCAACTTTGTCTTCATGTTGTAATTATGGTTTGTTGATGTATTAATTGAATACAAAAAGCATTAATGATAGCTCCGACTATGGTTGATGTTTGTCTGTCGGATCCAGGAACTGCTAAACCTTTATAGTTATAGAGGTAAATCTATCCAAGCCGACAGATAATAGCCTGAGAAGTTGATTCTGATCTCGGCCGGTTCTTCCAGTTCCGCCAGCTGCATAATGAAGTCAGGTTCATTATACCAAACTCCCAGACATTAATTATCAGTGTATACCTGATATGAAGTCACCTGTGATTTATCCAGACCAGGAATCTGGATTCCATTCTCTATGTCAATGGTTCCAACTATGGTTTTGCCCGGCATGCGGATGCCCTCCGGATCCTCGTCTTTGGGATTTTGGTTAGGTTCGGTTTGTACAATAACCTGGAACTGCACCGACTTCCGGGTCCCGCTGTCGGCGTAGAGGCATGCGCATGTCATGAGCATGGCCGTTATAAGTGTTAGGAATCGTCTTAATTTCATAAGTCGTATTATTGGTTAATGGGGCGAAGTTACAACACATGACCGATATTTGGCAAATATTCATGTTGAGAAAAAGTTGAATCCTTACTTTCGCGGTCCTCAACATGCCTCAACATAACATTTCAGGGGGTTGAAATGTTATATAAATTCTTGTTTTATCCCTAAATATCAAGGAATTGCCATAAAATCAATTTTAATTTGCAAAACTGAGTCAAAGCGTGTAACTTTGCAACTCCTATCTACTCTCATAAAAACCATTTCATTCCTATTTGATTCCGTATGAACACATTTTTCAATCGATTTTGGTTTACCAAGTATGCAGTGGCTTTGATTATTGTCGCTATGTTGCTTCCGGGCTGTTCGGAAAGGGGACACGACAGGCAGCTTGAGCAGATCAACCGACTCTCGGATACACACCCGGATTCGGCTAAGAAACTTCTTGACTCAATAAACCCGGAACTTCTTGGCTCAAGAGACAGGCATTATCTCGATTTCCTGACAGTCAAGGTTGATGACAGAAACTATAAAAGACATACGTCGGACAGCCTGATATTGGATTATTTGAAATATGTCGATAAACATGAGCCCGCGAATGTGACAAGCGAGGCGTATTACTACGCCGGACGCGTGTACAGCGACCTCAATGACTATCCCGACGCCATTAAATATTACCATAAGGCGTTGGACCGCCTTCCCGAAGATTCACTGAACGGCAGGCTGCATTACAGGATATTGAGCCAGACCGGCAAACTGTTATGCGACATGAGGCTTCAGCGCGAGGCCATAAGATACCTAAGCCAGGTCAACAGGATATTGCGGTCGAAAAACGACTCCGTCAGTCTGGTCCATAACCTACACATGCTGCGTATAGCCCATTTACGCCTCAAGAACGCTGATTCGGCAAAGATGTATGCATCCGAGGCACTGCGGTTATGTCCCGCGGATAACAGGCACCTGAAGGCAAAATCAAGGATGCTGCTGGCCGAGGTCTACTACATCATGGGCAATACAGACTCCGCGCTGAAACTCATCAGGCATGCCCCGGAACAAGTGAAGCCTATATCCAGGAACGCGGCCCTGTCCATAGCCGCAGATATTTATCAGTCCGCCAATATCAATGATACCGCCTGGATGTATACGCGACAGCTGATAGCATCGGAAGACACTCTGAACAAGCGCAATGGCTATAGATTGATTCTTTCAT
This sequence comes from Bacteroidales bacterium, assembly GCA_019416425.1. Classification (GTDB taxonomy): domain Bacteria; phylum Bacteroidota; class Bacteroidia; order Bacteroidales; family Muribaculaceae; genus Lepagella. The sequence goes on from DXXK01000086.1 coordinate 22,981, forward strand.
CATCGCTGGCTGACGAGCTGCCGCGTGACTCCGTCCGGAAATACCTTGTGGCCTATCATGACATCCTGGAGGATTTCTATAACCGGAACAATGCCGAGGAAGCCACATTGCAGCATACAGTATACAACTACGACCGGCATGACCGCGCCCGTAAGGCCGCGGAAAGGGAAAGCCGCCATCGACTTGTGTGGATTGCCGGGTTTGCCATCGTAACTGTTTTTCTGCTCATGATATCCCTCGTGCTGTATGAGCGCCAAAGGCGAAGCCGCGCGGAATTGAAAATGGCCGGAGTCCGAATCGCCGAGCTTCAGGACCAGATGAGGCATGCCGCCCCGGTTGACAAGACACGGGAGGAACTTGTCGATGTGTTACGCACCACCTATGGGAACGGCCTTAAGGTCAAGCTGGACGAGGGAATCCTAAACTCGCCGGAATACGCCGAGATTAAAAGAAGGCTCGGGGAGAATTCAACGATGGTGGATACGGATGATTATTGGGCCGACATGGAACGTATGATCACCGCTGCCCATCCCTAGCTTAAGGAGACACTGGAGCTGCTGACTGTGGACAGGCTCACGGATCTGGACTGGCATATATGCATAATGGTTAAATGCAAGATATCCCAGGTTGAGATGGCCCGGTTGCTCTGCGTGACCCGCTCGGCTGTGACCCATCGTCTCAAAGCGGTTTCCAGAAAGGTGTTCGACGACAAGGGCAGCACCAAAATGATCACGGGGGCCGTAATGCTGATTAATTAAAGCGCATTTTGATTATAAAAATCCGGACACGGCAGGATTATTTTTTCGTCAGGGCCATGCAATATCAGGCTATGATTCTCATCTACGATAATGAGAGCTTCAATCATAATAGCAACCATTAAAAAGCAAATTCATGAGACAATCAGTACATTCGGCCCTGATCTGGGCCCTGATCTGCGTGCTGTCGGCGACACTGGGACTGGTGTCGTGCGCCAGCAATGAGCCGGACGGAAATGAGCCGGACGGAAATGAAGACAAGCCATTCGTGCCAATAGAATTGACAAGAGCCCAACAGGATGCGGTCAGCTCAACCAACAGGTTCGCCTGCCGGTTACTGTCCGAATCGGATACAAAAGAGGACAATGTGATCCAGAGTCCGTTGAGCGTTGCCACCACGCTGTCGATGCTGGCATCCGGAGCCGATGGAGAGACCCGAGACGAGCTGCTTTCCGTTCTCGGATATGACGACATGTCGACCCTCATTTCATGCCACAGCATCCTGAGCCAACGACTTCCGCAAGCCGACAGCAAAGTCGCCCTGAACCTGGCCAATTCCATGTGGCTCAATACCGGCTTCAAGATCAAGGAACCGTATGCAATGCTGTTGCGGGACGTATTCAATGCCGTGGCATTCAATGCGAACCTGGGAACCGAGCAGGCCATGAACCAGATCAACGAATGGTGCGCCAACGTCACCAACGGGATGATTCCGAAACTCCTGGATGCCCCGATAGACGGAGCTTTTGCGCTAATCAACGCCGTATACTTCAACGGGCGCTGGAGGGAAAAGTTCAACAAGGAAGATACACATGACGGATTATTCACAAACGCCGACGGCACCACGTCGAGGATTCCGATGATGCGTGCCAAGACCCTCCATTTAGACTATGCCGACGGCGAGTATGCCGAGGCTGTCCGGCTGCCATACGGCAACGGGGCATTTTACATGCAGCTGGTGCTTCCGCATGAGGGCAACACCCCCGAAAATACAGCAGCTGCCTATGCCTCCGATGATTTCACCGAACCTGGATTCACGGTTACCGCAGTCGACCTGACGATGCCGAGATTCTCCATTGAGTCCCGGTTCGACCTGATCAAGCCGTTGCAGAATCTCGGAGCCGTCAAGGCATTCGGTCCGGACGCGGACTACTCGATGATTACTGACGGCAAGCTTGGAATCAACATGGTTAGCCACAATGCTGTAATCCAGGTAGACGAGGAAGGCTCAAAGGCTTCGGCCGCAACCATAATCGGAGTTGACACTTCAGCCGGAGGCTCCTTGATTGAGTTGAACTTCAACCGCCCGTTCCTGTTCTTCATTAAGGAGAAAAGCACTAACGCCGTAGTGTTCAGCGGAATAGTCCGTAAAATATAAAATCGTTTGATTAAACAAATAGAAATTGAAGAGATGAGAAAGAACGTATTGGCTTGGATGGCAACGGCAGTGGTGTCGCTGCTGTCGGTCGGACTGACCGGGTGCCACAAGGATGAGCTGATCGGCGATTGGGACCCGATGGAATGGAAGGCCGATGTAAAGATGAAAAACCATACGGTGACCGTACCGCCGCAAGGAGGGACATATCAGTTCACGTGCACGAATTACCAGAGTTTCTGGCTCAGTGACATCGAAGAAGAGATATTCGACAAGGTCACCAACCGGCTGACCGTCACATACTCTCACCCCAAGGAAGACGACAATGACTACCGCAACATCAAGGGTGAATGGGTAGAGGCATCGGTACATGGCAACGTGATGACAGTTGCCGTCGCACCCAACGGGACAGGCAGAAACCGGTCGGCCAAAGTCGTTCCTACCGGTGGCGACATATTCGACTATTTCTACTTTGAACAGCCGGTGGAATAACGCGCCGCCACATGCGATAAAAAGAATCAGGAGGACTCCGCGTCGCGAGGTCCTCCTGCTGTACCCTGAGCCGGGGTCGAACCGGCACGGATTGCTCCACTGGTGTTTGAGACCAGCGCGTCTACCGATTCCGCCATCAGGGCCCGTATCGGTCTGCAAAATTAGGAATAATTTTCCATAATTCCAAATTTTCCGTCAAAACCGCCATAAACCGTCCAAATAAGCTGACATACAAATAATGGGCTGAATAAAATAAAAATAGAATTAATGAGTTGATTGTATAGAATTAAAGACACTGAAGATGCGAAAACATACAGCGAAACGGTTGCTCGGAGCGATTGCCGTGAGTGTGGCCATGGCCGGAGTGACCGGTTGCAGCACCCCGAAGGATGTGACCTACTTCCAGGACACCACTCCCGAAACCGTCATCAACCTGGCCCAGGCGCAGCCTATCGTGGCCCGTCCCGGCGACAAGCTTGTCATACTGGTCAGCACCAAGGATCCGGCCATCAGCGCCCTGTTCAACCTGCCGGCCTACAGCGCCCGCTTCGATGCTCCCGGCAAGATGAGCGGTCAGCTGAACAACAGCGCCGGGGTCCCGACCTCTTCGACCGAGACGGCCTCCTACACAGTGGGGCCTGACGGCGATATCGACTTTCCGATTCTCGGCAAGCTGAAGGTCTCGGGCATGACCCGTCAGGAAATATCCGGCTACGTCAAGGGGGAGCTGGCCGGACGTGACCTGGCCAAGGACGCCACCGTGACCGTGGAATTCCTAAACACAGGAGTAAACATCCTGGGAGAAGTCAAGACACCCGGCCGATATGAGATAAACCGCGACCAGTTCACCATAACGGACGCACTGGCCCTGGCCGGCGACATCACACTGAACGGCATGCACAACAACGTCAAGGTGGTCCGCAAGGAGAACGGCGTGGCCCGCACATATATCGTGGACCTGACAAGCGCGCAGAAGACCATGAGCTCCCCGGCCTATTACCTGCGGCAGGACGACATCATCTACGTGGAACCCAACGAAATCACCAAGCGCTCCACTATAGCCAACGGCAACAACGCCACCAACGTAAGCTTCTGGATCTCGCTGGCATCGCTGCTAACCACAGTGGCAACCACAATCGGAGTCTTCGTCAACAAGTAACAATCAACGAAAATGGCAACTTCCAAGACTGAAGAAAAGAATAACTCCAATTTCAATTTCCGCGATTACGTGGTGACGGTAGCCCGACACTGGGTGTGGTTCGCCGTCTCCGTGCTGGTTATATGCGGACTGGCTTATCTGTGGGTGATCCGTAAAGAGCCCACCTATCTGTTGACCGAACAGGTCCTTATCAAAGACGAGGACAGCGGCACGGGCGCCGACGCCGTCTCGTCGATGTTCGCCGGCATGGGTCTGGGCGCACACTCGTCGAACGTCTACAACGAGATGATCACCATGAAGTCGCCGGCGCTGATGACCCAGGTCGTGGAGAAGCTGGGTCTCTGCATCAACATGGTACAGGTCAAGTTCCCCCATGGCACCACCGTCTACGGATCGGAACGTCCCTTCAACGTCACATTCGACGGCCTTGATCCCGAACGGAGCGTGTCACTTACCGTCACCGTTCATCCCGACGGCAAAGCCACGCTTGGCAGATTCGTGAAATGGGAGAACGGCAAGATGATCAAGATCAAGAAGGATAAGACCGTCGCCAGCCTGTACGGCACCTACGACACCCCCATCGGCAAGGTAACCATCGCGCCGAATCCCACCTACACACCCACGGCGGCCCATGAGAACGAGGACGTCAAGTACTTCGTGAGCCATACGGGACTGCACGACATTGTGGGATACTACCTGAGCCAGCTAAAGGCCGACCTGGCCGACCGCGACGCCGAGGTGATAGACCTGCAGATCGAGGATGTGAACCAGAAGCGCGCCTCCGATGTGCTCCGGACCATCATCGAGGTCTACAACCAGGACTGGATCAACGACAAGAACAAGATATCGGCCGCTACCAGCGTCTTCATCCAGGATCGACTGGCCCTGATATACGACGAGCTGGAGACCGCCGACAACACCGTGATGGATTTCAGGTCGCGTACGGCCACACCCGACGATGTGGAGGCCGCCCGAGCCTACATGAAGACGGCCTCCGATCTGGACGCCGGACTGCTGGAGCTGTCCAACCAGATGGCCATGACGCAGTTCCTGAAGGACTACCTGAACGACCCTGCCAACGCCCACGCGGTGATTCCGGTCAATACGGGAACAGGCAGCAACCAGCTTGAGACGCAGATCGCCGGCTACAACCAGACGCTTCTGGCCCGCAACAACCTTGTGGCCGCCTCGTCGGAGAACAACCCTCTGGTACGTGACTACGACGCCCAGCTGAAGGGTCTGCGCACGGCAGTGAACGGAGCCGTGAGCGGACATCTGGCAGCGCTGCAGAAGGCCCAGGCCAACTACAAGTCGGCGCGCAGCAACGTGCAGGGCGAGATTACCGCCGCGCCGCAGAAGACCAAGGCGCTGCTCAGCGTGGAACGCCAACGCGAGGTGAAGAACCAGCTCTACCTCTACCTGCTTCAGAAACTGGAGGAAAACGAGCTGTCGCAGAAGTTCACCGCCGACAACACCCGCATCATCACCCCGCCCTACGGCAACGGACGGCCGGTATCACCCAAGAAGCGGATGATACTGTGTATCGCCTTCCTGCTGTCGCTGGCGCTGCCCGCCGGTCTGCTGTACGTGATGGAAGCCACCAACAACCGCGTTCGCTCACGCCGCGACCTGGAGAGCCTGTCGGCGCCCTTCGCCGGCGAGATTCCCTTCGTCGGCAAGAAGAAACGTTTCGAATGGCTGCGCAAGCGTCTGGCCACCAAGAAAGGCAAGCATAAGAAACTGGAGAAGCTGCCTGTGGTGGTGGAGGCCGGCAAACGCGACGTGCTGAACGAGTCGTTCCGCATAGTCCGCAGCAACATCGACCTGATGATGCGCGGCGACCAGACCTCGAACATAATAATGATGACGTCGTTCAATCCGGGCAGCGGCAAGTCGTTCGTATGCTACAACCTGGCGGCATCCTTCGCCATCAAGGGCAAGAAAGTCCTGGTGATCGACTGCGACCTGCGCCACGGCTCGGCGTCACAGTTCGTGGGCATGCCCGGCCAGGGACTGTCGCAGTACCTGAACGGCAGCACCGACGACTGGCTGAAACTTGTGGTTGCCGCCCCCGACAGCGAGGGACTGTACGTGCTGCCCATAGGCCACCGTCCGCCCAACCCCGCCGAGCTGCTGGAGAACGGCCGCATCGGCGAGCTGATCAACGAGGCGTCCCGTCGCTACGACTACGTCATGATGGACTGCCCTCCGATCGACATCGTTGTCGACACGCAGCTGCTTGAGAAGTACGTGGGCCAGACCATATTCGTGGTACGCGCCGGCCTGCTGGAACGCGGAGCCGTGGCCGAGATCGACGAGATGTACAGGAGCCGCCGCTTCCGCCGCATGGGTATCCTGCTGAACGGCACGGAGGGCGCCTACAGCCGCGCCGCAACCTACGGATCATCATACTACACCAACGAATTCTGACAATGTGGCCGTTTACTAAAAAAGCACCTAAATTAGGAGACTCGGAACTGTTCCGGGGACTCACGGACTGGCACTCCCACATACTGCCGGGCGTGGACGACGGGATCCAGAAGATGGAGGACTCGCTGGCGGTGCTTAAGCACTACGAGGAACTCGGCGTGAAGGCCGTATGGCTCACGCCGCACATCATGGAGGAGGTCCCCAATACTCCCGAGAAGCTTCGCGCCCGGTTCGAGGAACTGCAGGCAGCCTACGACGGGCCGATCCGACTGAATCTGGCAGCCGAGAACATGCTGGACTCCCTGTTCGAGGAGCGCGTGGCACAGAACAACCTGATGCCGTACGGTCCCGACGGCAGCCACATACTGATCGAGACATCGTACGTGAACCCGCCCATGGGCATGGAGGAGATGATCTACAGCGTGATGTCGATGGGCCTGACACCCGTGCTGGCGCATCCGGAGCGCTACCGCTACATGGACCGCGAGGACTACGCCCACTGGAAGGAGCGCGGTCTGCTGTTCCAGACCAACATCATGTCGTTGCTTGGGATGTACGGAGAGACGGCTCGCGACAAGGCCCAGTGGCTGCTGCGCGAGGGTCTGATCGACCTGACCGGCAGCGACCTGCACCGCCACAATCAGCTGGTCAAGGCGCTGGAGATTCGTCCCAAGGACCACACCGCACTGGACATCCTGGTCGGCGTGGCCCACAACCCCAATCTGGAGCGGCAGTAATCCGTCCTGGCCATGAACCCACACAAGCCACATGTTCCCCACGGGAGCGTGTGGCTTGTATGTATGTACGACTCCAGCTTTTTTTAGTTAAAATTCAGCAGATATTACCCATGGTTCCTAAATTTTTATTAACTTTGCGGAGCGAAACCATAAGCATGGAACAACATAGCCAAGAGAGCCGCAATTTCCCGAATGCCGGGGGACTTCCAAAGGGTCACCCTATAAGCCATCTTTTTCGGAAATCGCGGCTAATTTTATACCCTGACGTATATTGAGCGATACCCTCCATGCCGGTCGAGCCACGGATTTCACTAACAAAAACAACATGAAAAGAGCCACATTGATACTGGAAGACGGCAGCCGCTACGAGGGATATTCGTTCGGCGCCGACGCCAGCGTTTCGGGCGAGGTGGTGTTCAACACCGCCATGACCGGTTACCCCGAAAGTCTGACCGATCCCTCGTACGCCGGACAAATCATGACACTAACCTACCCCCTTGCCGGGAATTACGGCGTACCGAGCTGTGATCCGGCCGAAGACGGCATGGCCCGATTCATGGAAAGCGAGCGTATCCACGCCGCGGGCATGGTGGTGTGCGACTACAGCGAGGCGTACAGCCACTGGAACGCGGAATGCAGTCTGGGCGACTGGCTGAAACGGGAGGGCATCCCGGCCATCACCGGCATCGACACGCGTGCCCTGACCAAGCATCTGCGCGAGCGCGGCGTGATCCAGGGCCGCATCGTGGTGGAGGACACTCCGGACCCTAAGGCCGAGAACTATGCCGAGATCAACTTCGTGGAGCGTGTCAGCCCCAAGGAGGTGACACACTACAACGAGGGCCACGGCCTGAAGAAGGTGGTGCTGGTGGACTGCGGCGCCAAGAACAACATAATCCGCTGTCTGGCCAACCGTGGAGTGGAGGTGATCCGCGTACCGTGGGACTTCGACTTCAACACCCTGGAGTTCGACGCCCTGTTCCTGAGCAACGGACCGGGCAACCCCGAGACCTGCGCCGTAACCGTGGACAATATCCGCAAGTTCATCCAGAACCCCGACGAAACCCGTCCCCTGATGGGCATCTGCCTGGGCCACCAGCTGCTGGGCAAAGCCGCCGGAGCGCATATCTACAAACTGAAATACGGCCACCGCAGCCATAACCAGCCGGCCCGTCTGGAGGGTGACGTCCGTTGCTTCGTCACGAGCCAGAACCACGGATATGCCGTCGACGCAAATTCCCTCCCCTCCGCATGGCAGCCCTGGTTCACCAACATGAACGACGGATCCAACGAGGGCATCCGCCACACCTCGAAGCCGTGGCGTTCGGTACAGTTCCATCCCGAGGCCTGCGGCGGCCCGGTCGACACCGAATTTCTGTTCGATGAGTTCATCAATCAAGTAAAATCACTTTAAGATCCCTAAGCGCAATGTTTGACAATAAAGAAACCAAGAAAATCAAGAAAGTACTGGTACTTGGATCTGGAGCATTGAAGATCGGCGAGGCCGGCGAGTTCGACTATTCAGGCAGCCAGGCCCTGAAGGCCCTGCGCGAGGAGGGTATCGAGACAGTGCTGATCAACCCCAACATCGCGACGGTGCAGACCAGCGAGGGCGTCGCGGACCATATCTACTTCCTGCCGGTGACCCCCTACTTCGTGGAGCGCGTCATCCAGAAGGAACGTCCTGACGGCATCATGCTGGCGTTCGGCGGCCAGACGGCACTGAACTGCGGCGTGGAGCTGTACCACAACGACATATTCGAGAAATACGGCGTCAAGGTGCTGGGCACACCCGTCCAGTCCATCATCGATACAGAGGACCGCGAGATATTCGTGGATAAACTGAACGAGATCAACGTCAAGACCATCGCGTCGGAGGCGTGCGAGAGCATCGACCAGGCTCTGAAGGCAGCCGAGCAGCTGGGCTACCCCGTGATCCTGCGCGCCGCATATGCCCTGGGCGGTCTGGGTTCCGGCTTCTGCGACGACGCCGAGGAACTGAAGCGCAAGGCCGAGAAGGCCTTCTCCTTCTCGCCACAGGTGCTGGTGGAGAAGAGCCTGAAAGGCTGGAAGGAGATTGAGTACGAGGTGGTTCGCGACCGATTCGACAACTGCATCACGGTCTGCAACATGGAGAACTTCGACCCATTGGGCATCCATACGGGCGAGAGCATCGTCGTGGCGCCGTCGCAGACCCTGAGCAATTCCGAATACCATAAGCTGCGCGAGCTGTCCATCCGAATCGCGCGCCACATAGGCATCATCGGCGAGTGCAACGTGCAGTTCGCCCTCTGCCCCGATTCCGAGGACTACCGCGTCATCGAGGTGAACGCACGTCTGTCGCGCTCCTCGGCCCTGGCATCCAAGGCCACGGGCTATCCTCTGGCCTTCGTGGCCGCCAAGCTGGCACTGGGCTACGGTCTGTTCGACATCAAGAACTCCGTGACCAAGGACACCACCGCCTTCTTCGAGCCGGCGCTGGACTACGTGGTCTGCAAGATTCCGCGGTGGGACCTGGGCAAGTTCCGCCATGTTAACCGCGAGCTGGAATCGTCCATGAAGTCCGTGGGCGAGATCATGGCCATAGGCCGTACCTTCGAGGAGGCCATCCAGAAGGGTCTGCGCATGATCGGCCAGGGCATGCATGGATTCGTCAACAACAAGGAGCTGCAGGTGCCCGACGTGGACGAGGCCCTGAGCGCTCCCACCGACAAGCGAATATTCATAATCGAGAAGGCCTTCGACAACGGCTACTCCATCGACCGCATACACGAGCTGACACGCATCGACAAGTGGTTCCTGCACAAGCTGAAGAACATCCACGACACCGACCGTGAGCTTCACGCCGTGGGCGACCTGAACAAGATACCGCGCGAGCTGATGCTGCGCGCCAAACGCCAGGGATTCTCCGACTTCCAGATAGCCCGCGCCGTGGGCATGGAGAAGAACTACGACATCGAGCAGGCCACCATGATAGTGCGCGAGCACCGCAAGCGTATGGGCATCTTCCCGGCCGTGAAGCAGATCGACACGCTGGCCGGCGAGTTCCCCGCACGCACCAACTACCTGTACCTGACCTACAACGGCACCGTCAACGACTTCGAGTACGAGAACGACGGCAAGTCGGTGGTGGTGCTCGGTTCCGGCGCCTACCGCATCGGATCGTCGGTTGAGTTCGACTGGTGCGGCGTGCAGGCGCTGAACACCATCCGCAAGGAGGGCTGGCGCTCGGTGATGATCAACTACAATCCGGAGACCGTATCGACGGACTACGACATCTGCGACCGTCTGTACTTCGACGAGCTGACGTTCGAGCGCGTGCTGGACATCCTGGACCTGGAGACGCCTCACGGCGTGATTGTCAGCACGGGCGGCCAGATTCCCAACAACCTGGCCATGCGTCTGGACCACGCAGGCATCCGTCTGCTGGGCACGTCGGCCACGAGCATCGACAATGCCGAGGACCGCGAGAAGTTCTCGGCCATGCTGGGCCGCATCGGCGTGGATCAGCCGGAATGGTCGGCGCTGACCTCGATGGAGGACATCAACAAGTTCGTCGAGAAGGTGGGTTTCCCGGTACTGGTGCGCCCCAGCTACGTGCTGTCGGGCGCGGCGATGAACGTCTGCACCAATCACGACCAGCTGGAGCGGTTCCTGAAGGAGGCCGCCAACGTCTCCAAGCGCCACCCGGTGGTGGTGTCGCAGTTCCTGGAGAACGCCAAGGAAGTAGAGATGGATGCTGTGGCCCGTAACGGCGAGATCATAGCCTACGCCATCTCGGAGCATGTGGAGTTCGCCGGCGTGCACTCAGGTGACGCCACGATCCAGTTCCCGCCGCAGAAGCTGTACGTAGAGACGGCCCGGCGGATCAAGAAGATCTCCAAGCAGATCGCCAGGCAGCTCAACATCTCGGGACCGTTCAACATCCAGTTCCTGGCCCGTGAGAACGACATCAAGGTCATAGAGTGCAACCTGCGCGCGTCGCGCTCGTTTCCCTTCGTGAGCAAGGTGCTGAAGATAAACCTGATCGAGATGGCCACGCGCATCATGCTGGGCCTCCCGGTGGAGCATCCCGACAAGAGCGTGTTCGACCTGGACTACGTCGGCGTCAAGGCCTCGCAGTTCTCGTTCAACCGTCTGCAGAAAGCCGACCCGAAGCTGGGCGTCGACATGGTTTCGACCGGCGAGGTGGGCTGCATCGGCGAGGACTCGCGCCGCGCTCTTCTCACCTCGATGCTGTCCGTGGGACTCCGCATCCCCAAGAAGAACATCCTGCTGTCCAGCGGCAACGGCAAGCAGAAGGGCGACATGCTCAAGGCCGCCCAGATGCTGGTGGACAACGGCTACCATATCTACGCCACATCGGGCACGTCGCGCCATCTGACCGAGAACGGCATCGAGAACACCCAGGTGTACTGGCCCGACACAGACAGGCAGCCCCAGGCTCTGGACCTGCTGCACGACCACACCATCGACCTGGTGATCAACCTCCCGGCCAACCACAGCGACTCGCAGGTGACCAACGGCTACCGCATCCGGCGCACGGCCGTCGACCTGAACATCCCGCTGATCACGAACGCACGCCTGGCCTCGGCCTTCATCTATGCCTTCCTGACCATCAAGCCGGAGGACATCGAGATCAAGTCCTGGCAGGAATTCTAAACACAGCGCCATGAACATCTGCGACCTACTGATAGTCAACGCACGGCCCGGCAACCCCGACTCCGATCCTGTGGACATAGCAGTCCGCAGCGGCGTGATACGTGCCATCGGGCCAAATCTGGACTATACATCGACCAAGGCCGTCTATGCCAACGGCGCAGTCGTGCTGCCCGGCCTGGTGGACGTGCACGTGCACTTCCGCGAGCCAGGCTTCGAATACAAGGAAACCATCAAGACCGGCTCGATGGCGGCGGCCGCGGGGGGATTCACCACCGTGTTCACCATGCCGAACCTGAAGCCGGTGCCCGACACGATGGAGCATCTGCGCCGGCAGCTTGACGCCATCACGCGCGACGCCGTGATCGAGGTCCTCCCCTACGGATCCATCACCATGCAGCGCATGGGTCAGGAGCCGGTTGACTACTACGAGCTGGCGCCGTACGTCTGCGCCTTCAGCGACGACGGCTCGGGCATCGAGTCGGCCGACATAATGGAGGAAGCCATGCGGCGCATATCCAGGACCGGCAAGGTCCTGGCCGAGCATTGCGAGGTGATGTCGCTGGTACGCAAGGGCTGCATCCACGACGGCGAGTACGCCCATGCCCACGACCTGCCGGGCATCTGCTCCGAGAGCGAGTGGAAGGAAGTGGAACGCAACATCCTGCTGGCCGAGAAGACGGGATGCCGTCTTCATATCTGCCACGTCTCCACCAAGGAGAGCGTCGAGCTGATCCGTCAGGCCAAGGCACGCGGCGTGGATGTCACCGCAGAGACCGGCGCCCACTACATCGCGTTCAGCGACAGGGACCTCCAGGACGAGGGCCGCTTCAAGATGAACCCGCCGCTGCGTGGCGAGGAGGACCGTCAGGCGCTGATCCGCGGACTTCAGGACGGAACCATCGACTGCATCGCCTCCGACCATGCCCCGCACAGCGAGGAGGAGAAGAGCCGGGGGTTGCTGCTGTCGGCAATGGGCGTTACCGGAATCGAGCTCTCGCTGGCAGCCACATATACCTACGCCGTACGTACGGGACTGATTCCGTTCGACCTTATGGTGGACCTGATGGCCAGAAATCCCCGCCGAATCTTCGGCATCAAGGGAGGCCTGGAGGTAGGCCAGCGCGCCGATCTTGCAGTAGTGGATTTCGACACTCCCTACACTGTCGATCCGGACACATTCCTGTCCATGGGCAAGGCCACTCCGTTCGCCGGCCGTGAACTTTATGGCCGGGTTCTGCATACTATCTATAACGGCAACCCTGTATTTAACCACACACCACAATGATCTTCACCGTAATTGAAAACACTCAACTGAACGAGTCGACATGGCTGATGCGGCTGCGTGGCGACGCCACCTCGATAGTGCGTCCCGGACAGTTCGTCAACGTCAAGGTCGACGACTGTTTCCTGCGCCGTCCCATCTCGCTGGCCGACTGGGACGACAGCACGATCCTGCTGGCCTACCAGGTGGTGGGCAAAGGCACCGGCACCATGGCTTCGACACTGCCGGACCGCACGTTCGACATCCTGCCCGGTCTGGGCAACGGCTTCGACCACATGCTTGACGTCAAGAATCCTGTTTTGTTAGGGGGCGGCATCGGCGTCGCTCCTCTGTACGGCCTGGCCAAGGCCCTGCTGGCACGCGGCGTCACCCCGACCGCCATACTTGGCTTTAATTCCGCCGACCGCGCAGTGATGGTGGACATGTTCCAGGCTCTCGGCATTCCCGTCCATGTGGCCACGGTCGACGGCTCGATGGGCACCAAGGGCTTCGTGACTGACGTGATCCGCGAGAAGGGACTGACTCCCGACTATTTCTACGCATGCGGCCCGATGCCCATGCTCCGCGCCGTATCGGACGGTCTCGACATCCCCGGCGAGCTCAGCCTGGAGGTGCGCATGGCCTGCGGTTTCGGCATCTGCGCATGCTGCCCGATCAAAACTATCCACGGCCCCGCCGGCGTCTGCAAGAAGGGTCCGGTATTCAAAAAGGAGGAGATAATATGGGAAGACTGAATCAACAGGGACTTGAGGTCCGACTGGGCGACCTGACGCTCCAGAATCCCGTCATACCGGCCAGCGGATGCTTTGCCTACGGTTACGTGATGGCACCATTCTACGACCTGGACAACTTAGGAGGCATATCCATCAAGGGCACCACGCGCGAGGCCCGCTTCGGCAATCCGCTGCCACGCGTGGCGGAGTGTCCCGCCGGCATGATCAACTCCGTGGGCCTGATGAACCCCGGCATCGAGAACGTGATCCATGAGGAGCTGCCGCGCCTGCGTCAGGTGTTCCACGGTCCCATCGTGGCCAACATCAGCGGATTCTCAGTGGATGAATATGTTCACAACTGCCGCCGGATCGACCCGGAGGAGCAGGTGGAGATAATCGAGCTGAACGTCAGCTGCCCCAACGTGCACGGCGGCGGCATGGCCTTCGGCACGTCGGCCGAATCGGTGGCTCATGTCACCTCCGAGGTCAAGAAGGTGACCAAGACCCCCGTCTACGTCAAGCTGAGTCCCAACGTGACGGACATCACCGAGATCGCCAAGGCCGCCGAGGGCGCCGGCGCCGATGGACTGGTGTGCTGCAACACCTTCCTGGGCATGCGCATCGACCTGAAGACCCGCAGGCCTGTGATCGCCAACGTGATGGGCGGATTCTCGGGTCCGGCTGTGTTTCCCATGGCACTGCGTGCCGTCTACCAGGTGTCGCATGCCGTCGACATACCGGTGATAGGCTGCGGCGGCGTCATGACAGCCGACGACGCGCTGGAGATGATGATGGCCGGAGCCAAGGCCATCGAGGTGGGATCGGCCAACCTGGTTGACCCCATGGCATGCTACAACATTGTCCGCGAGCTGCCCGAGGCAATGAAGAAATACGGCATCGAGTCCCTGCAGGACATGCCGCGCATATAATCAGACGGTTGTATCCGGGCCTCGGGCAGGATACAACCGATTTTTACAACAAGCAACATAACAATTATGAACAAAGACGTCATCATAGCCTGCGACTTTCCGAATGCAGACACCACATTCAAGTTTCTGGAGCAATTCGGCGACGAGCGCCCCTTCGTGAAGATCGGCATGGAGCTGTTCTACGGCGCCGGACCCGACATCGTGAAGAAACTCCGCGAGCGTGGCCACCGTATCTTCCTTGACCTGAAGCTCCACGACATTCCCAACACAGTCCGCAAGGCCATGCGCGTTCTGGCCGCCCAGGACATCGACATGGTGAACGTGCATGCGGCGGGAACCAAGGAGATGATGGCCGCGGCGCTGCAGGGTCTGGAGGAAGGAACTCCGGAAGGCCGTCAGCGTCCCTACCTGATTGCCGTGACCCAGCTGACCTCCACGTCTCCCCAGGCTCTGAAGGAACAGCTGCTGATCGAGACTCCGATGGACAAGACCATAGCCCGCTACGCGCAGAACGCCAAGGAGGCGGGACTCGACGGCGTGGTGTGCTCTCCGCTGGAGGCCGCGATCGTCAAGGAGGCCTGCGGGCCTGAGTTCCTGACGGTTACTCCCGGCATCCGCTACCCTGACTCGGGCGCCGACGACCAGTCGCGCGTCACCACACCGGCGCGTGCCCGCGAGATCGGCTCGGACTTCATTGTGATCGGCCGTCCCATCACCGCCGCCGCGGATCCCGTGGCCGCATACCACCGCGCACTGAACGAATTCACCGGTAAATAATCCTCCAACCATTCATACCATATACACAATGGAAAAGAAAGTAGCAAAGGCACTGCTGAGCATCAAGGCAGTGTTCCTGCGTCCCGACGACCCGTTCACCTGGGCCAGCGGAATCAAATCGCCCGTCTACTGCGACAACCGCCTGACCCTGGGCTATCCGGAGGTCCGCGACATCATCGAGAACGGCATCGCCGAGACCGTCAAGAAATACTATCCCGAAGCCGAAGCCCTGATGGGCACATCCACGGCCGGCATAGCGCATGCCGCCATCGCAGCCCATCTGATGGGACTCCCCATGGGCTACGTACGCGGGTCGGCCAAGGACCACGGCCGCAACAACCGCATCGAGGGCCGTCTGGACCCGGCCATGAAGGTAGTGGTGGTCGAGGACCTGATCTCCACGGCCGGCAGCTGCGTCGAGACCGTCGAGGCTCTCCGCGAGGCCGGTGCCGAGGTGCTGGGCATCGTCTCGATCTTCACCTACGGAATGCAGAAGGGGCTGGACCGTCTGGCCGCCGCCAACGTCGAGAACCACTCGCTATCCAATTTCCAGACCCTGGTCAAGGTTGCCGCCGAGGAAGGCTACATCCAGCACGATCAGGTTCCGATGCTGGAACGTTTCATCGCCGATCCGTCGTCCGACTGGATGAAAAAGGACTAAGAACAACATCACACCATGCGTCATCTCATAGACCCCACCGACCTGAGCACCGAGGAGCTTCAGGAAATCATAGACCTGGGACTTGACATAATCGAGAACCCGGGCAAGTACGCCGATGCATGCAAGGGCCGCAAGCTGGCGACACTGTTCTACGAGCCGTCGACCCGCACGCGCCTGTCGTTCACATCGGCGATGATGGAGCTGGGCGGCAACGTCATCGGCTTCAGCAACGCCGGCAATACCTCCGTAAGCAAGGGCGAGACCGTTGCGGACACCACCAAGGTGATCAACTGCTTCGCCGACATCATCGCGATGCGCCACTCCGTGGAGGGCGCCCCGCTGGTATCTGCGATCAATTCCAGCATTCCTGTGATCAACGCCGGCGACGGCTCGCACGCGCATCCCACCCAGACGCTGACCGACCTGCTGACCATCCGCCGCGAGATCGGCCGCTTCGACAACCTGACGATCGGCTTCTGCGGCGACCTGCGATTCGGCCGCACCGTCCACTCGCTGATCAAGGCACTGTCGCGCTACAAGAACATCAAGGTCGTGCTGATCGCCCCGGACCAGCTGCGTCTCCCCGCATACATGAAGGAAGAGGTGTGCGACCGTTACGGCATACCGTACGTGGAGGTCAATTCCATGGAGGAGGTAATGCCCGAGCTGGACGTGCTGTACATGACCCGCGTGCAGAAGGAGCGCTTCCTGGACCAGGACGACTACGACCGCGTCAAGGACTGCTTCATCCTGACTCCGGAGAAGCTGAGGAACGCCAAGCCGACGATGCGCATCCTGCATCCGCTGCCCCGCGTCAACGAGATCACAGTCGAGGTTGACCAGGATCCCCGCGCCGCCTACTTCCGCCAGGTGGCCAACGGCAAATACGTCCGTATGGCACTGATCCTGAAGCTTCTGGAATGGGCCAGGAACGAGCCGCGCCATCAGGGCCTCATCCCCGGCGACACGGTAACTGGCCAGCACATCTGCTCCAACCCCAAGTGCATCAGCAACGTCGAGAACGTACCCGCGATGTTCCGGCCCGACCGCGCCAACGCCGGCCGGTACCGCTGCGTCTACTGCGAGTCCAAGCCCCGTTCCTGATCAGCAACCTTGTCGGCGGTCAGGCGGGAGGAGCTTACGGCCCAGGAGAGACCGTTGCCCTCGGGGAAGCTGAGGTGGTAGAGCAATTCGCCGCTCTTCTTCTCGACCAACGTGATCTCGGCACACATTCCGGCCATCTCGCCGCCACGGATCAATATCCTGTCCCCGGGTTCGAAAACGACGCTGTCCTCAGCGGCGATCTCGGACCCGGGGTCAATGTATCCGATGGCCCGCTGCAAAGTCCGTATCTCCCGGTCGGTTATCACGGCATAGGGAGCTCCGGGACCGCGGCCGGTACGGTAACACCACGCCAGGTCGCCGATGTTCCGGAATATCGGCGTGATATCGGAAGCCCTGCTCATGAAGAACACCAGACCCGGGATGGCGGGGCGGTCGTCGAATACGATCTTCCGTCCCACGCGTCTGGCGATCTCAACCGTCGGACTGTAGACATCAGTCATCCGTGCGGACTGTCCCGTGTCATCCAGACGCTCCATCACCTTGGCGCAGGTCACCCCGGGTCTGAGTCGCATCACATGCCACTGCACGGGATCGTTGACCACGATGTCGCGGACCTGGCCAAGGATACGCGCGCGTTCGGCGGATTCATCCTCAGGAACCGGACCCGGCGACATCATGACGAACGCCGGGGATGTAGCCGATGTCTTACCGGCTATATCCACAGCGCGCTGTATCGAGCCTGTGGACTCGTAGACGGCCGTCAGCCAAAGGTCGAACGCAGTCGCCGAGGGATTGGACGCGATGTCCAGACCGCAGGAACGCAGGGCGTTGCGGAACAGCGCGGTCAGCCGCTCCGCAATCCGACGCGGAGCGAGTTCCGATTGCCCTAACGGAAACAGGAACTTGCGGCGCGGCGCAGCGTAACGACCGTGGATCTCCCTGAGCATCGGGCTGTCGGGCAGCTCGTCGGTGCGTTTCCATGCGGCGAGGGCGTTAAAATCCAGGCCGCCGCAGAGCACGGCGAAGACCGTCAGGTCGATTCCGAGACGCGTCTCGCCGGCCGTGGCGCGTCCCCGCTCCATGAGTTCCTGCAGACGGTGGATGACACGACCGCCTACGTTACGGCGGAAGATTGCTTCAGGGAGCTCGTTCACACGACGGCACACGGACTGGTGCGCTTGTTTCAGCTCGGGAGGCTTGGCGTATTTAGTGTTGTTGGCCAAAGCGTAGACCAGACGAAGATAGCTGAGTGCAGTACTGCGGCTCAGACCCTCGTAAAACATCCACGACATCCATTCCGTCATTAATGATTCATTGAAGTCCGACTCATGCAAGTCACGACCGCCGACAAAACCCGCAAAGGTCTTGAAGGCATAATACTGGGTCTTGTTGCCCGATGTTCCTCCTCGGGACTGCAGCCGGGACCGGAATGCCGTTAGAATATGTTCCTGCACAGTTTCTCTATCTTGGTCTTTTCTGCAAAATTACTAATTATTTGTCATCCGGGCAAATCAACTGATGTCCTATGCTTTGTTCCAAAAATTTTCACGCTACAGGAGCTGTGTCTGTCAAATGTAATTTCGTGACCGTGCGACAGTGAAAACAGGTCTTGAGAAAAATTATCTGGCTGCAGGAGCAACGCACGTGTGGTGGCGCGCAAAGCCGCAAAGGGCTCCGCGTCGTTCTCAAATGCTGAAATGGATGACGGCTCCCCGGCCTGCGCTAAGCCCGCTATGGGTTATGGATAACCCGGGACGCGGATTCCGCTGAGCCGTCCGGAGGGTTTCGCGGCCTTGGCGTCGGGAATCACGATTCCATCGCGGCCTTGGCGGGAGCGGCGACACTTCGGATGGCAGATGCTCCGGCTCTTATCCATAGGCCCTCTTTGCGGCTTTGCGCGCCCCGAAAGTCATCTGTATGACGGGATAACGCAATCGGGAAGAATAATTATCCTCTGCGGGAACCTCTGCGTGCTTGGCGCACTCCACGTGTGGCAGCAATCGAAAATCGGCTGCGATACCGGTAGTATCGCAGCCGATTGAATCGGTGAGCCTTATGTATGTCTCCGCAACAGATTATCTGACAGCTATCTTCTTGACATTATCGCCCTGACGGACAATGTAGATGCCGTTGGCAAGATTCTGCATAGAGTCTGCTACCCTCACACCCTGGAGATTGTAGACCTCGACGGGAGCCGAGAAGTCGATGTCGCCTGATGGAGTCGAGTCATTGACAACGTCGTCGATGCCGGTCGGTATCGAAGTGTCGTTTACGGTGAACTCGGCGACAGGGCCGTCGGCGTAGAGCGACTCGGCTATGATCTTGCATGAGCGGGAGTCAGTGTCGCCATCACCCTCGGCCATGGCCATGACGCCGCTCATGTCGGCATGGAGGGTCACCAGACCGTTTGCATCGACAGTGGCGATGTCGGGGTTGGTTGAGCGCCAGAACACCTGGGGCAGTGTCACGTTCTCGGGCCAGAGGGTGGCTGTGAGCTGGAAGGTGTCGCCCGGTTTGCCGCTGAGCGTCTTGTCGCCCTCCGTCCTTATCTCGGTCGGCTCGATCATCACATGACCTTCGAACTGGTACCAGCAGTAATCGGCATCATAGTATGCATCTGCGGCGGTCTGGCCCTGCACGTAGAGCGAGCCGGTGTAGTTGCTGAATGTGTTGTCGGGAGCTGTGGGAGGAGTCTGCGCCGTGATGCTGACGGTCTGTGCCGGGCACAGATCGTAAGCCTTCTCGCCGATGGTAGTGACCTTATGCCCCATGATGATCGAGGCCAGCTTGTTGTTGCCGGCGAATGCCGACGCACCGACGGTCTCGACAGAAGGGGGCAGTATAACCTCGGTCAGAGCGGTGCAGCCGCTGAACGCCTCGTCGCCGATGGTGGTCAGGCTGTTTCCGAGTGTCAGGGAGGTTAGGCTGGCAATGCCTTTGAACTTGGCAGCCGGTATTTCCGTCACGGAGTTGCCTATCGTGAGGCTTTCGAGACTGCTGATACCGAGATTCAAACTCTCAATAGGACGGTCCCATGAGAGACTTGTGGGTATATTGAAAGCATTTGATGCAACCTCTATCGGCTTAGCGCCATAGGCGAATGTGAGGTCATGTACATTTGTCGAAGCGAAGGCATTATCCCCGATAACGGTTACGTCGCCGGGAATAACAGCAGCGGTAAGACCGTTGCAACCCTTGAACGCATTTTTGCCGATGCTCTGCAAGGCATCGTTGAATTCTACGGATTTTAATGTCGAGTTAAAACAGAATGCGTAATCCTTGATTGCATTGACAGACTCGGGGATGACAAGATCCTCAATTTTCTCGCCATTCAGGTACAGACCTTGTCTATGAGCCGCCGGATTTGAGTTTTCGTTGCCAAAATCAATATTACACCAGGCTGTCAGATCCGAGATATTTACGTACCGGCAATTGAAATTCATGAAAGCATCCGCGCCGACGGATGTAAGTGATGAAGGAATATAAACCGGTTCTATAGCTCTGTCTCCTGAAGCAGAAAAGCAATATTCTCCGATAGTTTCAAGCCCTTCATTGAGAGTTATTTCTTTCAGGGGCGTGTTGTAAAAAGCATAGTCTCCGATAGACTTGACGCCGGCTTCCAGATTGGCGTTGGTCAAGGCTATGCACTCGTTGAAGGCGTAGTCGCCGATGGTTCGGACGCTACCCGGAATCACGATACCCGTAAGAGACTTACAGCCATCAAAAGCATGATTTCCGATAGCCTCGACGCCGGTTTCCAGATTGGCGTTAGTCAAGGCTGTGCAGCCGTTGAAGGCGTAGTCGCCGATGGTTCCGACGCTACCCGGAATCACGATGCCCGTAAGAGACTTACAGCCATCAAAAGCATGGGTTCCGATAGACTCGACAGTCGCGGGTATTGTCAGCTCGGATATTTTGGTACCGGCAAATGCGTAATCTCCTATTGCCTTAGACGCATTTCGAGAGTTGAAAGTCACAGTCGCGAGCCCTGAGCATCCATTGAAAGCTTTAAATCCAATGCCGTCTACGAAATAGCGGGTGTTGGTGCCGTTGTCAGATA
The DNA here is from genome assembly GCA_019416425.1 of Bacteroidales bacterium. Lineage (GTDB taxonomy): Bacteria > Bacteroidota > Bacteroidia > Bacteroidales > Muribaculaceae > Lepagella. The sequence continues at coordinate 44,078 of DXXK01000086.1, forward strand.
CTGTGAAACGCTCAGGAATTGTGACTTGGGTCAATGACGAATAATCGCCGGGAATCACCACCGCTAAGTTTTTATCCTCCTGAGTCTTACCGGGGATAAGCATATATTTCAAATTGCCTGTCTCGTATGTCTGAGCTGCTGTCTCGGAATCACCGATTCGAAGATTTTCGAAAAGAGACCAGTTGGTGGCAAGATAATCAGTAACAGCATCTTCGGGTACCGACAAAGCGGCCGTATCATAGAGACCCTCGAATGAGTTGTCGTTCATTACCGGCGGATTTATAGTCGTGGTTTTAACCGAGGTCAGGCCGGAGCAGCCGGAAAATGCCAAATCGCCTATTGACATGACAGAGTTGGGGATGACATACTCGCCTTCAAGTGAAAGAGGCGCAAAATATATGGCGTTCTTCTCAGGTCCGTAAATAAAGCCGTCCTCG
>DXXK01000087.1 GCA_019416425.1 Bacteroidales bacterium
GCTCTCACCTTTGAGTTCTATGTGATGGGCCGAGTGTACGATGCGGTCGAGTATGGCGTCGGCCACGGTGGGCTCGCCAATCGCATCATACCAGTCCGACACATTCAACTGGGATGTCACGACTATCGACTTGCGCTCGTGCCTGTCCTCGATGATGTCGAGAAGCAGAGGTCGCTCCTTTGCGTCCATTGGCACCAGGAAGAGGTCGTCGAGGATCAGCAGCGGACACCGCTCGATCTTCTTAAGTTCGCTCTCCAGCGTGCCTTTGGTCTTTGCCACCTTGAGCGATCCCATGAGTTTGGGCGCGCTGGCATAGCAGGTACGGATGCCTTCCTTGCAGGCCTGATAGCCCAACGCGGTGGCCAGATAGCTTTTCCCGGTTCCCGATGGGCCGGTGATGAACAGGTTCTGCCCCTTGGCCACGAACTCCAGCGAGGCGAGGCGCTCCATCTGGTTACGGTCCAGGCCTCTGTTGATCGAGTAGTCGACCTTCTCGAGGAAGGCCGTGTAGCGGAAGCCTGCCTGACGGATCAGGCGCTGTATGGCGGCGTCGGAACGGTAGTCCCATTCCTTTGCAAGCAGCATCGACAGGAAAGCGTCCGGAGTCATCGCCTCGGCCATCGTCGAGTCAAGGCTCTCACGGAAGGCCCGTGCCATTCCGTGAAGCTTCATGCGGTTCATCAGGTCCAGGGAGACGGTGTTGCGGTCCTTCTCCGGAGCCACGGGGGCTGTATTCTTATTTGTTTCCATGATTTTCTATGTTCTCGTTCTTGAGGTTAGTGTTTCTTATGAAGTATTCCTTGCCGCGTATGTTCCTGTGCGCGGGCAATGTATGCTCCGGTTCGTCGGAGCCGTCGGCCTGGGGCAGGAACTCGGCGTCGTCGCCCCGGTTGAGGATGTCGACTACATCCTGGTATCCGTACACCCTCATCTGCGTGGCGCACGCGCAGGCCGCCACGAGGCGGTCCTGTCCGTATTTCTTCTCCAGGGACAGGATTCCGCGGCACGAACGGAAGGCGTTGGGCGGATATTTCTTATATGCCGCCACTTCCTTGAGGTACAGCAGGACTATGTTGTCCATGTCCGCGGCCCTGTGGTACACCTCCTCCAGATCCTGCTCGTAGGTCCCATGTCGTCCGGGCAGGTTGTGGGCTTCCTTCGTGGTGTATGCATACGGTGTGTCGTCACGTTGATGCACGGTGACCAGCCGCAGTCCGTGATAGATCTCGAGGATGTCGGAGTCGTAGACTATATCGACACGCTTGCCGATATAGTCGGTCGGCACGCTGTAATGATGGCGTTCCAGCGTCACGTAGCTGTTCTTCATCACCGTCACGGACTTCCGTTCCTTCAACTGGTACCTCATTTCGGGAAGCGGGCGCAGATAGTCTCTCTCGACCTCGTCGAACAGTTGCCGGCGTGACTTGTTCCGCCCGGTCAGCTTCCGGTCGTTGAAGACTTCAAGGGAGTGCTGAATGGCTTTGTTCAGGTCTTCCAGATTATGGAACACAAGTCCCTCGATGTCGGTGTAGACGGAACTGTACATGAGTTTGACCGCGTTCTCGACAAGCGCCTTGTCCTTGGGATGGCGTACACGGGCCGGACACACGGCGCATCCGTAATGCTCGGCGAACGCCGCGAAGTCATCGTTTATCACCGGCTCGTTCCGGTCGCTGCGGGTCACTGCGGACCGCAGGTTGTCAGGAACGATCGCCATGGGAACTCCACCGAAGAAACGCAGCGCGTTCTCACAGGCCTTTATCAGGTCCTCCTTGCGCTGTGACCACACTGCCTCACAGTATGTGTAGTGGCTGCACGGCAGGATGGCCACGAAGACCTCCACACTCCTCGCTTCCCCTGACATCTCGTCGAACACCTTAAGTCTGTCACCGGCAAAATCGATGTACATCTGGTCTCCGGCATAATGCTCCACATGCCCGACGGCTGTCGTCTGGAGCATATGCCTTCTCAGAAGGATCTGGAAGTTGGCGTGCCGGTATCCTTCGGGATGCGATGACGCGTACTCGGCATACAGGGACTTCACCGTGACGCCCTTGCGCTTCAGTCGCGCGGCATATTCAGGAAGCAGGGCTTCCAGCTCGAGTCTGCGCGGCGACGGTTTGTACTCCCGCTGACGTCCCCCGACAAACATCTCCTGGAGACGGCTCTCGCTCATCTCCATCAGCTTCGGGATCGGAATGCCGCTTTCCTGGAACATCCGCACGTACTTGCGAACCGTGTTCCTGGAAAGCTCGAAGGCACCGCTGATGCCTTTTATTCCCATCCCCATTGCATAGCAATGAAGAATATTCTTTAACTTTGTCATTGTAATTTTGATTTATATCCCATCGGCCAGGACGGGTATCAAAATTACATAAAAATCCCCTGCCGACGCAACACCGGCAGGGGTCATTTTTATTTTAGCCATCAGGGGTCAGCGAAATAATGGGCCACGGGGTCAATCAAGACTGGCGCACGGGGTCAGTCCGCTCTGGATTTTCCAACAATGAGATGTGTCCGCACCAGTGTCTGACCCTGCTGTTGAGATGTCGCTGACACTCGAAACCGTCAATAATGTCTTTCGGGGTGTCGGTCATCAGACCCTCGGAATAGAGCAAACGAGCCTCCTTGTTCTTCTCTTTCAGCGCGAGAGCATACTCCACACAGCCCGAAAAACAGCTGCCTTTAGTTATGCCTCCAATCATATGACAGTCTGGAATAAAGTGATTTTATTTCCTTGCTCAGACCTTTGAGCCCCCACTCGACAAGCTTAAAACCCGCTTCGTTGGCTTTCTTTGCAAGCTGATTCAGATTGTTTGCCATGCTTCCGATCTGACGCAGAATCGCCATATCTTCAGGTGTGGCTATCGCCGTAACCTTGGCGTTGAGCAGAGCGTGACGCCAGTAGTCTGACAACTTTCTGCCGGACTTGCGACAGTTTTCCTGCACGGTCTGATACTGTTCTTCATTGAGCCTGACACTGACAACATAGGACTTGCCAGACTTTTCTGTTTCTCTCGGAGGAGATTTTTTTCTTCTTGTGAAAGTCATTGTCTTTGGATTTTGAGATTCGACATTGTGACCATCGGGAACGGACTCCGGCCGCCCGGTAACGGAGGATGCAAGGTCGGGAATGTTTACATTGCCACTACCTTGCTATCCTCCTAATCTTGACAGATTATCCGGATACCGGCGCTGCCGATGGCTTCGCCATTTCACTGCCTCAGGGCAGTGGTCAGAACGATTTACTGATTAGTGTGAACCAACTCTCGTAGTTGGTGGAGTTACTGTCGAGATGCTCGTTGATGATGTGCTCGACGAAGTTGCTGACGCTGTAACCGGGCCCACCGAAAAAGCGGGCGATGCGCTCGACACGGTCAAACGTGTCATTGCTGATTGCCACCTGATGCTTGTTGTCTTTGCCAAGCTTAATCAGACCGAAGTATGCCTTACGGTAATCTTCGAGGTCGCTCTTGCGCTGCTTGGCGGTTGGTCGGGATGATTTGGGTTGAGCGTTGTCGCTCTGTTCAGCGATGGGCTGAACTTCGGGGGTTGTAGGATTTTCCATAGATTCACTGAAAATTGAGTTGTTTGACATATCAGTCATTTCGGATGACTGAGGATTTGAAATTTTTGATTGTGCCATTTGATTCAAGTTTTTGTGAGCTTGCGCTCGGTTTAACTTCTTCGATGCCGACGAGTTCCAGTTGTAGAGCGTCAACGAGTTGGCGCAATGCCGGATTTCGTTGCATCATTTGTTCGAGTATGCCGTGTGGAGTTTGCTCGGCTATCAGGAAGTCCGCAATATCGAGACCTTGTTCCCGCTGTTCATCGGTTGCCATCTGTTCAAGCTGTTCAAACAGACTTGCCTTTATTCCCGAATCATCGAATAGCATCAGTTTCTTGCGCCAATCGTCAGTAGCGTTAAGGTCGGGAACCAGCAACACCTCTCTTCCTCGGAGTGCTTGGATTGCCTCGCGGTTGAGACAACTGCACTTTCCGCCTGTGGCGAGCCACAGATATTGCGGGAGGTAGTGAGTTGCGATTATTGCAGTCTTCTCACTCTCCACGATAGCCACCGGCTTATCGCGGATATAAGGGAGCAGATGCTCACCGAAGAAACATTGGGTCAGTTTGTAGTCAGGCAATCTTAACACCGAGTGTACCCAGTTAATGTGTGGGAACGGTTCCTGCACACGATGCCCGGTCATTCGGTCATACAGCATAATCTTTCCGCCACGGACTTCACCGTCATTTGATATTTGCCAGAATACCGTGGCTCCTTGCCAATGCTTTGATGTGCCTACCCGATACAACTTCATCAGTCGGGTTGCCTCGTCACTGCCGATTACAGTCGCCACGAAAGCGTACAGATTATTGCGGTCATAGCCCCGCATGGTTGCCGCCACCATTGCATCATCAATCCTGTTCATCGGTAGTAACTTTGTTAGCGGAGTAACATGAAAGCTTCTGATACCAACCTTGTCGCATGCGACGGAACAGAGTATTGAGATTGCGGGTAAGGAACATCTTGAATGTATGGTCTTTCATTCCGAACCGCTCGGCTATACGGATGCCGTCAGCGGTAGAAAACTCCTCGGTGAGATGCTCATAAACGATGCGATGCAATTCATTCAACTTCTCCTCGCTGATGCAGGTGAGTACGCTTAGCGCGTTGCTCCGGAAATATTCAGCTAATTCTATCGCTCCTGCCACATCGTCATCCTCGATGTCTGACGGACGTGGTTGGTCTTCGCTGACAGCCCAGCGGATAAGTCGGAGTATCAGGCAGAACCGGAGTACATATATTTCGAGCTTGCAAAAGAAGCTGACCACGTTGTCGCTCATCTCCTTGTCGCATAGCGATGCATTCTCATGTTGCCACTCATAAAGTCTGCGCTTGGCATCCGGAGTGAACCGCATGACGGTGGGGATTGGCTCCTTATCCTCGTTGACTACACATTCCACTGAAAGAAGTCGGTTAAGTATATGCTCCCATTCACGGTCGAGGTCATCGCGCACTTCATCCTCGTTCCATCTCGGTTTGCCGTTACTCTTTGTCATCGCAAAGAGTATGCGGTCAATGAACCCGTTGGCAGCTCTCTCGCCGTTGGCAAGTTCAGTGAGCAGACGCTTCTGAATTGTTCCGACCACTGAGATGAACGGACGTTTGATGAAGATGGAGTTCTGACAATTCTTTCGGTCAGACATCGTAGTACTTCCGTTGAAAGCAGAAAGCCAGAATTGTTCTTCCGAGCCGGTGTTGTAGCGTGTGAAGTTCTTGAACCATGCCGACAGCTCGTCAACCAAAAGGCATAGGCCACGTGGGTTATGGGAGTGAATGGCACTTAGCCCCTCCTGCGTCACATCCGAAACGAGATAGCGCAGACGCTTCGGCTCTTTCGGAAATTCATCCAATCCGGCACTGATACGTTCCTTACGGCTCATTGCTACCGCTTGCTGGTATTCACAATGTTTCTTTTGAAACTCCTGATTGTTTTTCCAGTCGGCATTGACGAGCGGACGCATCACGAAAGTCAGAGGATGTGACTTGCAGTCTCCGGGGCGTCCGACAATGGCGATATACACGATAGCCGATTCCTGCCAGCTGCGTTTAACCTCGACGCGATGGGTATTGCCGATTGCCACAGATATGGCAGCAAGCATAGCCGATGCAGTATAATCAATCGGGAAAGCGCAGGTGGTGTTTAGTTCAAGAATAATCCGTTGCATCTTTGCCGGAAATACATGAACAGGGAAGTCGCTGTCAGCTGACTTTGTGTGATTCATCAGCGCACTGATTACTGAGTCTGGAGTAATATTCTTTTCCATATGCTCAGAAATTATAGCCACCTCTGGGACGGCGTTTCATACCGGCAGTGATAGCCGCTGCGGTTTCGGCGAGAGAAGGGACCGCGGAGTGTTTGCGACCGCCCTCGATCCACGCGTAGATTTCATCCTCATAGAAGTAGAGGAGCTTGCCGCGCTTGTAGCTCGGAATGGGATCATTCGGAGCCTTGACCGCGCGGTAGAGGGTAGAAAGTGACTTGCCTATTATCTGGCAAGCCTCTTTCGCATACACGAGTCTGCGTGAAGGCTTGGACTGTTTGGAGTGGCCGGCTATGCCTGCCTTTTCAAGCAGGTCAAGCACTCGGTCGAGTTTCTCGGATAGACCGCTTACCACATGTGGCAGCTGGTCAAAAGTGATTTTGGAAGTTTCCATTTTTACTTTGAGTTTTGGGTTTCGTTTGAAATTCTAACGCAAAGTAAAAGAGTGAGTTGGGGGTTATCAACTTAACCATTCTCCATACCTCAAAATAACCATTTGGCAAGTGTTAACCTGTTGAAAAACAGAATTGAAAAGATGAAATATTTTGGATGGTGAAAATATGGGAAAAGGAGTGATTTCCCGGTTATCTGAGGCTTATCACTCCTGACCGAACTTATGATGTCGATTGATTATGTAGAAGTACGTAAAAAGTATTAATTTTGCATTATGAAAACATCATCAGATAATCACATCAATAGACACTGGCTTGTTTTTGCAAACGCAAAACGATGTAATCACTATGCTTCCTTAGTGGAAACCAGATTCATTAGTTGGAAAAAGGCAAGAAATAATTTTGCTATAGGCGATATTGTATATGTGTTCAGTTCCGCAGAACGTAAAATTATTTTCAAGACAGTAGTAACCGCTATTGAGGAACGGTCTGATAGTAAATTCTGGGTTGAAAATGCGCCTAATGATGTAACTTGGCGATTGGAGGCGATTCAGGAATTTACAGGGGATACTTTGGATGAAGATTCATTGAAGAAGCACGGTTTCAAAGGTGGTCGAAGTCTTCAACATCCCATGTGTAATAATCCTGAATTATTTGAATATATTGAAGAGCAATTTGATAACTGTCTCTAAAACAAAAAAGCGAATAACTCAGGCGTTAGCCATTGTTATTCGCTTTAGTATTGCAAGTGTGCTTATTATGCTCTATTGAGAATGTCGAGGTTAATGTTGCCGTAACGCTGGAAGTGCTTGAAAAGCTTATCCATCTGGTCGTTGGTGTGGATGGGAATACGTTCCTTGTTGGATTTCTTTTCTCGTAGTTTCTGCTCAATTGTGCGGATGTGGGTATTCTCGAAAGGTTTCTCAAACACTTTCTTTACAAATCGGGCGATTACGCCTCCTTGCAGTCGAAGGAATTTGCCGACATTATATCCCAGATGCTTCAAATCCTCTTTTGTCAGGTGGTTGCTCCTGAGATTCACCGGTGTGAATGGTGGCATGGCATTGACAGTCCATATCTTGGCATTGTGATGTAGTTTTTGTAACTCATCGGCTTCGAGATAGGGTTGCATCATGAATGTGATGTAAGCACAGATAAACTCTATCTGGGCGAGGCTAAATTTCATATCTTCTTCAGCGAGTTCGGCATGTGCGGCGTTGCACTGTTCATGTTGCAGTAGCAGTTGTTTCTGAATCTCAGAATGTTCCTTGTCTGATTTCAATGCTTTCAATGCGGCTTCAATCTGGTCGGAATAATAGACATCACCGTTTGCGTCAATGTAAGCTTCTTCCTCCCATTCCTCGATGCGTATCTTGCCGTCATCCTGCTTGATGCGGTTTTCTTTGGCGGTCTTGGTAAAACAACCGATTGAATCATCACTTTTGGGATATGCGCGGACACGATATATGCCGAGTTCCAGTTCTTTCCTTATATGTTTGGGCTGGAGACTTACCCATTCATTGTATAGCGTATCCGATTCCAGAACTTCCTCAAGTCCATGACCGCCGATATAATCCTCAAAATAAGGATATTCGCCACGGGCTTCATCCCGTTCTTGAAGGCTGCCGTACTCGGTGATATTGTCCTCAAGATTATCGAAAACGACATCATCAATATCTATGGCTCCAATTTTTATTCTTGTGCCATCTTCAAGTGTAAGATATTCGACATCTTCCTCGATTTCTTCATTGGAATCCACCTGAAAAGTATTCTCCGAACAAATTTCAGTTTCAAGGTCTTGCGCAGGGGCCGAACATTTCATCATAGAAGGTTCCGACTCTTCTACGGTGGGTATGGCAATCTGTTCACCAGTGGTAGTCTCGGCAATAGCCATGACTTCACGGCGGCGAAAAAGAGATGGAAGGCGGTTTAACACATCTTCGATTACCGAGTGCAAACCGCAATAAAGACCGATTGAGAGGACAAAGAAAACGGCAAAGAGTACATTGCCGGTAAATTGGTCGGTGCCAAAACGGTGAATGGCAGCGTGGCGACCAAGTAAAGCCATGATGCCACATCCGGCAACAACGGCACTCCAGATAAAAATTTTGTCCCGGGTAGGGGGAGCATAACTCCTCAAGCGCTGGGGCGTATTTCTCATAAGCAAACAGTGGATTAAAATTTCACGTCTTTATAGACAATTTAACCCAATGAATTGTTCACCACCCAAGTATTAATATAGAATCAATCCCACCAACTTCGCATAAAGTAAAGCCTGAGAGTATGGTAGATATGCCATGCCTTTTCCACTCTCAAATGTGATTGCCACATGGCACCATCTTTACTATCTGTATATCTGGATAATTCTATCTTACAAAAGCGCATGGCATTTTTGTAATTCACATAAACCGGAATGGTATAGTATGATTCAGGATCGTCTTCAAGTTCATACAAATCCCCATTATTTTTACTTTTTACAAAGTTAAAAGGTTTGCCGACACGTTCGTAGCATCCGTCCTCTTTTATAATATCCAACAACCTTAATGCAAGATTAAGGCGTTCAATATCACGCTTGGCGTACAGATGATTATGGTAATGCGCTATTGAATCGCGCACCCTGCTTATCTGATGCCGTTCAACAGCGAGAATACTTGAATAATCAAAATCATAGATGCGACGCGATATGTTGAAATAGGAAAACCATCTGCCGATATTTTCCCAAAATCTGCGGACGCTAATATCTTTGGCACTATAGTATAGCCGTATGATTTTATTCCTCATGTTGTTATGGTTCATATTCCGCATCAAGAAGCTCGTCGAAAGTGGAACACTGCATTATTTTCGTGATTGGAAATCTTTTTGCCCATAACTCTATATGGTTAAAAGTTTTACACCAAGTGCGTCTGAAATCTTTGCGATAGTCCGTAAGGTGAAATTGTGTGTACCTCCAAGCCGTCGAGAAACTTCTGCTTCGGTCTTGCCCATTTTTTTTGCCAACTGTTTCTGACTGATATTCTTTTCCCTGAGAATCATATCAATCTTATCAGCAAGGGCGAACGACATATCAAGTTCCAGCTTGACATCGTTGGAAACGGTGGCAAGACATTCATCAAAAAGAAGGGCTGTCGTTTTCATAGCTCAAAAGTTTTATCAGTTATACCATTCAGGACTGTTTCCTCGACGATGATGGATCCATCTTTCTCAACTGCTAAGATAAAACAAATTTCTGACATAATTAGCTTTTATGCTAATTTTTTATTTCAGTGAGATTGAGTTGGCGGCATCGCGCTTCTTCTGATTCACGACCTCTGCGTAGATCTGAGTCGTGGCCACGTTTTTATGCGTAAGCATCTTGCTGACGGTGTAGATGTCAGTACCGTTGGTTATCAGCAAGGTAGCGTAGGTGTGACGCAGCCCGTGGAAGGTGATTTTCTTTTTGATGCCGGCATCTTTGAGCCATTTCTTGAATGGTTCGCGGGTATGTGCGCGACTCAGTCCCTTGAATACCATGCCGCGGTCAGGTTCTCCGCAATACGACAGAGCTTCATCACTCAACGGTAATGTCGCCTGTGTCTTGGTTTTCTGGGTGCGGATACGCATACAGTAGCCGCCATCGGGTGACACTTCAATGTTTTCCCAACGTAGTTGCAGAATATCACTTATGCGTAGTCCGGTCATGCAGGCGAACAACGATGCTCGTTTCAGCGCATCCACTTTACAGGGAGTGGCGGCAAGGCGTTTGACCTCTTCGATTTCGAGGTAGTTGATTTTGGGTTCCTCCCAGTCGATGCGATCGAGATAGTCGTTGACATTCTCGCGGAGCCAACCTTCTTTATATGCCAGTTTCAGCAGGGCGCGAAATGTTGACCAATATCCGGCGGCAGAGTTGCGGGAGATGATATTGCCGGACTGCTTTACGCGAATCTTCAGTATGTACGAGCGGAAGTCGTTGCAAAGACCGATGGTCACATCCTTCATCAGGCAGCGGCCATTGCAGAAATCCTTGAAATGCTTATACACAATCGACCATTTCTGATATTTCTCTTTTGTCTTGTTCTCGAAGTATTGCAGGAAGTCGGCCTGCTTCTTGGTGCGGTCGAGGAAACCGTACTCCTCATTGATGATTGCAAGTTCACGGGTAGCTCGGATGCCCCGGGCTTTGAGCATGATTTCCTCGTTGTAGTCAAACTCAAACTTGTTCTTCGGATTTCCGAAGAGGTAGAGACCGAGGAACTCACGCCGCGACATCTTCTTGATGTGCGGATTCCATATCGGCGGATAGAAGTCGAGGTAGAGCGACACTTTGCCGCTGCGCAGTTTCTCCTGACGGAGGGTTACTTTGGTGATGGTTGCTGATTCCATATTTTTGCTTTTGTAGAAATTATAAGGCGTAAAGGTAAATGGTGGTTGCCGAGTGAACAAAATCACCGGATTATAACTGAATCTCAGGGTTGAACAACGCTTCTAACTCTTTGGTGTTCAGCTTTACATACTTGCCGCAACGAAGCTTGGTTATCTTGTATGTCTTGACATAGTGATACAGTTGGTCGCGTGTCAGAGAGTATTTTTCCATAGCTTCAGGCACTGAGATAAACTCGACATCCTCGGCTGACTTGGCACCCTTAGCCACATCGAAGTGATATTTGGAGTAATAGACTTTCGGACCCTCTTTGCGTTTCGGTATTCCGATCTTGGATACCAGCGAATATATCGCCGAGAGAGTCATGCCATATTTTCCCTGAATATCCTCGACCGAATACCACTCCGTGATTTCCGGATTCTCCTTTCTCGCCGAGAAAAGGCGGTCGATATGGCTCTTGCTGAAATAAGCCTTGCCGCGTAGGATGGTCTTAGGCACATTGTTCTCGGCGACCACTTTGTAAATCCATGAATCCTTGACCCCGAATTTCTCTCGAATATCGGCGCGTGTGTAAAAGTCGGAAAGGGACTTTCCTTTTTTCTCAGAGGTTTCTTCTTTCAGCTCGTTTTCTTTCGGTGAGAGAAAATCAAACATCGCCTGAATATCGGCTTTGCTGATGAGGGTCTTTCGCTCGAATCTCACGACCTTGATTTTGCCATTGCGGATATAGCGGTAAATCGACATTCTCCCGATGCCCAACAATTCCGCTGCCTGTGTCGGTGTCAGGTAGTCCTTGTCCCGCCATTTATTGTTGGCGGCATGAGTGGCAATCTCCTGATTTGACATTGCCATCTTCTTTTGCCGGAAACGCTCTTTGTATGAGCGTTCCGAACACCGCTTCGAGCAGAAGCGTGTGACTGTGGTCTGGGCGATAAATTTCTTTCCGCACCATTCGCAGATCCTCTCAACTTTGATGTTGCTACTCATGTCATACGTGTTAATTTCGTTATCAATCGTATCATGGCGTATCACGACGTACCGTGACGTACCACATTCTCCACCACCTTGCTGACGCTTGGGGTGAAATGAGTCGCTGTCGTACAAAATCCGTACAAAATGGTGCTAAAAAACGCCTGACACTGACAGTTATCAGCATTAGGCGTTCTTGTAAGAGTTAAGTTTTATCGGTCAGTATCAGTCAATTGCTATTAATATAACGCATTGATAATCAACCACTTACTTGCCGATGCAGAAGTTGTGGAAGATGGAGGCGAGGAGGTCGGCGGGGGCGATGGCGCCGGTGACCAGGCCGAGGTGGTGGAGGGACTCGCGGACGTCCTGGGCCACAAGGTCGGTGGGGAGGCTGTCGCGCAGGCCGTCGATGGCGCGCGACAGCGCTGCTGCGCCTGCTGTCAGGGCTTCGTAGTGACGGGCATTCGTCACTATCAACTCGCTGTCGGGATCGTGGTCCTGAACTGAGGCACGCAAAAGAATCTCTTCCAATTGGTCAAGACCTTCGCCGGTCTTGGCACTGATTCGCAACATATGGCATGGCTCGATTCGGTCTCCGATTAAATCATAGGCTCGGCCTTGATCACGTATGGAAATCAAATCACTAAGAAGACCCTGATTGTTGAATCCACTTAAGTCATCTAAGGGATCCCAATCTCTAATTAGTCCCGGACCATCAGTGCCTCTCAAACCATCGAGGTCGGAGGAAAGGTCGGATTTGTTGAGGAGGATGATGTTGACGGTGTCGGGGGTGGCGAGATGTGGGCGAAGCTGCGCCAGCTGCGGCTCCAACGGCTGGCCGGGATCAACCACCCAGAGGGTGACGACGGCACGTCGTATGTAGTCCTTGGCACGCTCGATGCCTATGCGCTCCACGGTGTCGTCCGTGTCACGTAGGCCGGCTGTGTCGAAGAAGCGGAACAATGTTCCGCGGATCTCGCGCGTATCCTCGATTACGTCGCGTGTGGTGCCGGGTATGTCGCTGACAATGGCCTTGTCATCGTCCAGCAACCGGTTCAGCAACGTGGACTTTCCGGCGTTAGGCGATCCGGCAATTGCCACGGGTACACCTTCCTTGAAGACACGTCCCGTGGCATAGGAGTGTGCCAGTCGTTGCACCACCTTCAGTGTCTCGGTCGCCGAGGCGATCAGCTCGGAACGGTCAGCGAACTCCACGTCCTCCTCGGCGAAGTCGAGCTCCAGTTCCATTAACGATGCGAAATGCACCAGTTGTCCGCGCAGTTCCTCGAGCCTGTGTGAGAATGTGCCGGACATCTGCTGTATGGCCAGACGGTGTGCGGCCTTTGATCTTGCGGAAATCAGGTCGGCCACAGCCTCGGCCTGAGCCAGGTCCATGCGGCCGTTCAGGAAGGCACGTTGCGAGAATTCTCCAGGTCCTGCGGGACGAGCTCCAAGCTGAACCAGACGGCTCATGGCCTCGCGCTGGATCCAGCGTGAGCCATGTACCGAAATCTCGACTGTATCCTGGCCTGTGAATGAGTTCGGAGCTCGGAACAGCGTGATGACGGCCTGGTCCAGAACAGTATCGTCCTCCTGCAGCAACAGGCCTAGATGAGCAGTATGCGACGCGCAGGCATCAAGGTCCTTTCCACGCCACATCCGGGCCACAATTCCGAAAGCATCAGGCCCGGACACGCGGATCACCGCCAGGCCACCCTCGCCGTGCGGAGTAGCGATTGCGGCTATGGTATCGGTCATTTCCTGTCCCATTCCTTGAACGATGCTACAGATTCGACCTTATCCTCGATGTCGTCGGGGAGAGCATAGAAGAAGTCCAGGCCCGTCAGCTTCTCGACATCATCGATTGAGGTGACGTAGTTCTGCATTGATCCGGGCGAGGACATGTTGGGATAAACAAATGCTATGCCCCGGGGCTGATCAACATACGGCGCGATTATTACCTTGAAGAAAGCTCCGGGCACGCGGACCCCGGCCTGACCGATGCGCTTGGAGTCGGACTTCTCATAGATTGGTCCGGCCACGATCACTATCGCTGAATCGCGCTGGGCCCAGACTCGCTCGCGGTTCTCCAGGGTGTTCCATGCACCGGAGTTCAGAGAATGGTCCTGAGGGCACATATTGGCCATGACGAAGCAATCCTCCATGGCCTTCATGCTCCATTTCTGGTCGGCGGCGGGACACATGTGGCCACGGTCATAGCCCGAGCGGGCGTAGTCGCCGGTCGTGGGACATCCTTTAAGGTCGGTATCCTGCCAGAAACGGTTGCTGCGAGCGGCGCCACCGTCGGTCTCCGAGCCGAGCAATTCCCATGCCACCCAGTCAGGAGTCTTGTTGTCGGGGTTGAAGGCCAGCCGGAATCCTTCGTAATCCTTGCGTACGCTTCCAGCCGGATGTCCCTTGACCAGATCCAGGTCGGAATACGTTCCTGTTGGAGCGGAAGCAGGCTGGCCGGACGCCTTGACCTCGACATCCTCTGGTTGTGATGGATCGCGGGGGACTTCCTCACGGTTGCGTCTCTGGCCCAGGCCGTAGGCTATGATTATTGCTGCAGCCGCCACCATGAATATAACTGCGAATTTCTTCATAACAGTGCAAAGTTACAATAAACGTACGATATATGCAATGAAAAAACGGCTGCTCCCACCGGGGCAGCCGTTACATTTCATGATCAGGGTTAGCGTATGCTGATCTTCAGTGAGCTGCGGCTGCCTTCGGCGTCAACAGCGGTGACGATGTAGATTCCACCCTGGAGCTGATCCAGTGCCAGACGGTCGTTGCCCGACATCACGCATGCGCCGGCTGTGCTGAATACATGGATCATGCAGCCTTCGGCGTAGACCTCGCGGCCATTGAAGCCCAGAACGTTCCTGGCGGCTACGGTATTCTCGATGCCGGTGGTGTTGCCTTCGGTCACGGTTACTACGGCATGCGCGGTCTTGCCGTTGATTCCGCAAGTCAGGTTGGAAGTGCCGACCTTCAGACCCTTGACGGTAAGGAGTATGTCGCCCTCGGGACCGAACTCCATGTTGCTGAGCCCGGCAACGCTCTCGTCGGAGAGGTCGCAGGTGAAACCTTCCAGCATCTCCTCAGTTATCTCGGCGCCTACCAGCTTCAGGGATACGGCAGTCTCGGCGTTGACCTTTACGGTGACGTCAGCGGGTGTCAGCACCGGTATGCCGCCCTCGAAGTAGAGAGAGGGATAGAACTGGTTTCCGGTCATGTTCCAGGGATTCTCGAAGTCGTAACCGTACATCCATCCCAGATCCTGGAAGAATGAGATACCGGTCTCGTCGGCAGCGACCGAGGCACCTTCGGTCGAGGAATGGTCTGTGGCCACACCCTCGTTACCGGCGGGAAGAGCCGCCACGGCATAGTTGTTCTGCAGCGCGGTCTCGGCGGGAGCGGGATCGCCGTAGATGGGATCGTAATTATCGGGGTCATAGCCGATTTCCTCGGGCCAGTCGTTTGCACTGGACCAACCCACAATGCGGTGCATGGTGTCGTTCTGGCCTTCATACTCCTCGTTACCGGCCTCACCGGAGAATGTCATGGAGGCGAGGTTGACATAGCAACCCTGGATGACAGCACCGGACTCGTCGCCTTCGCTCTCGCCATCGCCTGTCTCTTCGCCACTATCGCCATAGCTGCGCTCCAGCTTGCCGACTACGCCTCCCAATTTAGGACCGCCGCCCCATGTGGGAGCCTCGGTAGCCTCAAGCGAACCCTCGACGTGGCAGTTCTTGATTACGGAACGGGCCGAGCCGCCCACGACACCACCGACAGTGTTCTTGCCCTTGATGACAGCGTCGACATGGCAGTCGGACAGGATACCGGCATTGCTGTTGGTGGAGCCTGCGATGCCG
This sequence comes from Bacteroidales bacterium, assembly GCA_019416425.1. Lineage (GTDB taxonomy): Bacteria > Bacteroidota > Bacteroidia > Bacteroidales > Muribaculaceae > Lepagella. The sequence continues at coordinate 15,438 of DXXK01000087.1, forward strand.
CCTACCTCCTGGGCGCCGATGATGCTGCCCTTGAAGGCGCAGGCACGGACGGTGGCCGAGGTCTTGGTATTCATGACGATACCACCGACACTGCTCTCGGGCGCGTTGATTTCGCCATGGAAGGAACTGTTCAGTATACGGCTGTACAACGTGGCGTTGCCTACCAGGCCACCCACATCCTGGGACGAATTTACCTTACCTCCGTATACATGAACGTTCTCGACATGTCCGCATGTCATGTTGCCTACCAGAATGCCCTGGGCATCCTTGGATGCATTCAGGACAGGATTCAGGAAATTGATGTTTGTCAGACGGGCCTCAGGCTTCTCCTCATCGCTGACGTCCTGACGTGACATTGAGGGGAAGAGGGCGTACTCGTTCAGGACGAGATTGCTGATCAGGTGGTTTCGGCCATCGATGGAACCCTTGAAATCAAAGTTCTTCTGTGAGATGGCGTAACCGTCGGCATCGATGTCGTTAACCACGGCGTAATGGGCGTCCGGAGCGGCGGAAATCTGCTTAAGGCCACCGACGGTAGAGATCTGGTAAGGGTCGTCGACTGTGCCGGTACCGGCTTCGAAGGATACGAGAGGCAGGTCATAGCTGTCGAGGGAAATCTTCCAATCGGAGTTCTGGTACACTACAATCAGTTTGGGTTTGTCCCCGTTCAGGTTGGCCATAAAAACGTTGGCCAGGTTTCCTTTGACCTGATCGGGACCGGCTGTCAAGAGCGTACCCTTGGCCGGGTCGGTGCTTACCACCATGAGTTCCTCGATAAGTGCGTCGCTCTGGGCAGAGCGTCGTTTTACAAGGGCCATGTGCTCGATGGCGTCATCAAGATTGAAGATGTAAGGGTCGAAGATGTCGTTGCCGGAGTAAACCTGAGCATACTCGACGCCGGTACCGAGGTCGATGTCGTCCGAGCCAACCAGAGATCCGGATTCGGGATCGACATAGATTACGCTGGTGTGAGTGTGGCCGTCGTCGGAGGAGGCTCCACGAGTCTGGGGTGCATAATATACATACTTGCCGTTGCGAGGAATGCGGTTTGTTTCGGCGGTCAGGGAGACATTGGGATTCTCCGGGTCCACATTCGCGTCGATCTCATGCTCGACAGCACCGGTAAGCTGGTTTACGAAACGGAAGGTCATATTGTTGTCGGAATCGGCATCGATGAACATCACCTGAGGGTCAAAGCCCTTGATATCGGCCATGAAAGTTCCGCCGGTGGATCCCTGAGCCACCGAGAACTTAAGCTGCCCGTCGGCGGTCTGGCCCTGTGGAGCCGCGTTGTATGCCTCGTAATCGTAGGTGAAATCGTCGCCGCCACGGGTGGTGTGCGCACGGGTGATGAAGAGCACGGGCGAGCCGTCTGCGTTCACCTGGAAGTTCAGGTCATCGTTGTAGCTGAAATTTCCGAAGTACAGATAATAGAGGTCCTGTGCCGACGGGTTTAAGGGGAAAGTCGTGGTACAGTACTTATCGACGGTCGAGGCCCAGGAAGAAGCCGGAGCGAAAATGTCGACGATCAGCTCGTTGTCGGCAGTCGGATTCTCGTTCAAATAATCGTATGGATCCTCGTACCAGCAGTATTTCAGATGATTGACCGAGAAGAAAGGCTTGCCGTTGAATACATTTGCGATGAATGGAATGGCGTCTGCTCCGGCCATAGTGATTTCGGGGAAGCGGACGTCCACCACTGGGTCGCCCATTCCGGCGTATCCGGCAGCCTTGTATGTCTGGAACCGGTAGTCGGATGTATTCTCCACGCCGTTCACATCAGGAGTGACGGTTTCCTCGGTGGTCATGAACGTGATCCAGAACTTCTCGCTCCAGGCATCCGTGGCGGAGTTGACTGCGGAACAGTAGTATCCGTCGAAAGCGGCGATGCGGTCGTTCTTGCCGATGGAGTACGCGTAGGTCCTGTACTTGTTGACGTAGGCGGTGGTGTTGAACGCCACGCCCATCATGATCTCGTAACTGTTGTCGAAATTGAAGAACTTCTGAGTCACGTCGGGACCGAGACTGAACTGAGCTATCTTGGTCTCGCCTTCCTGGAGCTCGATAACATCCTCGACTGTGCCGACCAGATCGAACTTGTCGTCATAGACCGTAAGCTTGAAGCCCGTCATCACATTCTCGGAGTACGCGCCATGGTCGATGGTCTCGCCTTTGTACTCCAGTGTGTAGAACCATATCGCTCCCTTAGGACCGTTCAGGTATCCCGCGGCATCGGATGTAGGAAGGGATTGGGACTGCGCCGATGCCAGGGCGTTGCTTTTGAGACAGGCTTTAGCCTTGGGCGCGAATTGAAAGAGCCGTTCGGACTGCGTGGTTGCGGTCCTTGGAGCGGCTGATGCGCTGAGAGCGATCAGTGCCGCAGAGGCTCCGAGTAGAAATTTCCTCATGTGAAGTTGTTATTGGTGTTTTGTTTTGATTGGCGTTAGTGAAAGACAGGGTAAATGGACATCTGTCCACTGTTTTCCTATCCGTTGCAAAATTAATACAAATTTTATACTTTTCATAACTTTTGTGATATTTTTTTGAAAAGAAGTGGGATTTTTTTATGTTCCTGAGTGAGATGCCCTGAGAACAAGGGGCAAATATAGTTGCGTATTTCGCAAGGATTTCGTAATTTTGTAGAAATAAGAACAAGGCCAGAGCGCGTGGGACAGCACGCTGTGGCAAGCAAATATGAGATAAGCATGACAGTAACCGACCGATTTTTGGACTTTGTGAAGTACGACACACAAAGTGACGAATTGACCAACATGACTCCGTCGTCGCCCGGACAGATGGAGTTCGCGCAATACCTTAAGAGCGTGGTCCAGAGGATGGGCCTGGAGGACGTAGACCTTGACGACAACGGTTACCTGATGGCCACGTTGCCGGCCAACACGGACAAGGCCGTTCCCACCATCGGCTTCATCGCCCACATGGACACGAGTCCCGACATGTCGGGCAAGCATGTAAAGCCCCGCATAGTCAAGAGCTATAACGGCGAAATCATCGCGCTGAACGACGAGTACAGCCTGGATCCGTACCAGTTCCCTGAGATGCTGAACTATCTGGGCCAGGACCTCATCGTGACCGACGGCAGCACGCTGCTTGGCGCGGACGACAAGGCCGGCATCGCCGAGATCCTGACAGCGGTTGAGTATCTTCAGAACCATCCTGATGTGAAGCACGGCAAGATCCGCATCGCCTTCAACCCCGACGAGGAGATCGGACTGGGCGCGCACAAGTTCGATGTGGATAAGTTCGGCTGCGCGTTCGCCTACACCATGGACGGCGGGGCGGTCGGCGAGCTGGAGTACGAGAACTTCAACGCCGCGCAGGCCAAGGTGACCATCAAGGGCCGCAACGTCCATCCCGGCTACGCCAAGCACAAGATGGTTAACTCCATCCGCGTGGCCAACAACTTCATGGCTATGCTGCCGCGCTGGGAGACCCCCGAGCATACGGAGGGTTACGAGGGCTTCTATCACCTGGTTGGCATCAACGGCACGGTGGAGGAGACCACGCTGACCTACATAATCCGCGACCACGACCGCAAGCGCTTCGAGAGCCGCAAGAAGGAGATCGAGCACCTGGTACGCAAGACCAACACCGAGTTTCCCGGCTGCTGCACGGTGGAGATCAAGGACCAGTACTACAACATGCGCGAGAAGATCGAGCCGGTGATGGAGATTATAGAACACGTTGAGCAGGCCATGCGCGAGGCGGGACTGGAGCCTAAGGTACAGCCCATCCGCGGCGGTACGGACGGCGCCCAGCTGTCGTTCAAGGGCCTTCCGTGTCCCAACATCTTCGCCGGCGGCGAGAACTTCCACGGCCGCTTCGAGTATGTGCCCGTCCAGTCGATGGAGAAGGCTACGGAGACCATCGTGAACATCTGCAGGATCGTGGCGGAGAAGGCATGACAGCTGACAAGCCGACATTATATGTAATCACAGGGCCGACTGCCTCAGGCAAGTCGGCCCTTGCCATCGAAACGGCGTTGCGGTTAGGTACGGAGGTGATCAACGCCGACAGCCGCCAGGTGTATAGGGGCATACCGATAGTCACGGCGATGCCGACGGCCGACGAGCGTGCGGCGGTCCGGCACCATCTGCTGGACTTCCTGCCGCTTACGGAGTACTACAGCGCGGCGCGGTTCGAGGAGGATGCGCTTCGTGTGGCGGAAGATCTGATGGGGCGTTACGGAGCGGCTGTGGTATGCGGCGGCTCGATGATGTACGTGGACGCCCTGTGCCACGGCATCGACGAGCTGCCTACGGTCCCCGACGCCGTCCGTTCCGGACTGATGCGGGAGCATGCCGAGCTTGGCGACGAATGGCTTCTGGGCGAGCTGGAGCGTCTGGATCCGGAATACTACGCTGCTGTGGATCGCCGGAACATGAAGCGGGTGTTCCATGCGGTGGAGATAATCCGCGCGTCGGGACGCACCTACACGTCGCAACGCACCGGGACGCGTAAGGAACGCGAGTTCCGAGTGGAGAAGATTATGATCGACATGCCGCGTGATGTGCTGTTCGACCGCATCAACCGCCGAGTGGACATGATGGTTGAGGCCGGACTGGAGGAAGAGGCGCGACGCGTGTATTCACAGCGGCATCTCAATTCGCTGAACACAGTTGGGCTGAAGGAGATGTTCGCTTGGTTCGACGGGACGATGGACCGCCATACGGCCATAGAACGCATCAAGAAGAACACCCGCGTATATGCCAAGAAGCAGCTGACGTGGTGGGCACGCGATCCGGAAATCAAGCGGATTACTCCTCGTGGTCCGATCGGCGGACGCTGCGAGTAGGGGTGGTCAACGAGGCGTCGTCGCTGGGCATGACGGGATGACCCTGCGACTTGTACTTCTTCATCTTGATCTTGACATGGTCGAAACCTTTGCCGTAGACGCCGTTGACAGCGCCCTGGCTGACGAAGGCATCCTCGTCGATGCTCTTGATGATACGGAAGATGGTTATGGACTCAATCTTGCGGCAATACACCATCAGCACCTTGTGCTCATGCTTGGTGTACCATCCCATGCCGTCCAGGACGGTCACGCCGCGGTGGGCCTCCTCCAGGATCTTGTCGGCGATTTCCTCCCACTTGGGCGAGAAGATCAGGAACTGGGTTGCCTTGCGGTTGCCGTTGATGATCTGGTCGGTGACGTAGCTTGCGATGAAAGTGATCATGATACCATAGACGATTGTGGGTATACGTGCCTCGATTCGGTCCTGGATTGAGCCGTCAAAGGGGAGAAAGATGGAACAGCTCACGATCGTCAGGTCGACATAGACCATGGTGCGGCCTATGCTGACGTTGCTTACCTTGGACACCATGGCGGCCACGATATCGGTACCGCCGGATGAACCGTTATGGATGAAAGCCGTTCCGATTCCGACGCCGCACATTATACCGCCGAGAGTCACGCTGACCACAGTGTCGGGGACCAGAGGATGTTCCATGCTCATGAATATTCCCTCGGTAGCACCGATGCCCAGAGCCACGACGGTGACACCGAAGATGGTGCGGAGCACGAACTGCTTGCCCACCAGTCTGTAGGCGAATGCGAGAAGCAGTAGGTTGCAGGCGTAGGAAGTTATGGCTACGGGAATCATGCCGTCTGTTGCGAAGTACACCAGGGTGCCCACACCCGACAGGCCGCCCATGACGATGTGGTGTGGCAATATCAAAGCCGTGAATGCAACGCAGTACAGCAAGAGACCGAAGATTATGGCTATATAATCCTTGGAGTTGACAAGCAGCGAATTATAGTTCGGCTTGCGTTTTGGGGAGAGAATGCTCATAGGAATTGGTTCATTTTTTGAGTTGAACTTATAGGGATTTAATCGAGGTTAATTGGGGTTAACTCCAGAATATGTATGCGATTATCACTGCGGCGACGGCACCGGTGATGTCGGCCAGCAGGGCGTATCCGGCGGCATAACGGGTCTTTGATACGCCGACGGACCCGAAGTAGACCGCCAGGATATAGAATGTCGTGTCGGTAGATCCGCGCACTGCGGCAGCCAGCTTTGAGACGAAAGCGTCGGCGCCGTTGGCGTGCATCACGTCGAGCATCATGGCGCAGCTTCCACTGCCGCTCAGGGGTTTCATCAGCATTGTCGGCAACGCTCCGACCCACTGCGTGTCGAAACCCATCCAGGCGACTGCGTTCTCGACGCCACCGGTGATGATGTCCAGGGCACCGGAGGCCCGGAACATTCCGATGGCCACCAGAATGGCCACCAGGTAGGGGATGATCATCACGGCGGTCTTGAAGCCCTCCTTGGCCCCCTCGATGAAGACATCGTAGACGCGCAGGCGCTTCTTGATGCCGGCTCCGATGAAGGCGATGATGACGCAGAACAGGATGAAGTTGGCTCCGAACGTGCTGTAGAGCGCGACCTTGTCGTTTGGCAGCGAGCTGAAGAACCATGTGATTCCGGCCACCACCGCCGCGATGCCTGCCAGCCATCCCAATATGACCCTGTCCATCCGTATTCGTTGCTTGACACACAGTGCCGAAAGTCCGACAATCGTGGCGATGGCCGTGGCGATCAGGATGGGGATGAATATGTCTGTCGGGTTTGCGGCCCCTCCCTGCGCCCGGTACATCATGATGCTGATTGGCACCAGACAGAGTCCGGAGCTGTTCAGCACCAGGAACATGATCATGGCGTCCGTGGCGGTGTCCTTTTGCTTGTTGAGGGTCTGCATCTCCTGCATGGCCTTCAGACCCATCGGAGTGGCGGCGTTATCCAGTCCCAGCATATTGGCCGAGATGTTCATGAAGATGGCACCCATGGCCGGATGACCCTTGGGGATGCCGGGGAACAGCCGTGAGAAGAAAGGACTTATGAGACGCCCGAAGAACTCGATGACACCGGCCCTCTCGCCGATCTTCATGATACCCAGCCACAGGGCCAGAACGCCCGTCAGACCGATGGAGACCTCGAAAGCGAAAGCCGCCTGGTCGAACGATGCGTTCATGACTCGGCTCCAGACCTCCAGGTCACCGTTGAACAGGGTCTGTCCCAGCGCCATCATAAACGCCAGGGCAAAGAACGCGATCCAGATCCAGTTCAGAACCATCGGCCGGGAACAGTGTCGGGATATTAATAGAACTTACGGATACCCATGATGTCGCGGACATCGGCCAGGGTCTTGGCGGCGGCCTCGCGAGCACGTTCGCCACCCTGACGGACAACGCGGCCCAGATACTCCTCGTTGCTGCGGATGTCCAGGATGCGTTCGCGGATGGGGAGTGTTACCTTGAGGATGTCCTCGGCCAGCTGCTTCTTGAGGTCGCCGTAGCGGATGGAGCAGTCGGCGTAAGCCTGACGGAAGTGTGCGGCCACATCGGGTTCCGAAACCAGCTCCATCAGGGTGAACAGGTTTGCGATTGGTTCGGATACCGGGCTGTTCGGTACCTTGGGACCCTCGTCGGTGACTGCGCGCATCACCTTCTTGCGCAATGTCTTCTCGTCATCCACCAGGTATATGCAGTTGCCCTCGCTCTTGCCCATCTTGCCGGAGCCGTCCAGTCCGGGGACCTTGACCGCGGCGGCACCGAAGTTGAAGTTGACCGGTTCGCCGAAGTAGTCCACCTTGTAGAACGAGTTGAATCGGCGTGCGAATCGGCGTGTCAGCTCCAGGTGCTGCTCCTGGTCCTTGCCCACGGGAACGAGGTCGGCGTGGTGGATCAGGATGTCCACGGCCATCAGCGTGGGATAGGTGAGCAGACCGGCGTTGACGCGCTGGTTTGTCTGGTTGCCGATAATCTCCTTCTCGATCTCGTCACCGTCGCTTGAGATGCCCAGTGCCTTGCGGGCCTTGTCCTTGAAGGACGCGGTGCGCATCAGCTCGCCGATGCCGACGTGCATGTTCATCAGCAGGTACATCTCGGATATTTCTGGGACGTCGCTCTGGACGTAGATTGTGTTCTTGTCAGGATCCAGGCCTGCGGCGAGGTACTCGGCCAGGATGTCCTTGACGTTCTCATGGAGCATCTTGGGGTCCGGATGTGTGGTGAGGGCGTGTAGGTCGGCCACGAAGTAACGGCAGTCGTAGTCGTTCTGCATGCGCACGAAGTTGCGCAGGGCACCGTAGTAGTTGCCTAAGTGCAGGTTGCCGGTGGCGCGGATGCCGCTCAGCACTATCTTCTTCTTATCTTCCATTTTGTGTTTCGTCGTTTTAAGGATGCAAAGATAACTTTTTTTCCGATGATAGGCAACATTTTTGGCGCTGATGGATAAAAATAAGGGGACGCCTCCCCGGATAGGGATTCGTCCCGCTGGATATCATGAGTGTTATGTGCTCGGTTATTTAAGGTCGAGAGGGGTGTAATCGAGACCGAACGCCTGGGCCACGGCCTTGAACGTGATCTTGCCGTCGACAACGTTTACGCCCTCTGCCAGACCGGGGTTACGTTTGCAGGCCTCGACCCATCCCAGGTCGGCGAGCTTGACGGCGTAGGGAGTGGTGGCGTTGGTCAGCGCCAGTGTGGAGGTGTAAGGCACAGCACCGGGGATGTTGGCTACTGCATACTGTACGACACCGTCGACAACGTAGGTAGGCTCGCTGTGTGTCGTGGGGTGGGATGTCTCGAAGCAACCGCCTTGGTCGATGGCTACGTCCACCATGACAGAACCGGGACGCATCAGCTTGACCATGTCCTTGGTGATGAGGTGCGGGGCCTTTGCACCGGGCACCAGAACGGAACCGATGACGAGGTCGGTGTCAGGGAGCTGCTCCTCGATGTTGTGTCGCGAGGAGTAGAGCGTCTTGACGTTCTTGGGCATCGTTTCGGCGCAGTGGCGGAGTATGTCGAGATTGATGTCGGTGATGGTTACGTCGGCACCGAGACCGGCTGCCATGAGTGCGGCGTTACGGCCGACGACGCCGGCGCCGAGGACGAGGACCTTGGCGGGTTTAACGCCGGGGACACCACCCATCAGCACTCCGCGTCCGCCCTGTGGCTTCTCCAGGAAACGAGCGCCTTCCTGAATCGACATGCGGCCTGCGACCTCGCTCATGGGGATGAGTAGGGGTAGACGGCGATCGGTAGCGGAATATGTCACGGTCTCATAGGCGATGCAGGTCGACCCGCTGGCCAGCATGGCGTCGAGCAGCGGACGGTCGGAGGCGAAGTGGAAGTATGTGAAGATGACTTGGCCGCGGCGGCACAGCTTGTATTCGGGCTCGATGGGTTCCTTGACCTTGATGATCATATCGGCGATGGCGTAGACGTCCTCGATGGTGGGGAGAATCTTGGCGCCGGCCTTGATGTATTCGTCGTTGCTGAAACCACTGCCTTCGCCCGCATGGTCCTGTACATAGAGTTCATGGCCGTGTGCCACGAGTTCCTTAACTCCGGAGGGTGTAGCGCCCACGCGGTTCTCGTTGTTCTTAATCTCTTTCGGAATACCGATTTTCATGGTCAGAATATGATTAAAGGTTGGTATTTTCTGGTTGGCGGCATCGTGATGCCGCAGGTATGTTTTCCGCGTGTAAAATTACAAAAAGTCTCAAAAAAATCATACTGTAAAAAATATGTTTGACAACATGTTTTTTCAAATAAATATGTCATAAAGACATAAAAAGGACGCACGAACCGTACGTCCTTTAAATACTGTGTATTATAAGCGGAGTTGAATGGTCAGTAGTTGATCACGACTTCGGAAGGTTTGGCGTTGGTCGCGTTGTTCTTAACGCCCCATTCCTTGGTGACGTATTCATAGTCACCTGTCGGCACGTCGTTGCAGTACTCGATGATACAGTTCGGGTCGGCCTCCCAGTATTGCTTGATGGTCTTTCCTCCGGCCACTTTCTCGGGTTTCTTGTTGTCGGGATTGATCATGAGCTTCAATCCTACGGAAGTCTCCATCATCTCCAGGTCGCCGCGGGAGTTGCCGCCGACAAACAGCGGGTCGGCCTTGATGAATGTGCGCACCACATCGGCCTTGCCCTCGTCCTGCGAGACGGGATATACCAGCTCGTCGGTCACCACTCCACCTTCGCCTACCCGGGACTTAACGCCCAGGATACGGTCCTCGGGAAGACCGAGCTGCTCGGCGCAGAAGCGCTGGTACAGAAGCTCGGGCGACGCCGAAAGGATCCATACCTCGAAACCATAGTTCTCAAGGTTGGCGATGAGCTGCTTCATCTCGGGATACATCTTGTTCTGATACTTCTGATGGAACATATTGTTGCCGAGTGCCTGGATCTGGTCGGCGGTCATGCCTGACAGGAAACGCACACGGTTCTGCACGAATTCCACTCCGACGTTATCGCCGTGTAGCAGTGAGTCGACAATCTGCATCTTCTCCTTGGACTTGGCGTCGGTCTTGCCGGCGTATGTACGCTTGGCGTAGTCATAGAGAGCCTCGTCGGCCAGATAGTATGGCGCCTGTCCGAAGAGTGTGCCGTCGCAGTCGAACACTGCGACCTTACGGGTCTTCATCGGGACGGTGGATTCGAGGAACGCCTCGATCTTGGCGTTGGAAGAGTCCTGGAATCCCTTGATGGGTTTGTACTCATAGGTCTGGGCATCGGCCGCGATGGCGAATGCACAGGCCAATGCAAGAATCAGGAACGGTCTTTTCATAGTAAGTCACTTTTAAAGGTCTATATCCTAATAACATGCATGTAACGTTAAAGTTTGCTAAGCGACCAGTCATATTAGCAAACTGTTGATAACAAAGTAAAGAACAATACAGCATGCAGTTGCCAGAGATGTTATTTGACATTATGGAAAAAATCAAGTCGCCGGCCTTGACATCTCCAGGCGAGGAGGGGCTTATAGGTCAGGAAGCGCGCGTCGCTCGTAGAAGTATCGGGTGAACAGGATGAACATCAGCGCGCCGGCTGCCTGCGTGGCAGCCACGGCCCAGAAAGCAGCGCTGAAGCTGACGTATTCCGCAACGATGCCGCCCAACAGGATGCCGAGACCCATGCCGAAGTCCCATGAGATCAGGATTGAGGAATTGGCCGTTCCACGCTGGTCATGCCGCGCAACCCTGACGAACATGTTGAGGAACGCCGGATACATGCGGCCGTTGCCGAGACCGATCAGCAACGCCGAGGCATAATATGTGTATTCGTTGAGTGTCAAGGCAAACAGGACGTATCCGGCCAGCGACAGCATGACACCCTGCGTGCAGTTGGACGTCATCCTGCCCTGCCGTAGCGCCTTGTGTCCCGTAAGGCGCGACAGCACCAGTCCGACGGAGAGAATGGCGAAGAAGATGCCGGTACCGTCGGTGATTCCGAGTTCCTGCTGACCGAACAGCGCGACATAGTTTGACATCACGCCCCAACAGAGTCCGAACAGACAGATGTTTATGGCCATGAGCCATGCGCGCGTCAGGAAGAAGTGGTCCAGGTCCATGTGAGGCCTGGACTTCCTCAGTATTTTCCGGGGAATCTTGACGGTGGAAGAGCAGAGGAAACCTATGAATGCGATGATAAGCGAGATCCAGAACAGAATCTCGAAGCTGCCGGTGTATTTGTACAGGTAGATACCGGCGGAAGGAGCGATTGCCATGGCGAGGTTGTTGCTGAGACCGTAATAGCCGATACCCTCGGCCCTGCGCGAGGAAGGCAGCACATCGATGGCCACTGTGGAATTGGCTACGGTGGCCGCGCCGAAGGGAATGCCGTGCATGGTGCGCACTATGGCGAACATCAGCAGCGTGGAGGCTCCCAGGTAGCCGGCAAAGCAGAGGAAGAACGTGAAGAAGCACACCATCAGCACGGTCTTGCGGTTGAAGCTGTCGACCATGAATCCGCTGAACGGCCTGATCAGGAAAGTCGCGACCACATATCCGGACAGCACGATACCGATGGTGTCCTTGTCGGCGGCAAACTCGCTGTCGAGATACAGAGGCAGCAACGGGGTGAGCAGATAGAAGGCGAAGAAGAGCATGAAATTGCTGACCATCACCTTCCAGTACTGACTGTTCCACAACAGTTCCTCATTGCCCCGTTCGCTTTGATTCTCGTTCTGATTCATCCTGATTCCAGTTAAAAATCACTGCAAATTTACAAATAAGTACTGACACGGCAAAAATAAAGACGTCCGGGCCGAGGGGTCCGGACGTCCAGTCTATTCTATATGGACAGGTATTATTTCACCAGGAACTTGTGTCCTGCGACGATGTAGATGCCGGGCGTCAGGCCGTCCAGGTCCTCGGCGTTACGCTTGACGATGCGGCCGCAGATGTCGTAGACATCGTTGGGGAAGATGGATGGTTCCTCGATCTCGACGGGAGCGATACCGGAGCCTGCTGCGTCGAACTGGGGCAGATCGGCCTCGGTGGCGATGTGCCAGCGCTGACGGGCCACGCCGCGCGAGTTCATGCTGTAGGCGGTCAGTGTGGGCACGTTGTCGGTGTTGTTGATGGCCAGTGCGCGGGGAGTGTCGACTGCCTCGGCGACAGTGATCCAGTAGGTCAGCTCATTGAGGTCGCCTACTGCCACCTTCTTGATTGACGGGGTGAGCTGGAACTGCGTGATGTGCGTCTCGGAGCCTTCGGGAGCCGTCACGGCCGTACGACGCGAGCTCTTGACCATGGCCAGGCAGTTGCCGGTGGCGGCATTGCGCAGGGTGTAGTAGCAGCTGACGGGATCGAATTCCAGATGCCAGGCAGCATTATCATTCAGGGAGGCCTTGTCGGCGGTCATGGACTCCCAGCCGATGGTGTTGCCTTCCTTCTCGACGATATAGTTGGTGTATGCTCCGACCTCGGGATCCTCGACCTTCAGGTAGTACTTGGCGTTCTCCTGGATTGGGAATGTGTAGACCGGAGTGTGGAAATGGCCAGCCACAGGGGGCAGGGCGTCCTCGCCCAGAGCCTGGGTTACCAGACCATTGGCCAGATAGAGGATCTCGGTGTGGTCGTCCTCGTGTGCGCCGTTGATGCCGTAGGGCCACATGTGCGTCTTGTCGCCGTGTAGATACGCGGAGGGATCGTTCTGTAGGAAACGGATCAGTTCGGTGGCACGAACGCCGTACCACAGACCGGTCTCGCCGGTCTCGCGGTATGGACTGTCGGGACCGTACCATACCTTGTGCTGGCCTACTCCGACACCATGGTTCATCTCGTGCATAACGGTGCCGATGGCCTGGTAGCTTGGATTGGCTCCCATGCGGATCCATCCGCCGTACGAGCAGTCGGCCGTGGGAGTGCCGGCACTGTAGTTGACGGTGATGTGGTAGCCGGAGATGCTGGTGCAGTCGTTCCAATAGTTGACGGCGCCCTCGGTGGCCGCAAGGATACGTTCGGTGGCGTCCGCAGGAGCGTCGTTGGGATTATATGTCCAGGTGATGGTGCCTTTGGGGATTGTGATGACCTCTACGGGCTCGCCGTAACCGACGGCATAGTCGGTGGTGATGGAGTAGGCGCGGACGTAGTAGACGGTGGATGGTTCCATACCCTTCATGTGGTAGATGCGTCCGTTATGGTTGAACACCTTGGTGGAACGGGAGTCGGCGACGGTAGGCTCGGGATCGGTACTCCAGCAGAAACCGGCCTCAAGCTGACTGGCGCCTTCGGGGAGCTCGATGGTGCTTCGTCCCAGCGCGAAAGTGGCGCCACGTGCCACATAGGGATTTGTGGTGACTTTAGGAGCCTCGGCGGTCGACTGCGAGATGCGGTACAGCAGTATGGCGTTTTTTAGCTGGCGGACAAGCTCGTCGACCTGGGCGGGAGTGGCTGTAGCAGCCTCGTAGGTCTGTCGGGCCTGCTCCAGCAGGGTTCCGATCTCATCGGCACCGGGCTGCCCCTTGATCTGGTCGTAGGCCTGGGCTGTTTCCTGGATAGCGGCGGCGAGGGCGGCATAGGATGCGACTGAAAGCTGTGCGTCGGCCATGGCGGTTCGCATGGTCTTGAGCGCGGCGGCGATTGCTGCCACGTCACCCTGTCTGGCGGCGTTCCTGACAGCGGCGACGGCATCGGTCAGCGCCTGGGCGCTGACCTGGTCCATCTTGGAGGTAAGGAGGGCTTCGGCCTCGGTGCATGCATTCTGTACGAAAGTGTTGACGTCGGCTGCGTTGTACTTGGTGTAGGTCAGACGGAAGTTGTCGGTGGCCAGATAGTTGCCCGATGCATCCGTAGCCTTGTAGCCGATCTCGGCCTTGCCGTCCACGCCGACCGTGAAGCTGACGGTGTATTCGGCCACAACGGTAACGTCGGTGGTCTTGTCGCCGGCGAAAACCACTACGCCGGTCTGTGGCTCGTCCTTGCCCTGGCGGATGTTCTGAGCCGCGGCTGTGAGGGTGTAGTCACCCGGCAGAAGTCCGGTGACTATCTGTGTGACGGAGCAGTTTCCTGCGCCTTTGTCGGACGATACCCATTTTTCAACGTAGGTGTTGCCTTCCTTCAGGGGGAATGTGGAGTTGTTCTGGGTCTGCATGCCGGACTGTGTCCAGCCCGAGAACCCGGATTCAAAACTGGGATTGACGATACAGTCGGTGAAGTCGATGTTCTCGGCGTGTGCGGACATGGCCGCGAGGGCTACGAGGGCAACCGCCGAACCTGCACGTCTCAGCGTGTCCTGGAGTTTTGTCATAAGATTGTCAGGTTAGTATATTGTTAGGTTTTAGGTTAGTTTCGACTGCAAAATTAATACTTGAGGAGAATAGTACAAAATAAATTCAATAAAAAACGCGCCTTGCAGAGAAGGCGCGGCGATACGGGGGGCTGTAATGACTAATCTATGTTGTCGAATGGAGCATTGCTGTCCATCTGTTTCTGGTCCTGATAGTTGTGAGCCTCGGTCAGAACGAGTTCCTTCAGATGCTCGATTGACTCGGCGTTCAATTCAAGGTAGTCGTTGTACTTGTCGGCATCTTCGGGTTCCACCTCGTGGACGGCCGGGGTGATGAGGCGCTTTATATGCTTGCATACAGGCAACTTGTCCTTGATGTATTCCACAAGGGTATCCTCAACATTCTTCAATTCGGAGGAGTTCTCTAGATCCTCCTTGGTTCCGGAGTATTCCACGCGGTATTTGGCCGAATCCCCGAAACTGACAATGTACAGTCTTTTTGCGATTTCCATAATAATCCGTTTTTATATCTATAGTAAAAACAGCTTAGAAACATTAAGGTTTGATGAGTGAAATAAACGATTTGACGTCAGGGATGAAAAAAAGACGGCCCTGGGGTTGTCCTTGATGATGCAGTCGTGGGGGATAGCGGGCAATGAGGCAATTGAGGCTCGGACTCTGGCGCAGACTATCCGGCTCGTCACAGACACAGTCAGTTGTGGCAATTCCGGGGCTTCAGACGCCCCGGCTCCGGAGAGTGAGCCGGATAACGATTCATTAACATGCGGTTCGAGCGCATTACTACATGATCATCCCGAGGGATAACAGTAGTTCAAATGTCAAATGTTAGAGGTCCCGCTTAGGCCCCGCGCAGAGGTCCGGCACATCCGCGCACTGTCGGAGTGCGCCGTACCACCTGCATCCGCAAGTACAGCCCGACAGGGCCGTCGTGATGCGTCATACCGTCCGACGAGGAATCACTTGGCATCCTTGTCCTTGCCAAGCGACCGGAGATAGTCGAAAGTCGACATCAGACGGTCGGGTATTACGATCTTGAGCTTGCCAAGACGTTCGGACTCCTCCTTGAGGTACTGGGTATACTCCTTCATCAGCGCCGCACGGCGACGGTTGTAATCGTCAAGCCTTGCGGAATATTCCTGGAATTCCGCACGCTGCTCAGCTGCCAGCTTGTCGTTGATCTCCGTTTTGGTACGGTTGTAGGCTGCCTCATACTCGCGGTACGTGCTGCGCAGGGTATCGAAATAGCGGTTCACCTCCTCGCTGCCGATGGTCGGGGTGGATGTAGTGATCAGAGTGTCGCGGCCGTTCCGGTCAACCGACACAGGATGCTGCTCGGTGTCAAGCAGTTTAGCGTACGCTTCGTAACCAGGGCCATCCGGATGGATAAACTCGCCGAATGTCGCGGCATAGGCCTCGTTGCACAGATACATGCACAGCTCGGACATCGACATGTTCTGCTCGGCCTTCTTGTCCTGCTTGGGTTCCTCGGGTTCCTCCATCTTGACACCCTTGTCTTCAAGCCATTTGTCAAAGCTGACACGCTTATAGACCGAGGACACGAGCTGGTCCTTGTACTTGATGGCCTCGCGCAGCCATGCGCACAACGCCTTAAGGCGTGCGATGTAGTCCAGCTTGCCGCGGATCTGCTCCATCTTGGCCACGTCCATGCCGTAGCCGATGACATGAGCGTTGCGCGACGTGGAGTCAATCACCTCGATGGAGGTGTTGACGAAGCATACCGACTTGACGAACTCCTCGGCAGCCATATATTCCTGTTTGGCCAGATTGGCAATGTGGTTGGCAGCCGTCGAGGTCAGTCCCTTGCCGCCGGGTTCGCTGAAGAAATTCATGTTATTCATGTCAGTAGTCTTTTAGGATTGTAACGAGTGGTTAAATAACTTTGTTGGCTTGATGATGCAAAATTATGCCGTAGCTACGCAATCTATTTGCATACCAATGAAAACTAAAAATTCTTCAAAAAGTCAGCGTTTCGCATACCATTCGGCGAACGCACGGAGACCAGTGCGTAGGGGAGTGGAGGGGCGGAAGCCAAAGTCGCGCTCCAGCGGCGCGGTGTCGGCGTAGGTGACGGGAACGTCGCCCGGCTGCATTGGCACCAGCTCGGTATGGGCGTCGAAGTCGTAGTCCGCCGGAAGGACTCCGGCGCGGACCAGCTCCTCCTGCAGGATGGTCACGAAGTCCAGCAGGTTCTCCGGCTGGTTGTTGCCGATGTTGTAGACGCGGTAGGGAGGGATGGGGAGTCCGTCCTCGCCGTCACGACGCTCGGGAGCGCGTTGCATCACACGGACCACGCCCTCCACGATGTCGTCGATGTAGGTGAAGTCGCGCCTGCAGTTGCCGTAGTTGAAGATCTGGATCTTCTCGTCCTTGACCAGCTTGTCGGTGAATCCGAAGTAGGCCATGTCGGGACGGCCGCAGGGACCGTAGACGGTGAAGAAGCGCAGGCCGGTGGAGGGAATGTTGTAGAGCTTGGAGTAGGCGTGGGCCATGAGCTCGTTGCTCTTCTTGGTGGCGGCGTAGAGGCTTACGGGGTTGTCGACCTTGTCGTCGGTGCTGTACGGCACCTTCCTGTTTGATCCGTAGACGCTGGAGCTGCTGGCGTAGACCAGATGGTCGACGGGATTGTGCCGGCAGGCCTCCAGGATGTTGTAGAAACCGATGAGGTTGCTCTCAACGTATGAGTCCGGGTTGGTGATGGAGTATCGGACGCCGGCCTGGGCGGCGAGGTTCACGACCACCGAGGGTCTGTATTCGGCGAAGATGCGGTCGACGGCGTCGCGGCCGGCGATGCTGTCGCGGACGAATACGAATCGGTCGCCGTACCGCTCCAGCTCGCGGAGGCGCTCGTGCTTGAGGCTGACGTCGTAGTAATCGGTGATCGAGTCGATTCCGATTACGCGGCAGTCTTGGAAATCGCGGAGCAGGCGCAAGGCGAGGTTCGCGCCTATGAAACCGGCCACGCCGGTGATCAATATTGTCTTGCCGTCAAGGCTTATATTAGTCTCTATCATATCAGTTTCGGTTTGCCGCTGCAAATCTAAGGTATCGCAAAAATACAAAAAAGATTCCAATCGGACAACTTATTAAACCATGGTGGCAATGTATGGTCTATGATAAGGAAGTTTTAAAGCTTCATGCAATTGAAATCAAGACTTGCAGAACTATGAAGAAAACAAACCAGAACATAAAGAGGTTCGTGGCATCGGTGGCCCTGGCCTCGGTTGTTTCCGTCATGACGATGTCATCGTGTGGCAAAGGAACCAAAGGTGATGCAGAGGCCACGGAGGGACTCCCGGCGAGCGTGGAGCTGTATCAGGAACTGAAATCGGTGGACAAGATGGTGTTCGCCTCGATGAGCATCACCAAGAGTGTCAAGATGGAGTCCAGCGCATGGTACAAGGTGGGAAAGCGTATCGCGGTTTATTCCTACGATTCCTATATGAGGGCATACATCGACATGTCGCAGCTTCAGGAATCGGACATGGTCTTCGATGACGCCAACCATACGGTTCAGATTACGTTGCCGCCGGTAAAGACTGAAGTTACAGGCCGAGACATGACCATGCGCAAGGAATACGAGAACATCGGCCTGTTCCGGTCGGAGCTCGACAGCAAGGAGCGCGCGGAGATGAAGGAGAAAGCCAATGAATCGTTTGTACGCGAGGTTCAGGAGAATCCTCAGTTCAAGAAGCAGCTGACGGAGGCTGCCCAGCGCAAAGCCCGTAAGTACTTCGAGGCCATGTGCGGGTCCGCGGGCTATGTGGCAAGCGTTAGGTTTAAGTCATAAGTCGGAGGTCTGGGTGACGAGGTGATGATTACAAAGCAAGAACAACAGGATGAAGAAGTTTATAATAGCCAAGATAGCGATAATAGCTGCAGTAGCCTGCCTGCTGGTGGCTGCGGGAGTATATATGGTCCACAAGGTCAAGACGGCGGATCCGGAGAAGACCTACGAGGTTGCGGAAGGAAAGGTCGCTGACCTGCGCCAGCTGGCGGAAATATGCACGGTGGACATATACAGTGAGGTTCCGGTACTCGACACCGTCAACCAGAAGGTCCTGTTCGGAATCCAGAAGCAACGCGGCAGCGTGAGTTTCGAC
This sequence comes from Bacteroidales bacterium, assembly GCA_019416425.1. Taxonomy (GTDB): domain Bacteria; phylum Bacteroidota; class Bacteroidia; order Bacteroidales; family Muribaculaceae; genus Lepagella. Next base: position 34,136 of record DXXK01000087.1, read on the forward strand.
CTGGAGAAACTTCAGGTCAACGCCGACGGCGACACGGTACGCGTGGTGCTGTCGCCCGAGATAGTGGAACTGTATGAATCAACGGACTCCAATTCATGGGAAGTAGTGGATACGAAATCCCTGAGACTGTTAGGCAACGGACGACTGACCGCCGAGGAGGACAATCTGGTGAAGTCGCACATCCGGGCCAAATCCATCCGGGAGCTGTACCGGAACGGCACCATACGCCGCGCACGCGCCGAGGCCTGCACGAACCTGCAGAGCCTTTATTCCAGAATCTACAGGAGACCTGTGGTTGTTACCGACCCGACTCCCGGAGGAACGCGGGCCGCGGCGATCCATAGATGACTCAAAGATCGTAGAACATATCCAGAAGCTGCGGGCGATAGACCTTGCTGATCTTTATGTCGGTGATGTTGTCGTAGGGAGGTATTAGTCGGCATTCATTGCCCGAGATCATGGAGATAAACCCGATGTTGACGATGTAGCTCTTGTGCGTTCGCACAAACTGCGGGCCATAGTTCAGGATAGTGTCGGCGGTGGTGTTGCGTTTCAGGATGATGTGCTGCAATGTGCTGAGCACCACCTCCCACAGCTTGCGGTTTGTATCGTAACGGAAATATACCACATCGCGGGGAAACAGGATCATCCGGTCGTTGGTGATAGTTGTGACGGATATCCCTGTAGGCACTGCGTTTCCGACGCGCATGTTGGCGAGACGGTCGGCCGGAGGAGCCGCAGTAGCGTTGTCCCTGGCGCAGGCCAGCTTGTAGCGGTTCATGATGAGGTTCAGTTCGTCGGAATCGTAGGGCTTGAGCAGGAAGTCGAACGCCTCCATGCGCAGTGCCTGCATCAGATACTTGCTGTAGGTTGTATAGAACACAAAACGGGTGTTGCCACCACCCAGCTCCTTTAGTTCCTCCAGAATATCCAGAGCCGAGACATCGTTGAGCTCGATGTCAAGGAACACCAGGCCCGGTGCGAGGTCGCGGACCATCTCCACAGCCTGCCGGGAGTCGGAGGCCTCACCGCAAACGGAGGCCCAGTCGTATTTCTTCAGACCGTCGCGCAACAGCTTGCGTGACGGAGCGTCATCATCAATTATAAGTATCTTGGTTTTTTCCATGGATATCGAAATTGAAGTTAGTGGGAATAATGATTGCGGCGCGGTAACCGGCTTTCTGAGGATTGTCGGTCCAGCGGCCTATATCGCAGCGAATCTCTTCGCGCTTTTTCTCATTCAGGATCTCCAGGGTGCCCATGACGATCTTGAGACCCTGACGAGTGGAATCCGGAGATGGAACAGCGTCAGGGCTGCAATTGTTCAGTACCTCAACGCAGAGTGCGTTGTCCTTATGGAACGCACGAATCACGAGTATACGCTCCTGGTCGGCAGGTAACGAGCTGAAACCATGCTTGAAAGCGTTCTCGACAAAAATCTGGAGCACCATGGATGGCACCATCTCGCGAGCGGGATCCAGGTCGGGAGCTATCTCGCGCGTAAACTTCAACGGCTGAGCAAGTCCCTCGCTCTCGACCTTGACGAAGTCATCCAGGAACGCCAGGTCGTCCTGCAGCGATACCGAAAGGACATCGGCCATATATTGCTGACGCCGCAACAAACGGACCAGAGCGTCCAGATTTGAAGACTGGCCGTTCTCGCGGGCGCAAATCTCATGGTTCAGGACATTGTAGATGAAATGTGGGTTGATCCGGGCCCTCAGGCTCTTGAGACGCAACGCGATGATGCGGTGCAGCATACGCTCCTCTCGGATGGTCGCCATGCGGCGCATCAGCAGCATGACGATGACGAGCAGCAGAATCACGAAAATGGCCACGATGGCCAACGCAAGGTTCCGTGTCTGGACCTTGCGGTGCATCTCCAGGTCCTTGCTGAGCTCCAGAACCTTGGCGTCACGCTCGTAACGCATCTGACGTTCGGACATGCTGAGCCGCTGGGACTCGCTGCGGATTGAGTCCTCGTACTCGCTGTAGGCCTTCATGGCCCGGAATGCCTTCTCCCACTGTCCGGTTCCGGCGTAGTAGTCCTTCAGGAATTCCAGACGTTCGATTTTCTGTTCGGGCCGCGACTCGGCTCCGGTGGACTTCAGGTCACTCAGCATTCTGGTCACCTCGTCGTATTTTCCCTGGATTGTGCTGAGCTGCAGCTTCTGCGTGCGTATGTGTTCCTTGATGTATTCGTTAGGCTGGACATCGGTGAAGTATGGCTCGGTCTGGGCTATCAGTTCGGCGGCCTTGTCGGGTTGGTTGAGTTTCAGGTAGAGGTCGGTCAGGTTGGCCCGGCAGAAGAATGATTCCCATTCAAGCGCTGGGTTGGCCTGCAGCAGGGAGTCGAGACGCTGGAACATTGCCAGTGAACTGCGGTAATCCTTCTTTTCGTAGAAGTCATGGCCCCGGTTGTTGAGATAGTGGAACTTATCGTCGACGGTCATGCTGTTCCAGTATTTGCTGGCGCGGTTCCACCACAGGCGGCTCTGGTCGAAGTCGCGCATGTCGGTGTAGGTTGAAGCGAGTCCGAAATATGCTGTGATCCTGGCCGGAGAATTCAGATTGGCTGAGTCGACAATCTGGATGGCGCGCGAGAAGTAATCGGCGCTAAGGTCGTAGTTGCCGTTGTTTCGGTATGCCCCTGCCAGATTTGAATAGGCTGAGCTTATCAGCTCGGGATTGGCGTTTTCCGGAATATGGCTCAGGGCCTTTCGATAGTAGTAGATGTTGGAGTCGGGATTGTAATGGAAACGGGTATAGTAACCGGCCTTGATGGAATAAAGGCGACTGCGCATCAGCCGTCGGATGTCGTTGTCCGGATTGGCATCCAGGTATCGTGCCAGTGAATCTACCTGCCGCATCATGTCGTCGGGGCGCCCGGCATAGTAGGAAACGATGGCTTGGTGTGTCAGACCATGGTAATAAATATCGGAGTCGCCTGCTTCCAGACCATGCTGCTTCTCCTGGAGTACAATCTTCATGGCACCGGAGTATGAGCCCGCTGCAATCGAGTCATCAACCTGGCGGTGCAGATCGCTGTCGCCGATTGTATCGCTGCCGCGACTCCGGCAGGATACGGCGATGCAGAGTAGAGCCAGAATGGCAGATATGTAGGTGATCCAGGTGTTACGCAACTTCATAGTTAGTGTCAAACTGTCCAAAAATGGGCGGAATGTGCCATTTGGAATGCCATAATAACATTCTTTGCGCAAATTTAACAAATAATTTAGAAATATGTAAATGTGAAAACACCTAAAATCATCCTCTTATGGCATAATTTTGGCGTTTCAGCATGAAGAAGGCTCCTTTCAGTCGCGTTTTGATGGTTTTGTGGTTTTGTAATCCAACTATTTGGAGTAATTTTGTATCAGAAAACATGACCGAAACTTAGCGACAACGTAGTTCAATGTTTACACTGATAAAGAAACACACAACCGGAGGATATCAACTATAAAGTTTCAACGAGCATAACTATTTACTCCTAACTTACAATCAAAGGAAGCGAGTTCCGCCAATTGGCAGGAGCTCGCTTTAGTTATGTCCTCTATAAATGTCCATACGTCAGGCAAGAAATCTTACTGTTTGGAGAGCATTATCCTAATAAGGAGCTTGAGCCGATGTCTGTAGGCCCGGGAGTGTTTCAGGATTGCGCGTGAAAGTAGGAAAGATCCGTAAATCAGATTGGCGACAGTTGTTCTGACCGGGGGACTGTTCAGTCGGTAATATGTGAGCCTGCTCCGTTCGTTACGTTCCAGCCTGCATGGATTGAAACCGCTCTCAACATAACTGCCTCCCTCTATATGCTGGATTGAGGCCTGGGGCACATTTACGATGCTATAGCCGGCCTTGCGGACCCGGAGGCACAGGTCGGTCTCCTCGAAGTACATGAAGAATTCAGGATTGAATCCGCCGACCGAGCTGGCCAGGTCGGCACGGATCATAAGGTCGGCACCGGATATGTATCCAACCTCAATAGGCCGGTCGGTATGGTTGAAACGGGAGTCGCGCCCAAAGGCCAGCTTCTCGGGGTGCATATGAAGCAGTTCGTTCATCTCCCAGCGGATACCCGGAAGAATGCGGCGGAATGATAGCGCAGGCTTCATGTCGGCATCCAACAGGTTTCCGCCAACGATTCCAGTTCCGGGATTATCGTCAAGATAGCCGGACAGGATCCTGAGGGCATTGTTCAGCAGTACTGTATCGGGATTCAGACAAAACAGATTACGACCCTGAGCCAGCTTGAATCCCTCGTTATTGGCTCGACCGAAGCCTATGTTGTCCTGAAGCATCACATAGCGGATGTGTAGTTCAGGAAACAATCGGTTGAATCTGTCAGGAAGATCGCTTTCGCTATGGTTGTCAACGATTATCACCTCGTATTCCACTCCTCTGGTAAGCGCAATGACGCTACGCAGCGAGTCGGCAATAAGCCCTGACGTGTGGTAATTGACATATATAATCGAAACATCCATATCTCTACTAACGGCGATAAAGGGTGAATACGTATGTTGCCGTGTCAGGCAGGGGTAAGAAAAAAGGTTGCTCCGAGCAACCTTCTCCTAAAAATCAGGATAACTGATCATATCTGACATTAACCAAGAAACAAATCGAATGCACTCGTTTCCAAATTTCTTCAAGTGTCGCCTTGCATCAACGCAAGACCATTCTCGTCAAATTCAAGTTGTACGAATAATAACACTAACATTAACTCTAACTCTAACACGGATCGGACAGCATCATGCCGGATAGAAGAACCAAAAATAAAGGTTGTTGAAAATAAAGGTTGTTGAAGTTATTGGGTTTTCCTATAACTTTCGGTTGCAAAATTAACGGACAGAATCGGATTTGGTGCGACAGGGAGTGAAATAGTAGTGTCTTAAAATCGCAACAGTCACATTATCAGCTACACAGAATATATTGGAGGAAGGAATATAGTAGTGATATGATAGGGAATCCGAGAGGGATAGGCGGTGTCAGAGAAGGTCGTGAAGGCGCGTTGTGAAGCCTGAGCGGCCATCGGTGGCTCCATTGCGTATGCGTACACGGCAGTTGTAGATGGTCGACACGGACTTGTGCAGGAAGCGTGCGATGCTTTCGGAATCGGTGATGCCGAGGTAGATCAGTGCTATGACCCGAAGCTCGGTCGACATGGATCCGTCGCGTCCCAGCGCCAGCTGGCAGTCCGGTTTGAGCAGGGAGTTGACCGCGGCCACGAATCCCGGATAGAGCGCCAGGAATGTAGTGTCGAAATTGGTGTGGAAACGGCGTGTCTCCTTGCGGTCGTCGATTTTTGCCAGATATTTGTTGACGCCATCCATCCCCTTGGAGTGAAATGCGGTTGAGATACCTGTCTTGAGCTGTTCGATGTCATGTACGAATTCCGATGACAGTTGGATGTATTGCAGCAGATAGGCGTCGCGGACCTTGTTGCTCTCTTCCAGACAGGAGTTGACGCGACGCAGCTCGACATTGGTGGAGTGCAGCCGGGCGTTGAGGTCACGCTCGCTTCGGGAGATGCGGCGTAGCTTGTTGCGCTGCTTGATTACGAAGAGCAGGATGGCGGCCAGAACCAGTGACAGCATGACGATTCCGAGGAAAATGAACTGCTGAACGCGTTTCTCGCGAGCCACCTTCTGTTGATAAGCCGCGAGGATATCCGGAATAATCCTGTTTATCTCCAGTCTGTTGGCTGTAACCTTTGAGGCCTCGGCATCGCGCACAGCCAGATTGATGTATCTGTATGCGCGCTCGGTCTCGCCAAGGTTGAAGAGCAATGCGGAGAGACGGTACAAGGACTTATAATCACGTACAGGTACGGCAAGGTCGTGCAATGAGCTGCGAATCAGGTCGTTGACAGCCTGCAGGGTATCGCCCATAGCCAGATGCGCCTCGCTGCTGAGGACGTTGAAGATAGCTATATCGCGGTCCTGCGCGTCATCGGCGGGACGGACGGTCTGCAGCAATGAATCGGCGGATCGACAGCGCCCGGACGCCATAAGAAGCTGGAATGAGTAATACCACCAGCCCTCGTCGCGGTCGGTAAGGATCCGCAACATGTCGCGGTAACGGCGGACGGATGAACGGCCCGAAGTCTCGTCGATATCGGCCATTACTCGCATATATGAGTCCCTGACGGACCTGATGCCGGTGTCGGGCATGGCCTGGTGCACCAGTGGATACGCCTCGTGCAGATGGCCGCGCGATATGTATAGCCGCGCCAGGTTCATACGTGACAACGCCATGAGTTCCCTGTCTCCGATATGGTCGGCTTCCTGACATTCCATACGGCCGTAATGTATGGCTGAGTCAAGGTCGAAAGTAAGATACAGGTTCCGCATGGTGCGGCATGCATCGTAACGCTCGCGGCCCGGCGGTGCATCCTCCACTATCTGCATTTGCTTCAGCTCAAGACCCTTGCGGCATACATTCTCTGAATGTCGGTCTATTGCCTTGTCAAGCTGACGCAGCAGATTCTCGGTTCCCGACGGTAACGGGCTGTGATGGCATGAAAATAGCGGCAATAGTAATGTTGCCGCTAATATGATATGGGTCAGAGACTTGATGTCGCGGGCCATGGAATCGGGATTGAATAGTGCCGTGAAGGATTACTTGAAACGGATGCGCGATTTGCGTAGTACTTTCCAGTAGCCGTTCTCGAATATGGCTGTACCACGGCTTTCGGTAACAATCTCGGTGGCGCCGAGAGTATCCTCGATATCATCGGCCGAGCATCCTCCGGATAGCATTTCCTTGGGACGGTCCAGCACTGTGCGGTTCATGGACGGGTTGTCCACATATTCGAACGTTCCGGTCAGGCCATCCTCGGTATCAAGCTTGTAGACGGTATTGCCGTTGCTGTAGTTTCGGTCAGCACGGACAAAAATTCCACGTGAATTGGCCCGTCCCAGATATATTACATGCAGAATTTCATCGGTCTTTTTCTCAGGATTCGGACGTGCCTGGGGACGTGGCTGAGGCTGCTGTCTGGGAGCCGGTGATGCCTGGGTTGTCGCGGCAGCGCGAAGCTTGGCCTGCAGGTCGGCGATACGTTCGTTGAGACGACGGTTGTCCTCTTTGTAGCGGCGTGCTTCTTCCTGAGCCTCTGCGAGTTTGTTGTCTGATGCCTGTAACTGTTCGTTAAGGTCCTGCAGTTTTTCCTTGTACTGGGCAATTGCCCGCTTAGCCCGCTCGCGCATCTCCTCAAGTCCCTCCGGGTCATTGCTGTCGCCATCGGCAGGCCGCTGATGCTTCATGACCTTGGCGGCATATATCACAAGCCATATCACCACGGCAATCAGGATGACGAGGATTACGACATAGATCCATGTATGGTTTGATGTGCTTTCCAGCGAGGGGTTCTGGCTGTCTGCCTCGATAGCCTTCTGGTCGGCCAGGATGTCCTGTTCCTGGGCGAGTATCTCCTGCGGCACGGAGTCGGACTGGACTGCAGCGGACTGTTCCGGAGCGGGCGTAGCAGCTGCGTCGGGAGCCGTGGGTGCCTCAGGCTGCGTCGCCGGGTCGGAGACGGTCATGGCGTTGATCTTGGACCGGATACGGCTCTTGGCTCCCTTGCCCTGCGCAATCAGTCCGGGATTGTTCAATGCGGTGACGGACCAGTACTCGGCCAGCTTGGCCTTGTCCCACTGCGCGTAATCCTTGGGCACCGGTATGGCCAGGAACGCCTTGATGTTTTCTTTCTCCTTAGCTTTTAGTTCCTTCTGGAGGTCGGCCAGGTTCGTGGCCTTGACCTCGTCCAGGTAGCCGCTGCCGTTGTTGGCGTAGCGGAGGTAGGCCTGGGCGGCGATGGTGCGGGCCTGTTCCATCTCGTTGTCGGTGACGGCCAGGGCCGGGACTGTAACCACAATGGCCATAAGGGCCGGAAGCAAAGTGCGAAGTATGTAGTTCTTATTCATAAGCTAATGCTAAGGTGTATATTAAAGTAATCCCAAAGACGGGGGTTTTATTGCATACGGAACAAACTTTATCTGAATTCTTTTCTGAGCCGCGCCACTGGAATCTGCTGGCGGTCGCGATACTTGGCGATAGTACGCCTGGACACGTCCAGACCCATATCGGCAAGACGTTCGGCGATGCTGCGGTCGGACAGCGGATGACGTTTGTCCTCCTTGTCGACCAGGTCGGCGATAATAGCCTCGATCTTGCGGCTTGTGGCGGCGTCGGCTCCTTCGTGCTCCTCGGTCACGGTGTCGCTGAAGAAGAACCGTAACGGGAAGATTCCACAGGGTGTCTGGACGTACTTGTTGTTGGTGGCACGTGACACTGCCGACAGGTCCAGACCCGTCAGGTCCGAGATGTTCTTCAGCATCATCGGTTTGAGCATGTAGACATCCTCGGTGTGGAAATAATCCTCCTGGATCTTGAGTATAGCCGACATCACCGCCATCATGGTGCGCTGGCGCTGTGCGATGATGCGGATGAAGTCGCGGGCGTCGTTGTAGCGGGACACGACAAATTCCGATCCCTTGCGGCGCTTGTTGCGCGGGAGTTTCTCAAGCTCGCGCATGGCCTGCTCGAAGCTCTGCTCCACCTTCAGCTCGGGGATTCGGTTGTTCAGAGTCACGGTAAGCTGTCCGTCCTCGTTGTTGACGATGAAATCCGGAATGATGACGTTGGCATCGTCGATCGGGTCGGTGCCGACCGCCGCACCGGGCTTGGGGTTCAGGGTCAATATCAGAGCGATCGCATCGTCGGCCTCCTGGGGGGATATTTTCAGGGCAGACACTATACGATGACGGTGTTTCAGCGTGAATGCCTCGAAAGCTTCGCGGATTATCCGGAGTGCGTTGTCACGCACTGGCGATGGTTCCATGACCATGAGCTGCATCTCCAGCGTCTGGCGCAGGTCGGATGCTGCGATTCCAGGAGGGTCCAGACTACGCACTGTGTCGAGTGACAGCTGTGCCTCCTGTTCGGAAACCTGTATGCCGGGACCGAACGCCATGTCGTCGACCAGTTCGGGGACTGAGCGTGTCAGGTAGCCGTTACGGTCCAGGCTGCCGATTATGAATCGAGCGGCCAGATCGATGTTCCTGTCAAGCTCCAGCTCGTCCAGCTGGTTGTTAAGGTGGTCGTAAAGCGTTTCGGTGGCGTCGGGTGTGGCGGCGCCGTAGTGCTCGGGGAGTTCGGATACGCGCCTGGGAGTCCAGCCGCCCAGATGGCCGGCTTCGTTAGGCTGGTCCTCCTCGGCGCTGACCAGTGCCGGATTGTCCTCCATCTCACGTTCCACAGCATCGTCCAGTTCGGGCGCGTTTAGTTCCAGCAGACGCACAAAGCGCACCTGCTGTTGCGACAGCCTCTGGACGGTCCTCTGTTCTATGTCAAGCCTCTGTGTATTCACGGGTATGTCATAACCGGACAGGATTTACCTGTCTTACATGATTGTAAACGGATATCATCGAGGATTATTAAGGAAGTATGCCTAAAATAATAGATTCCCGGGTTCGTTAATAGTAAGGATGAATCCGATATTCAGGATTCGCGCATGTCTGGAATAGCCCGTATTTATATGTTCGAGTTATATATAATAGTATTGATAGCCGCCGTGCTGATGAGTCTTCCATTGGCATCGGCCCGGTTGGCATATGCCTACGATCCGGAGCAGGGATGTAACTACGACGCATTGCGTGGACTGTCCACCAGTTCGCGGACGGTTGTATACATAGGATTCGGGTTGCTGTTCGTGATGCTGGTGTTGATGTGTATCAACAAGTCGGAGATGATAGCCGATTACGGAGCGTATCTGCGCACGTACGAGATGGGAGCCTCGCGATTCAACCGGCGCGGTGTCGAGCCGACTTACGGAATCATCACTATGATTTCGCCAACCTTCCGCACGTTGCTGCTGATATATGCGTTGATGTCGGTAAGCCTACATCTGTTTTCCATCACCAAGAACGCATCGAATCTATGGCTGTCGCTGGTCGTATATCTTACGATGGACTACGTGCTGCACGACATGATACAGATTCGAGCTGCCGTAGCGACGGGTCTGTTGCTGCTGTCTATCAGATTCATAAGCGAAAGGAAATGGTGGATTTATTTTCCGTTGGTTGTCGTGGCGACTTTCTTCCATTATTCGGCCGTCGTGTTCCTGCCGCTGTACTTCCTGCCGACTAAGAATATGTTGAGGCCGTTCTGGATCGGTGTGCTGATTGTGGGTATGATAATGGGTTTCACCCATACCTATATCGGCTCGTTTTTCAAGGGCATACCGGTGGAGTTCATAAACAAATTCTTCCAGGATTACATGGGAAACAAAGATTTTACACCATCGGACATCGGATTGAAACGAATATATATGTGCCTGCTGCTGATAGTCATGACAGTACGCATCGATGCCATCAAGGAACATTATCCCTTGGCTGTTCCCAGTCTGTGCGTATCGATATTGTCCCAGATGAGTTTCCTGACATTCGGCGACATTCCCGTGATGCAGGGCCGAATGGGAGAACTGTTCGGACTTGCCGATATCTACACGCTGTCGATGTTCCCTATGGCATGGCGCAAGCAGTATTACCTGATGTTCATCCCGGTGCTGATCGCAGCAGCATTTAATCTGGAAATGGTACACTATCTGCTGACATCCGTATGATCGGGATGCCGGCATACATATTTACATGCCATGTCTGATTTGGGCATCATACATTTCCGGCTGTTACAAAGTATGTCTCCGGATCTGTTTAGTCAGCATCACCAGCATTACTATGGCCACCAGGACCGAGAGGAAATCGGATATGGGGTATGCCGCCCAGACTCCATTCAGTCCCCATATGTGTGGCAATGTGAAGAGCAGCGGCACCATGAATATCATCTGACGCGTCAGCGACAGGAATATTGATTTTCCGGCCATACCCAACGCCTGGAACAGATTGGTGGTGACAATCTGGAAACCCACCATCCAGAACGTCAGTGTGGTGATCTTAAGACAATTTACGGCGCATTGTATCTGCTCGGAATCCTGCATGAACATCGAGGCGATGGTTCGCGGCATTGTGGCACCCAGAATGCTGCCGATGGTCGTGGTGATTAGTCCGCATGCGGCTGCCAGCGAGAAGGTCTTGATGAGACGGTTGTAGCGTCCGCTTCCGTAATTGTAGCCGATGATAGGCTGCATTCCCTGACAGATACCGATTACGATGAATACGAAAATAGTGACGAAGCGGTTGAACACCACTACGGCGGCGATTGCGTTGTCACCGCCATATTTCAGCAATGTATTGTTGGCGATGGCGTTGATGGCCGAGCCGGTGATGTTGATCAGGAACGGCGCCATGCCGATGTAAAGCACGCTGCGGATCACAGGCCAGTTGAACTTGAAGGTGCCCTTTACGAAATGCAGGGTGTTGCTCTTGTTGAAGAAGTGGCTCATGACCCAAGTGGCGGTGATGAGCATTGAGATATCCGTTGCGATTGCGGCACCGCGTATTCCCCATTTGAAACCGAACAGGAACAGCGGTGCGAGGATAACGTTGATAAGCGCTCCGATCATATTCGTGTACATGGCTTTGGCTGGATAGCCGGACGCACGCATCACGTTGTTATAGCTGAACGTCAGGTTCATAAGCACGCACCCTGGAAGCACCCACAGCATGAATTCGCGGGCGTAGGGGAGGGAATTGTCCGAGGCTCCGAATATCCTGAGTATCGGATCCATGAATATTGCGAACGTGGCGGCATAGAGCAGACCGATGATCAAGGTGAGCTGCACGCAGTTGCCCAGGATAATCTGGGCAACGCGCAGGTCTTTCTGACCCATTACGATGGAAACCCGAGTGGCCGCGCCGGCGCCGATCAGCATGCCCAGGGCCGTGACAACGTTCATGACGGGGAAAGTCACGGCGATACCGCTCACAACGTTCGGGTCATCGATGGCATGACCGATGACGATGGAGTCGATGATATTGTAGACGGCGCTGATGACAGTGCCCACAACGGCAGGTAGACTGTATTTCAGCAATAACTTGCCGACCGGAGCTGTTCCCAGCTCCTGAAGCCGTTCCTGAGGATCCTCTATTTTCTTTGCCATACTGCAAAGTTAACAAATTTCCGGCGCTTTCAGACCCTCTGACAGCCATTTATTGGATTTTTCCACTCTGATTTCATCATAAAGACCGGCATCGATGAATGATTGAAGCAGACTGGCGCCCCCTTCCACCATCAACGAGGTGACGCCATGGTCGGCGAAAAGCAGATGCATGTTTTCCTCCAGAGGCAGGGAGGGATCAAGGATGATCGGGTCACGTGCGAATACGTTGAGTCCGGATGGAAGCCTGTTGGACCTGAAGATAACAGGATGTGGAGAATTTCCTGGCCACAGGCGGGACGTGAGCGATGGGTTGTCGGCAATGAGGGTGTCTGTACCTGCCAGGATAGCATCGACCATTGCCCGTTCACGGTGCATCAGGACGGCTCCGACCGGGCAGGACAGCTTCACGGGCAGATACGCCGGAGTTCCATCGGCGGACACGAGGCCGGGATTGGGTGCCGCAATGAAGCCATCGGCGCTTTGGGCCCATTTCAGCAGAATCCACGGTCTGTGCTTGATGTGGGTGGTCATGAACCGCTTGTTCAGCGCCATGCATTCATCACGTAGGACATTCTCGGTGACCTCGATTCCGGCCTCCCGCAGAATCCTGATACCACGGCCGGCCACCTTGGGATTGGGATCGCCGCAACCGATCACGGCTCGACGGATTCCCTTGTTCACTAACAGCAACGCGCACGGCGGTGTCTTGCCGTAATGCGAGCATGGTTCCAGGGTGACGTAGATGGTGGCGTCGCGCAGCAAAGGCTCGTCTTCCGGACGTACGTTGAGGAATGCCTGCACCTCGGCATGCGGACCGCCGTACTTGCGGTGCCAGCCTTCGCCCAGAATACGGCCCTCGGCGCCGACTATGACTGCACCGACCATCGGATTGGGCGATACATGTCCCGCACCGTTTGCGGCAAGCTGCAGTGCTCGCCGCATCCAGTATTCATCATTATGTATGGGTTCTGTCATATCTTCAGAATTTTATGCCCACTGAAAGCTGATAGTTCTGCAGGGCGTTGATGAACAGTACTTCCTTGGCTGTGAATATGTTGGCTGTAAATGTGCCCCGCGCCCCGGCGAAGAACCTCTTGTGGGTGTACAGGATTCCGGCCATGCCCTTGCCGTACAGTGCCAGCAGCACATCCTTGCCGATCGTTGAGTCTCCGGCTGTCGATGTGATGCCGATGCCGGGAATGGCGGTGATGTTGAATATCCATTTGCTGTTGATCACCCAGTTGTAGGAATACCCTCCCATCAGGTTGTAGGTCCGGTAATGGAAGGTGTAGTAGTCGAATGGATATTTCTGGTAATCCTTGAGCTCGTCGGGCAGCTTGGTGAAGTCGAAGTCGGCGCCGTACATGTTGAAGCTGACGCCGGCAATGGCCGAGCCCGCGGATCTGCGCTGGTTGTTGTTGAACGAATGCACTGCGCCGAGCGAGAACCGTGAGTTGTTAAAGAAATAATATGCGCTGATGTTGGCCTCCCTGAAGGTCATGCCGTCGAAGGGAATCCTCAGTAGATGGTCCTTGTCGTAACCGCCGTAGTACCGGATGTGCGTTGTCACGTTGCTTCGCCAGAACTGACCCTCGACCGTGAACCTGGCGCAACTGAAGCTGCCGGACAATTTCTGGTGGGTGGATTTTTCACCGTTCACGATTGTACCCATGTCCAGGGAGTAACCCAAGGAGAGGCTCCAGGCCTTAAGATAGAATCCAAGGTTAGGGTATAGGCGGTCCATCATGGCAATGGAGGGAAATCCCTGGTAACTGAAAGTGTAGGCATCGATCCAGTTGTCGGAGAGGAACATGGCGTGGAAATGGTAGCCGTCTCCCTTGACCCAGGCGGGGTCATGATAATTGAAGACACGGTTGTACCAGTTGTAGACCCCCACGCACCATGATACGAATCGGTTCGGCCAATGGACAGTTGGATCCTCCACACGGAGCTGTCCATTCTTCAGAAGCTCCAGCCAATCCCTTGATGTCGATGGAGTCTCAAGCGAGTCAGGCACCTGCACCAGTGTGGAGTCCACGACAAGCGGCGTCAGTTCCATATCGAAATCGGCGGCATGCACGGACTGCGCGGTCAAGGCGCAGACTATCGTCAGGATTGACAGTGGAAGTCTCATCGGCAGAAATCAACGGACGATTCCGCGTTGGTCCAGTGCCTGTCGGTACCGCTGGGCGTTACGCAGATGCTCGTTGTAGTCGCTTGTGAAATTGTGTGTGCCGGAGAAGTTCTCTTTGGCACACATATATAGGTAATCGTTCGGTTTGGAATTCAGGATTGATTCGACAGTATTGCGGCCTACGGTACGGATCGGGCCGGGCGGCAGTCCGGCGAACATGTATGTGTTGTACAGTGACTTGACCTTCAGGTCGGCTCCCTTGATGCGGCGGATGGTGAAGTCCCCCAATGCGAAGCGGATCGTAGGGTCGGACTGCAGCCTCATGCCTTTGTTCAGACGGTTAATGTATAGCCGTGCGATGTCTCCCTTTTCCGACGGGGCGTTGGTCTCCTCGTCGACTATACTGGCCAGTATCATTACTTCGACCGGTCTAAGCCCCAGTTCCTTGGCCTTGGCGGTATTTTCCTCGTTCCATAGACGCGCATAGTTGTCGCCGAGTTTGGCCAGCACCTGCTCGGGAGTGGCCGACCAATAGGCCTCGTATGAATCGTTTATAAATATAGCCATTGCGTTGTCGCGGCTCAGTCCATAGGTTTCCAGGAACTTAGGGTCGTATAGGACATTGCGTAGGGAGTCGGTCGAGAAATCGAACTTCAAGGCTATCCGCTCCAGCATCCGGTCCATCGACCTGTAACCGTTCAGGGTAAACTTAGAAGGAGTCTGGGCTCCTGATGTTAGTTTCCTCATTGCCGACAGCGCGTTGGAACCTTCGGGGATTTCATAGGCACCGTGACGCCGTGACATGTCTGTGTGGCGCATGCGTATCAGCCTCATTACTTTGGATGCGTAGTCTGGTCCGAACCTTTTGGTCAGGGAGTCGCTGACCATCTGTTGAGTGGCGTTGCGTGGAATCCTGACGATAGCGGTGTCTGGCGCGCCGACCATCACCATCGGGTACAGCGCGACCATTAAGCCAATCAGCAGCAATGCCAGGGCCAGCATAACATAGAGCATCCCCCGACCGGGATGACCGGTCCGGGGATGGTTTCTTTTCGATGTTACAGTGTGCCGTCCGGGCTTGTTTCTGTCCTCTGGACGTTGTGACATGATCAGTTCTTGTCTTTATTCTTTTCCAACTGGGGCTCGAGTGCAGCGAGACAGAGATCCACTGCCTCCTCGAATGTATCGGCTATTTTCGATGCGTACAGGTCTCCGGACTTGGGGATTGCCAGTTTTACGGAGGCTTCCTTGTTCATGGCCGTTTCGGGCTTGACTACCTTCAGGGTTACTTCAGCGTCGGCGATTGCCTCGAAGCGACGCTCAAGTTTGTCGACTTTCTTGTTGATGAAGTTCACCAGCTTCTCCGTGATGTCGAAGTGGATGGCTTTGATTTTAGCTTCCATAGCGATGAGTTTTAGGAGCCGGAGTTGTTGCCGGCTCTGGTTCGTTCAATCGGTCGCCTGCCGTTTCCGTCAGGAATCCTTACGGTTCCGGTTGCGTTTACAAAGATAACAAAAAAATCGTTACAAAAGTCAATTGCAAGCCAAAAAAATCAAAACACGGCCCACAAATGCGACATAGCGTCTATTGGTCGAGCTCATTGTAGATTTCCATATGCTTTTCCACAACATTCTTGATGGAAAAGTCACGTTCCGCTATCCGGCGCGCCTCTATGCCCATGCGCACCCGCAGGTTATAGTCATTGATCAGGATCTCCAGCTTCTCAGCCAGTGCGTCGCTGTTTTTTATTGGAATCAGGAATCCGTTGACGCCATCCTCCACGGTATCCCTGCAACCCACGGAATCGGTGGTGACGATGGGACGTCCCACGGCGTTGGCTTCAATGAGAGACTTAGGCAGTCCTTCGCGATAGTAGCTTGGCAATACGACTATCGAGGATTCGGAGAGAAGTCTCTTGACATCATTGCGTTGACCGAGCCATTGGATGTACTTGCCATCGCAATATGACTGCAATTCCTGTCTGCTCAGGGTCTTGGGGTTGGGATGTACATCTCCGATCAGAAGGAATTCCACACGGTCTTTGTATCTGTCCCTTAGTTTGGCCGCAGCCTCGATCACTACGCGTACACCTTTTTCCTCGATCATCCGTCCGGTAAACGCAATCTTGATTTTCCCTTCGGTAGGCATCGGGGCAAAGGCGTAATCGTCCAGGTCTATGCCGGAACCTTTGATAAACCGTTTCTGTCCGGGCCTTACGACTCCATGCGACATCAACACGCGCTCGTCGTCGTGGTTCTGGAAGATTATCCTGACCTTGTCCCGGTTCATGCCCCATTTGATGAACTTCAGCACAATCCGGCCCATTAGGGACTGCTCGTTGGCGAAGAGCGTTCCCAGGCCGCTTACGGCATTGACTATCCCCTTGACATGATTATGGCGCGCGGCCAGAGTCCCCCATAGGATTATCTTGACCCCGACATGATGGAAAATAGCGTCTCTGTTCTTGCTGTAGAGTGAATCAAGGAATCTTAAGGTCCTGAGTTCATGGACGAGTCTTTTACCGGTGGAATTCATCGGCAGATTAATGAAGTTCAAACCAAGATCCTCGATTTTCTTCCTGTCTCCAGTGTCGCGTGTCACAATGGTGACGTCCCAGCCGGCATTCCTGGCAGCCAATGCGATGTATTTCCTGTGTGACAGGAAAAACCAATCATGATTAACTACGATAAATAGTCTTTTCATATCTGCATTATGATTGGGGGTCATCGTAACACATCGGTCACCAACTCATTCCATTTCCGCCTGTTGGTTTCGTATGAATAGTTTTCAGCCCATTGGCCGAACGCCTTGATTGAGGTCTCGGCATATTCCCGAGCAGTGGTGGGTAATTGATTCAGGACCTCGAGCCATTGGTCGCATTCCAGAGCTCTTGTCTTGAACCCGAATCCAGGCTGGATGATCTCATTGTTCACACCTATTGCAGATCCGACGACTGGAAGACCAATTGACAGATACTGAATAAGCTTGAAACCACCCTTGTAGCGGTTGAACAGCTTGTCGGATAAAGGCATGATGCCAAAATGTGCTTTCTTCATTTCCTCTATAGCAACGGCTCGGGTCCATTTAATATTGTTTAAACGGAAATATGTTGGGTTATATTCCAAGGGATGATTGCACACCACCGTAAGCGACACCTTCTTTTTATCCCCGAGTCCCGAGGCGAAATTCTCGATAGCGTGGCAGATCCCTTTTACATACGGCAGGCTTACTGCAGTACCGACCCATATCAGGCGGACCTCGTTACGGAGAGTGTCGAGACGCTGCAGGATAAGGTCATTCCCGAACATCCGGTACATATCCCTGTCGGTTGTAGGAAGTACTATGGCCTTGTGACGGAACTCCTCGCGCAGCATTTCTATGTTTGCTTGGCCTGCGACGACTATGTGGCTTGCCAATGAGCTGAGCCAGTCGAAATGCTTGCGCGTTATTTCCCTGGTGTCGATGATGTTGTCGTCATAGTCCCAGATGATTCTGGTGCCTCGACTGGCCATGTGGTTCAGCATCAGCCGATAGGATGGAGGCGTGACCCTGGTGATGAGTCCTCGTGACAATATCAGGACATCGGGAGCGTCGATGCAATCCGACAGCAAATCGAAGAATCTCCTCAGATACATGTATATAAAAACGAATGCCTTGAAATACAGAGGCTTCTTGGATAACGGCATCCACTTGGAGTATTGCCTGCTGGTAAGTTTGATGCGCTTTCTGATTCTATGACCGCTGTTGTCGAAATACTGAAACAATCTATAATAAGAGCTTCCGGAAACTTCCCCGGCAATTGTATAAAGTGAGATTTTTGCTGTTTTCATAATCAGTCAGGTTAGGTGCCTGTACGCGGCGATCTGAGGTCATTGCTTCTTGCGGCTGCGGGGATGAGCGTTGTCATATGCCTGCCGCAACTCGGCGGAGGATAGGTGGGTGTAGATCTGAGTGGTGCTGAGCGAAGCGTGTCCCAACAGTTCCCTGACGGCATCCAGATTTGCTCCGTTTGCCAGCAGGGCCGTGGCGAAGGAGTGGCGGAGTATATGTGGACTGCGGCGTGCGGCGGACGTCCCTGCCAACGCGGCGTGGATAGTGTCGTAGAGGATATGCGGGCTAATCGGCCCGTGAGGGCCTGCCATGATTGTACGCGGGGCAGGAAGATTGGGATAGCGTTCGTCGCGCATCCTACTGACCTTGAGGATTTCCTGCACCAGGGAATCCGGAACCGGAAGGATCCGTTCCTTTCTGCCTTTGCCGGTGACACGCAATTCATGACCGTTGTCCGATGGACGCAGGTCTGAGTCGGTCAGAGCGAGCAGTTCCGCCTGACGCAGTCCGAGACTGTACATCATGTTTATTGCCAGATGTGAGCGTGCGGCGTGATAGTCTTCGCCTGGTTCGATGTCCAGAAGCTGCTCCAGTTCCGGAGCCTTGACTATGTCCGGCAGGTGCCGGGGCAATTTGGCGAGTATGATGTCTTCGGCCGGGTTTGCATTTAACCGGCCCGTGCGCATGGCCCATCGGAACAGTGCGCGGAGGGACTGTGTCTTGCGTCGTATGGAAGCGGCCCCTATGCCCTGCGCCGCGATTGTCCCCAGCCAGTCGCGGATGTCGTTGGCTGTCACGGCACCTGGATGCAGCAGGGTGTCGGAATCCGAGCTCACCCATGCGGCGAACTGCTTGATGTCGCGTATGTACGCACTCACAGTATTCTCGCTGCGGTTGGCCTCAAGCAGCAGGTATTTCTCGAATTCGTCAATCATAAACACTTGCTTGCTGACATGTACCTGGGTTCAGCGACTATCAGGCACAACAATACGGTACGGGTCGTACGACCCATACCGTTGATATGTCTCGTCGTAGAGGTGATGGCGATTACTGCTCGGCCTGACGCAGCTGCTGTACGTAAATGGCCTTGACCATCTTCTTGCGGTTGGTTACCGAAGGCTTCTCGAAAGCCTGACGGCTGCGCAGCTCGCGGATGATGCCGGTCTTCTCGAATTTACGCTTGAATTTCTTGAGGGCTTTCTCAATGTTCTCGCCTTCCTTTACTTGTACGATAATCATGTCTTGATTTTCTATTTTATTGGTTTTTATTCTCATTCACTGCCCTCGGTTTACATACCGGGTGCAAAAGCGTTGCAAAATTACAATTAGTTTATGGAATGACAAAATTTTTGGGTCATTTTATGCTAATTCTCATGCAAAAAACTAAATTTAGGCCCAAATTTGCCATTGCAACGCATTCACGAGCGGGCAACAACCAACCTGAATGTCATTTCCCTTCCTCGGCGCGGACCTCTATTTCGTTTTCGCGAAGTTCCTCGTGCGGAGTGTCGGTGAACCATTTGGAATACATGAGGTAGTTGTGTGCGATCTTTATGTTCATTTCCTTGGCCTTTTCGGGCTCAACCATCTTGATGAATCTGGCTGGAGCTCCGGCCCACATCTCGTGCGCTCCGATCTTTGTACGGCTCAGCACCACCGATCCGGCAGCCACCAGGGCTCCTTCGCCCACCTCGGCGTCATCCATCACGATGGCTCCCATGCCGATCAGGGCGTAGTCGTGGATTTTGGCTCCGTGGATCACCACGTTATGGCCTATCGATACGTCGTCGCCAATCTCGATGGTGGATTTCTGGTAGAGAGTATGCAGGACAGACCCGTCCTGGATATTGACGCGGTTACCGATGGTGATTGTATTTACATCGCCGCGCAGTACGGTGCCGAACCAGATGCTGCACTGGTCGCCCATGGTGACGTCGCCTATGATAGCGGCGTTGTCGGCCAGAAAGCAGTCCTTGCCGATCACGGGTGTAAAGCCCCGAACGCTTTTAATTAATGCCATAAGGTATTGTAGTTGTATTTTAGGTTTGTATTTTGAATTCAAGTCAAGGACTTGTATAATTCCAAATGCCTGTCGGCGCATTTCTGCCATGAGAACTGCGTGGCCCGGATGTAGCCTTTGGCGCAGAGTTCCTGACGTAAAGAATCATCTTGAATCATGGTTTCCAGCGCGTTGGCTATGGATTCGACGTCCTTTGGGTCGAAGTATAGGCTTGCGTCTCCGCCGATTTCCGGGAAACAGCTGGCGTCGGCAATGGTGGTTGGGCAGCCGTTGGCCATGGCTTCTAGAATAGGCATGCCGAAACCTTCGTACAACGACGGGAAGACGAAAAACAATGCGTCGCGATACAGCCGATTCAGCGTCACCTCATCGGCCGTCACTACCTGCATCCTGTCGGCGATGCCAAGTTGCGCGAACAGTTCCTGCTCATCCCTGGAGAACGGTTTGCGTGTACATACCACCTTGAGTCCCGGGAATTTAGAGGCTATGGCTCCGAATCCCTTGATGAAGTTGGTGAAGTTCTTGAAACGGTGACGCATCCCAACATATAATATATATGGCTCGGCGATGACTCGGCTCTCGAGTCCTTTGGGAATCGAAGGGATGTCTATGCCATGGTGAATCACGGTTATTTTCTTATCGTCCAGGTCGAAGTATTTCAGCATGTCGTTGCGAGTGTTCTGGCTTATGGCTATGATTGCATCGGCGCGTTGCAGTGACTTCCTCTGCAGACGTATCATGCGTGGATTATAGTCATATTCCGTCACGAAGTTCGTGTCGTGGTAGGTGGTGACCATCGGCTTGTCCTTGATTGCCTTGAACAGGTAGGTGCCGAAATCGGTCTGGTGCACCACATCGTAAACATCCCGCCTCATTGCCATAATGGAATGATGGTTGCCAAGTCTTGACATGATCTTGCCCTTTCCACGGAAGTCCCGGCCGGGAAGGAAAGGTGTCATTCTGAACAGCCCATGATGACGCGCGTATTCGTTGTTGGACAGCCATGCCGTTATGGTCCAGCTGTCGGCGGGGAGTCTGCTGATCACTTCGGCGAAGTATTTTGATACTCCGCCGAAGACTTGCGAGGTGAAGATCTGATGGTCGAACAGGACTTTCATGACTTGGCAAGTGTACGGGTCTTGTCAGCCAACCATGCCGCTTCGTCGGGTGTGAGGAAGTGAGTCAGCGTGTCGTGCACGGTCTTGTGGTAGTCGTTGATCCAGCGTATCTCGTCGTCGGTCATGATGGAGGTGTCCATCAGCGCCAGGTCGAACGGGAACAGGGTCAAGGGCTCGAACTCCAGGAAGTGACCGAACTCGGTGGTCATAGCGTCCTTGCAGAGAATCAGGTTCTCGCAGCGGATTCCATACTTGTCGGTAAGGTAGAGTCCGGGCTCGTCGCTTTGGAGCATGCCGGGTTCCAGCGGGGTGGGATTGGGGTTAAGGCGGATGCTCTGCGGGCCCTCGTGGCAGTTTATGAAGAAGCCGACGCCGTGTCCGGTGCCGTGGAAGTATGCTTTGCCTTCATGCCACAGGAATTGCAGCGCCAGTACGTTCAGTTGGTGTCCGGTGGTGCCGGCCGGGAAGACGGCGTTGCTCAGCGCTATGTGACCTTTCATCACCAGCGTGAAGTCGTGTTTCTGCTCGGCTGTGGGAGTGCCAAGGGCTATGGTTCTGGTTATGTCGGTTGTGCCATATATATATTGGCCTCCTGAATCTACCAGCAGCAGGCCGTTGCCCTCGATGGTGACGTCGGTTTCGGGAGTGGCCTCGTAGTGGACAATTGCGCCATGTCCGTTCCATCCGATGATGGGTGCGAAGCTCTCGTCCACGCAGCTGGGGTCGGCCAGGCGCAGCTCGCGCAGACGTTTGCCCAGCTCCACTTCCGTCAGCTTGCCGTCGGGATACTCCTTCTCTACCATCATGAAGAACTTGGTCAGCGCCACGCCATCCTTGACCATGGCGGTGCGGATGCTGTTGATCATGGAGTCGTTCTTGATGCTCTTGAGTTTGGCTACAGCCGAGCCTCCGAACACCGGAGTGCATCCCACGTGATCGAAGATGCCCCGGGCGGTCTTCTCGGGATCCAGCAGCAATCGGGTGGTCTTGGGCAGCTGGGTCACGAAGTCGATGACGGAGTCGTAGGGGCGTGTCTCGATGTTGTATCTGCTTAGGTGTGTCTTGACTTCCGGAGTGAGCTTGTCGTCATCGATGAACAACACGCGTGTGTGGTCGTCGATGTAGAGGAAGGATACGAATACCGGACTGAATGCGATGTCGTTGGCTGTGCGCAGGTTTGTGGCCCAGGCGATGTCGTCGAGGCTTGAGATCAGGATGGCGTTGGCCAGCTCGGGCTTTACGGCTTCCATGACGGCTTCCATCTTGCTGTTGACGTCGACGCCCACAAGGTTCTCGTCATGTATGAACAGCGGGTTCTTGGGACGGTCTGGCCGCTCGGGGTATATGTAGTCGAATAAGCGGAAGTCGGTGTCGAGTTTGACGCCGTTGTCATTGAGCTCCTGTTGCAAACGCTGTGCGTAGCTGACGCTGAAGGTCATTCCGTCGATGCCGACGGTCTGGTCCTTCTTAGTATGCTCCACCAGCCAGTCGATCAGGTTGACGGCGTTGGGGCCGTCCTCCTCCATCATGCGGAAGCCGGTGTCGCGGAGCTGGTCAGTGGCCTGGAGGAAGTAACGTGAGTCGGTCCATACCAGAGCGTCATCTGGCAGAACCACGGCAGTGCCGTTGGTGCCGTTGACAGACCAGAACCCGGTGAGCCATTCGCGGCCACGCCAGTGTGCCGGGGGATTTTCGCTCTGGTGCGGATCCGTACCGGAGATGACGCAGGCGTCAATGCCGTGCTCCTTCATGGCCTGACGCAGCTTGGTCAGGTATTCAAAATTCTTCTTCATGATTTTCTGTATCAAGGTTTCTTTCTGAAGATGTTTCCACAACTTCCATGCAAATTTAGCAAAATCCTTTTTATTTAACAAGGATGGTTGCAACTTGTATCGGATTACGGTGGGATTTCTTTCCAAAATTGCATTTTATTGCACATATAGCTGACAATCCGGGGAGACTTCCGGCGGCTGGAAGGCATGCTCGGAATTCCTCTTGTAGACGTAATAATGGCCATTTTGATATTTTTTCGGCATTTCGGTTGCAATTTCTCGCAATAATATTTGGTCAAATTGAAATTTTACATTAATTTTGCATCGTAAATCCGGTGGATGCCGGATGTTTCAAAGATGGCAAGTCAAAAATCTTTTAGTAATAGTGATATAATTGTAAGTTAGTGGTTGAGTAGGAACATCGTTGGCTTGTGAAAGCAGGCGGCTTTCTAAAAAATCACAGATGCCGGAGAGTTGTGAAACTGTCCGGCATTGTTGTATCCGGACGAGCGTGAATGTGTAACAGGCCACGCAATATTCGATCGATGCGTAGCGGGGGTTATAAGTCGTAAAATATTCACTCCTTAAATATAGCGCGCGGGAATATCGGATTGTCAGGAATAAGAATATAGGCGATATTCTTTGAAGAAGCCGGAATTTTAGCTAAATTTGCGGTCTAATCTGAACACGACATGACAGCATGGAACTCCGCCACCAAAGTGGTGCTATTCGATACGGAAGATTGCTACCGCAATCTGCTCCCCCTCAGTTATACGCGTCCGGTCGGCGCATTCCGCGTAGGCATAGACACATTGGCCGAGAAATGGGCGGCATTTCTGCCCGGCGACTATCAATGGCTGACGAGGCCCTACCTGCAGGAGAAATTTCCCGGTGACCTGGGTCCCGAAGACAAGGAGGAGGGGCTGTTCATAGCCGGCAACCTACTGGCAGACGCCGAGCTTGCCGAGGCGGCGATGTCGCTTCCGCTGCATCATGGACTGCGCGATGACAACGGTCTCTGGGCCTGGCGTGGTTTCTATGATGAGTTTCTGGAGATGACCAACCATAACCGCGACGGGCGCGGTACGGACAACTCTGTATATAATGATGACGAGCGGATAGCGGAACACGCCACCCGTGGACGCCGCATCAATTATGTGTTCGATATCTTCCTGAAGAATCCCATGACCATAGCCGAGGATTATCACCGCTACTGTCAGGGCATAGCCTCAACAGTGCCCGATTCCTCAACGCGAGTCATAGGACCGATGCGTCAGTCCGACGGCACTCCAAGCCTGACGATAGGGGAAGGGTCCACCGTGATCGGGGCAACGTTGAATGTAACCGATGGCCCTATATATATAGGAAAGGAATGTCAGGTGATGGAGGGAGCCTGCCTGCGCGGACCGCTTGTGGTCGGCGACGGTACACGCATCCGCATGGGCGCCAAGATATATGGTGGCACCACATTCGGACCGGCCTGCCGTATAGGCGGAGAGGTGGACAACGCCGTGGTGTTCGGATACAGCAACAAGGCTCATGACGGCTATCTGGGCAATGCCGTGATCGGAGAATGGTGCAACATCGGTGCCGGCGCGAATGCCTCGAATCTAAAGAACGACTATTCCAAGATACGCATCTGGAATTATGCCCAGCGGCGTTTCATGCGAACTGACCTGCAGTTCTGCGGTCTGATAATGGGCGACCACAGTAAGGCGGCGATAAACACGATGTTCAACACCGCCACAGTGGTGGGAGTGGGCGTGAATTTCCATGGAGCCGGTTTCCCGCGCACGTTTATTCCGAGTTTCCAGGAGGGAAGCCCGTCTGGATTCAGCGACGTTACGGTCGACCAGTTCTTCAGGGTGGCGTCCATTGTGATGGGACGCCGCGGCATCACGCTGACCGATGTGGACAGGCGGATGTTCGAGTACATCTTCAATGCGGCGTCGGAGTTCAAGAGATGAGGCTAAAATAGTTTTAATTACAAAAAATGGCAAAAAAAGTTTGCATAAGGAGCTAATTTTTAGTAACTTTGCAAGGTTTTACGGGAGAATATCGCCCGTACGTCTGGCTAATCGATTGGTTGTCAATTGATTGGTGAGCGTTTGCGGTATATGCGTCCGTGATACATGAAGAGGTAATTTGTATAAAACTAAAATAAACAAGAAGCAGAATGCCAACAATTCAGCAATTAGTGCGTAAGGGACGTACGGTGCTTAAGGACAAGAGCAAGTCTCCTGCCCTGGATTCGTGTCCCCAGCGTCGCGGCGTATGTGTCCGTGTGTACACCACCACGCCTAAGAAGCCTAACTCGGCAATGCGTAAGGTGGCGCGTGTGCGTCTCACCAACGGCAAGGAAGTGAACAGCTACATTCCGGGAGAGGGCCACAATCTTCAGGAGCACTCGATCGTGATGGTGCGGGGTGGCCGTGTCAAGGACCTCCCCGGTGTACGTTATCACATCGTTCGTGGCACGCTGGATACCGCCGGTGTACAGGGCCGCACGCAGCGTCGCAGCAAATACGGCGCGAAACGTCCTAAGGCAGCCAAGAAATAACAAGGCTCCAAATCAAATCAAAAGGTATTAACTCCGTTTTGATTTTTTGGACGTGCTATGGTTGAGTAAACTCCGGCCGGAGGGCCGTGTGTTGAAGATTGCAAAAGCAGCCAGAATCAAAACATTAAACAGACAACAATGAGAAAAGCAAAGCCCAAGAAAAGGGTTATACTGCCCGATCCCGTATTCAACGACGTGAAGGTGACCAAATTCGTAAACCACCTGATGTACGACGGGAAGAAGAACACGGCATATACTATCTTCTACACCGCATTGGAGACCGTGAAGGCCAAGATGCCCAACGAGGATAAGAGCGCTCTGGAAATCTGGAAGAAGGCGCTCGATAACGTGACTCCCCAGGTGGAGGTCAAGAGTCGCCGTATCGGTGGAGCGACTTTCCAGGTGCCCACCGAGATTCGTGGAGACCGTAAGGAATCGATATCGATGAAAAATCTCATTATTTTCGCACGTAAGCGTGGCGGTAAGACTATGGCCGACAAGCTCGCTGCCGAGATCGTTGACGCATTCAACGAGCAGGGTGGCGCCTACAAGCGTAAGGAGGATATGCACCGCATGGCTGAGGCTAACCGCGCATTCGCTCACTTCAGATTCTAAAATTGAGATTTTAAAGAAATGGCTAAACACGACGAGCTGCAATATACGCGCAACATCGGCATCATGGCTCACATCGATGCCGGCAAGACCACTACTTCCGAGCGTATCCTGTTCTACACCGGCTTGACCCACAAGATCGGCGAGGTGCACGACGGTGCCGCTACAATGGACTGGATGGAGCAGGAGCAGGAGCGTGGCATCACGATCACCTCCGCCGCCACCACGGCATTCTGGAAGTACAATGACGAGAAATACAAGATCAATCTGATCGACACTCCCGGGCACGTTGACTTCACTGTCGAGGTGGAGCGTTCGCTCCGCGTGCTGGACGGCGCCGTGGCCACATTCTGTGCCGTCGGCGGCGTTGAGCCCCAGTCCGAGACCGTATGGCGTCAGGCCGAGAAGTACAACGTTCCCCGTATCGGATATGTAAACAAGATGGACCGCAGCGGCGCCAACTTCTTCGAGGTCATGCGCCAGATGCGCGAGCTGCTGGGTGCGAATCCTGTGGCCATCCAGATCCCCATCGGCGCCGAGGAGACCTTCAAGGGTGTCGTAGACCTGGTGAAGATGAAGGCCATCATGTGGCACGACGAGACAATGGGCGCAGAGTACACCGAGGAGGAGATCCCCGCAAGCCTGCAGGCGGAGGCCGACGAGTACCGCGACAAGCTGCTCGAGGCTCTGGCCGAGGTCGACGACGTCCTGATGGAGAAATACTTCGACGACCCCAGCACCATCACCATCGACGAGATCAAGGCCGCTATCCGCAAGGGTACGCTGTCCATGGCCATCCAGCCGATGACCTGCGGCTCGTCGTTCAAGAACAAGGGTGTGCAGACCCTGCTTGACGCAGTCTGCGCCTATCTGCCCAGTCCCGAGGACGCCGGCGCTGTCGAGGGTACATATCCAGGCACCGGCGAGGTCGAGACCCGCGAGCCCAGCCCCGAGGCACCCATGTGCGCCCTGGCGTTCAAGATCGCTACGGATCCCTATGTTGGCCGTCTGACCTTCTTCCGCGTATACTCCGGTAACGTGGACGCCGGTTCCTACGTGCTCAACACCCGCTCGGGCAAGAAGGAGCGCGTTTCGCGTCTGTTCCAGATGCACTCCAACAAGCAAAATCCCAAGGAGCAGATCGGCTGCGGTGATATCGGCGCCGGCGTAGGCTTCAAGGATATCCGCACAGGTGACACCCTGTGCGACGAGAACCATCCCATCGTTTTGGAGGCTATGGAGTTCCCCGATCCCGTGATCGGTATCGCAGTGGAGCCCAAGACCCAGAAGGATCTGGACAAGTTGGGCGTAGGTCTGCAGAAGCTGGCCGAGGAGGACCCCACTTTCCGTGTGGAGACCAACGAGGAGACCGGTCAGACAGTGATCAGCGGCATGGGCGAGCTTCATCTGGACATCATCATCGACCGTCTGCGCCGTGAGTTCAAGGTAGAGTGCAACCAGGGCCGTCCGCAGGTAACGTACAAGGAGGCCATCACCAAGAGCGCCGAGCTGCGCGAGGTATTCAAGAAGCAGACAGGTGGTCGCGGTAAGTTCGCCGACATCATCGTACGCATCGAGCCGGCCGACGCCGACTTCGAGGGCAGCCTGCAGTTCATCGACGAGGTCAAGGGCGGTAACGTGCCTAAGGAGTACATCCCCTCCGTACAGAAGGGCTTCCAGACCGCGATGAAGAACGGTGTACTGGCCGGCTATCCGGTCGAGAAGCTGAAGGTGACCCTGCTCGACGGTAGCTACCATCCCGTTGACTCCGACCAGCTGAGCTTCGAGCTTGCCGCCATCCAGGCGTTCAAGCATGCCAGCGAGAAGGCCGGTCCCGTCCTGATGGAGCCCATCATGAAGATCGAGGTCGTGACTCCCGAGGAGTCCATGGGTGACGTGATCGGTGACTTGAACAAGCGTCGCGGTCAGGTAGAAGGTATGGAGACAAGCCGTAGCGGTGCCCGCATCGTGAAGGCTACGGCTCCGCTGGCCGAGATGTTCGGTTATGTGACCGCCCTGCGTACCATCACCTCCGGACGCGCCACCAGCACGATGTCGTTCAGCCATTACAGCGAGGTGAGCCCCTCCATCGCGCGCAGCGTGCTGACTGAGTGCAACGGCCGCGTGGACCTGCTCAAGTAACAGAATTTTGAACCCGGTCCTCCTTCGGGGGGCCGGGTGCAAAAATATGAAGCGTATAATAGTCATAACAAGCATATGAGCCAGAAAATCAGAATCAAACTCAAATCCTACGATCACAACTTGGTCGACAAGTCGGCCGAGAAGATCGTGAAGACGGTCAAGAGCACCGGTGCGGTTGTGAGCGGTCCGATACCCCTCCCGACGCACAAGCGTATCTTCACCGTTAACCGTTCCACCTTCGTCAACAAGAAGGCCCGCGAACAGTTCCAGCTGTCGAGCTACCAGCGCCTGATCGACATCTACAGCAGCACCGCCAAGACTGTCGACGCGTTGATGAAACTCGAGCTCCCCAGCGGTGTGGACGTATCAATCAAGGTATAATCACCGCGACAAGAAACAGATAACAAACCGTAAACAACACACGTAAAGAAATGCCAGGATTATTAGGAAGGAAAATCGGAATGACATCCGTTTTCAGTGCCGACGGCAAGAATGTGCCGTGCACTGTTATCGAAGTTGGTCCTTGCGTGGTTACGCAGATCAAGACTCTGGAGAAAGACGGTTATGAGGCAGTGCAGATTGGTTTCCAGGAAGCCAAGGAGAAGCACACCACCAAGCCCATGGCCGGCCACTTCAAGGCAGCAGGCGTAGCACCGCAGCGCCACTTGGCCGAGTTCAAGTCGTTTGAGACGGTGCCCGCCCTGGGCGAGACAT
This sequence comes from Bacteroidales bacterium, assembly GCA_019416425.1. Taxonomy (GTDB): domain Bacteria; phylum Bacteroidota; class Bacteroidia; order Bacteroidales; family Muribaculaceae; genus Lepagella. The sequence goes on from DXXK01000087.1 coordinate 63,094, forward strand.
TGACCGTGGAACTGTTCCAGGAGGGCGGTTTCGTGGATGTAGTGGGAACCTCGAAGGGTAAGGGTTTCCAGGGCGTCGTTAAGCGTCACGGCTTCGGTGGCGTTGGCCAGTCCACACATGGCCAGCACAATCGTCTGCGCGCACCCGGTTCAATCGGCGCCTGCTCGTATCCCGCCAAGGTATTCAAGGGCCTGCGCATGGCCGGCCAGATGGGCAACGAGCGCGTCACCGTGCAGAATCTCCAGGTCATCAAGGTGATTCCGGAGCACAATTTGTTAATGATCAAGGGTTCCATCCCCGGTCCCAAAGGTTCAATAGTTACAGTTGAGAAATAATGGAATTAGCAGTATACAACATCAAAGGCGAGGATACTGGCCGCAAGGTCACCCTCAATGACGAGGTATTCGGCTGCGACCTGGAGAAAGGAAACGCCGAGCACACCCTTTATCTCGACATCAAACAGTACCTGGGAAACCAGCGTCAGGGAACCCACAAGAGCAAGGAGCGTAGCGAGGTATCGTACTCGACACGCAAGATAGGACGCCAGAAGGGTGGCGGCGGCGCACGTCGCGGCGACCTGAACAGCCCGGTTCTGTACCATGGCGGTCGCGTGTTCGGTCCCCGTCCCCGCGACTACCGCACCAAGCTCAACAAGAAGGTAAAGGCTCTGGCCCGTCGCATCGCGCTGACCAGCCGTGCCAACGACAATAAGATCATCGTGATCGAGAACCTCCAGTTCGACGCTCCGAAGACCAAGAACTACATGAATCTGGCCAAGAGCTTCAAGCTTCAGGACAAGAAGGTCCTGCTGGTTGTCCCCGAGAGCAACGAGAACATCTTCCTGTCGGTTCGCAACGTGCCCAATGCGCTGATGATGCGTGCCATGGACCTGAATGCCTACAGCGTGCTCAACAACGACGCGATGCTCGTGACCGAGGACAGCGTCGCAATCATCAACGACTTCAAATAAGGAGAGACACGGAAATGGATATACAGATCAAACCGCTGGTAACCGAGAAGGCTACCGCATACAGCGAGAAGCAGAACTGCTACACGTTCAAGGTTTCTCCTGACGCGAACAAGTTCCAGATCAAGGACATCGTCGAGAAGATGTACAACGTGCGCGTGGAGAAGGTGAACATCGCCAATTACGCAGGCAAGCGCAAATCCCGCTACACGAAGAAAGGGCTCATCCGCGGCCGTCAGGACGCGTTCAAGAAGGCATACGTAACCGTAGCCAAGGGCCAGACTATTGACTATTATAGCAATCTATAAAAATGGCAGTAAGAAAATTCAAGCCCACCACCCCTGGGCAAAGACACAAGGTTATTGGCGTGTTCAAGAGCGAGACCTATCTCGGCATAGACGAGAATGGCAAGAAGATCGTTCGCAAATCCACTGCTAACGCGCCAGAGAAGACTCTTACGGTCGGCAAGCGTAGCACCGGCGGACGTAATACGTCGGGCGCCTTGAGCACCCGCTACCGCGGAGGCGGCCACAAGAGGAAATTGCGTCTCATCGACTTCAAGAGACAGAACGACGGGGTACCCGCAACGGTCAAGACAATCGAGTACGATCCCAACCGTTCGGCACGTATCGCCCTGCTCTATTACCAGGACGGCCAGAAGGCGTACATGATCGCCCCCAACGGCCTGGAGGTAGGACAGACCGTCATCAGCGGCGAGAACGCTGCTCCCGAGGTTGGCAACTGCCTGCCTCTGAGCAAGATTCCCGTCGGTACTCTGATCCATTGTATAGAGCTTCGTCCCGGCAAGGGCGCCGAAATGGCCCGCTCGGCCGGTACATTCGCGCAGCTGACCTCGCGCGAGGGCAACTACGCGGTCATCAAATTACCTTCCGGAGAGACACGTCGTGTCCTGCTGGCCTGCCGCGCCACAGTCGGCGTAGTCGGCAACTCCGACCACAACCTCGAGAAGAGCGGCAAGGCCGGTCGCAGCCGTTGGCTGGGTCGCCGTCCCCACAACCGTGGTGTCGTCATGAACCCTGTGGACCACCCCATGGGTGGTGGCGAGGGCCGTCAGAGCGGTGGTCATCCCCGTTCCCGTACGGGTCTGTACGCCAAGGGTCTCAAGACACGCTCGCCCAAGAAGCACAGCTCGAAGTATATAATTGAAAGAAGAAAGAAGTAATTTGATCAAAAGAAGCAATCATGAGTCGTTCGCTTAAAAAAGGACCGTTTATCAGCGTAAAGCTGGAGAAGAAGGTCGCAGCCATGGAGGCAAGCGGCAAGAAGAACGTCATCAAGACGTGGAGCCGTGCCTCGATGATTTCGCCCGACTTTGTGGGTCATACTTTTGCCGTCCACAACGGCAACAAGTTCATCCCTGTCTACGTGACCGAGAACATGGTGGGACACAAGCTCGGCGAGTTCGCCCCCACCCGTACGTTCCGTGGCCACGCCGGTAACAAGAAGAAGTAACGGTCCCCACTAACAATTCAAGAAAAAACAGAATACAATGGGTGTAAGAAAAAGAACAGCTGCCGATAAGATAAAGGAGGCCCGCAAGAGCACCTACGGCGCGAAGCTGCGCAACATACCGTCGTCGCCTCGCAAGATGCGCCTGGTGGTGGACATGATCCGCGGTCAGGAGGTTTTCAAGGCCCTCGGCATACTTAAATTTTCAAACAAGATGGCCGCGCGCGACGTGGAGAAACTGCTGCGCAGCGCCATCGCCAACTGGGAACAGAAAAACGAGCGTAAGGCTGAGGCTGGCGAACTGATGGTGAAGACCATATTCGTCGACGCAGCTCCCATGCTGAAGCGCATGCGTCCCGCCCCCCAGGGTCGCGGTTACCGCATCCGCAAGCGCTCCAACAGCGTGACTATTTTCGTTGACACAATTAATAAAGACTGACGCAAATGGGACAGAAAGTTAATCCGATCAGCAACCGTCTGGGTGTAATCCGCGGTTGGGACTCCAACTGGTACGGCGGTAAGAAATACGGAGACACAATCCTGGAGGACTCCAAGATCCGCAAGTACCTGCACAAGCGTCTGGAGAAGGCAAGTGTGTCGCGAATCATCATCGAGCGTACGTTGAAGATGGCCACCATCACCATCGCCACGTCGCGTCCCGGCATGATCATCGGCCCTGGCGGCAAGGATGTCGACAGCCTGAAGGAAGAGCTGAAGAAACTGACCGACAAGGACGTTCAGATCAACATCTACGAGATCAAGCGTCCTGAGCTGGACGCTGAGATCGTGGCCAACAACATCGCACGTCAGATCGAGAATAAAGTTGCCTACCGTCGTGCCGTCAAGATGGCGATCGCCAGCACCATGCGCATGGGCGCCGAGGGCATCAAGATACAGGTCAGCGGCCGTCTGAACGGCGCCGAGATGGCCCGTAGCGAGATGTTCAAGGAAGGCCGCACTCCTCTGCATACGCTGCGCGCCGATATAGACTACGCTATGGTCGAGGCACTCACCAAGGTCGGTATCATCGGCATCAAGGTGTGGATCTGCCGTGGCGAGGTTTACGGCAAGAAGGAACTGACCCCCACTTACGTGACCGGTCAGAAGGAGCCCGGACGCCCCATGCCCCAGCGCGGCGGCCGTGGCGGTTTCCGCAACAAGAAGAATAATAACAATCGCTAAAAACTGAACCTGGATAATGTTACAGCCTAAGAGAACAAAGTTCCGTCGCTCGCAAAAGGGACGGATGAAAGGCGAGGCACAGCGCGGCAACCAGCTGGCGTTTGGCTCGTTCGGCATCAAGACTCTGGATTCGAAATGGATTACCGGCCGTCAGATAGAGGCTGCCCGTGTGGCAGTGACCCGTTACATGCAGCGTCAGGGCCAGATCTGGATCCGCATCTTCCCCGACAAGCCTATTACAAAGAAGCCTGCTGAGGTGCGAATGGGTAAAGGTAAAGGTAACCCCGAAGGATTCGTGGCCCCCGTTACTCCGGGCCGCATCCTGATCGAGGTGGAGGGTGTACCCTACGATGTAGCCAAGGAGGCTCTCCGTCTGGCCGCCCAGAAGCTTCCTGTGCTGACTAAGTTCGTGGTACGCCGCGATTACGACCCCTCGCAGAACGTCTGATAAGTCACTTCGGATTCCGGTGGAATCCCGATGAAATGATAGCCTCCCTCGCACCTTTCAATGGGGTGTGAGGGCGGTTTGTAATAATTTTTTTGATTTTTATGGCTTTTTAACCCCATATTTTGAGGTTGGATATGGTCATGTCAATAATTTTTATTAATTTTGCATTTCGGAAAGGGTCCACCCCGATCCACAGTCTATAAACGACCAAAGAGAGATAATGAAAAAGGAAGAAATCAAGGAATTAAGCGTTCAGGAACTGAAGGCCCAGATAGAGGCCGCAGAGAAGGCTTATCGTGAATTGAAAGTAGCGCACGCGATTACTCCCTCAGACAATCCGGCGAAGATCACCCGTGACCGTCGCCACATAGCCCGTCTGAAGACCGTATTGCGTCAGAAGGAGATTGCGGCCGCCGCAGCTCCCAGCGCTGAGTAACAACACATCTGACAATCTGAAAAATGGAACAGAAAAGAAATCTGAGAAAAGAGCGTGTCGGAGTGGTTTCGAGCAACAAGTGCGACAAGACCATTACGGTCGAGATCAAGTGGAAAGAGAAGCACCCGATCTACGGCAAATTCGTGAACAAGACTAAGAAATATCACGCCCACGACGAGAAGAACGAATGCTCGGTCGGCGACAAGGTTCGCCTGATGGAGACCCGTCCCTTGAGCAAGACCAAGAGATGGAGACTGGTAGAAATCATCGAAAAAGTTAAGTAACCATGATACAGACCGAATCACGTTTGACAGTAGCCGACAACAGTGGCGCAAAGGAAGTGCTTTGCATCCATGTCCTCGGTGGCACCGGACGCCGGTATGCAAGCGTCGGCGATACTATCGTAGTCACCGTCAAGAGCACCATTCCGTCGTCGGAGGTTAAGAAAGGTACCGTCAGCAAGGCTGTGGTGGTACGTACCAAGAAGGAGATTCGTCGTCCGGACGGGAGCTACATCCGTTTCGATGACAACGCCTGCGTGTTGCTCAACAACAATGGAGAGCTCCGCGGCACGCGTATCTTCGGCCCTGTGGCCCGCGAGCTCCGCGCCACCAACATGAAAATAGTTTCACTGGCACCCGAGGTACTCTAATCGTTAATTTCTTAAGTTCAGAATCAAATGGCAAAATTGCATATAAAGAAGGGAGACACGGTTTACGTCAATGCCGGTGACGACAAGGGCAAGACCGGTCGTGTTCTCGAGGTGCTGGTCAAGAAGAACCGCGCCGTCGTGGAGGGCATCAATGTAGTCTCCAAGAGCACTAAGCCTACAGCCAAGCATCCGCAAGGCGGCATCGTGAAACTCGAGGCACCGGTGCATATCTCTAACCTTAATGTGGTGGATCCCAAGACGGGCAAGCCCACCCGCATCGGCCGTCGCCGCAACGAGGAGGGCAAACTGGTGCGTTACGCTAAAAAATCAGGAGAGGAAATCAAGTAATGGAGACTACACTTAGCAAACTGTACAAGGAGCGCATCGCGCCCGAGCTGAAAGAGGAGTTCAAGTACACTACTCCCATGCAGGTTCCCCGCCTGGAGAAGATTGTGATCAACCAGGGTCTGGGCGACGCCACCCAGGATAAGAAACTGATCGAGACGGCCATCACCGAGTTGACCGCCATCACAGGCCAGAAGGCTGTGCCTACACTGTCCCGCAAGGATATCGCCGCTTTCAAGCTGCGTAAGAAGATGCCGGTCGGCGTCATGGTAACCCTGCGCCGCGAGAGGATGTACGAGTTCCTGGAGCGTCTGGTACGCGTGGCTCTGCCCCGAATCCGCGACTTCAAGGGAATCAACTCCAAGCTCGACGGTCGAGGCAACTACACGCTGGGTATCACCGAGCAGATTATCTTCCCTGAGATCAACATCGATAACGTCCCCAACATACAGGGTATGAACATCACGTTCGTAACCAGCGCTAAGACCGATGAGGAGGGCTACGCCCTGCTGAAGAAATTCGGCCTGCCGTTCAAGAAATAAGGACAGAGTAAACAACTTTTGAATCCAAGATACACATGGCAAAAGAATCAATGAAGGCCCGCGAGGTGAAGCGTCAGCGCATGGTGGCCAAGTATGCCGCCAAGAAGGCCGCCCTGAAGAAGGCCGCCCTCGCCGATGCCGATGGCAACATCGACTACGAAGCTCTGACCAAGCTCCAGAAGCTGCCCCGCAATGCCAGCAAGGTACGTCTGCACAACCGTTGCGAGCTTACCGGCCGTCCCAAGGGTTACATGCGCCAGTTCGGCATCTCCCGCATCCAGTTCCGTGAGATGGCGAGTGCCGGCCTGATTCCCGGAGTGAAGAAGGCAAGCTGGTAATAGCCTGAAAGCCGGAGTGAGTACGGTAAAATAAAACAACGGCTATTAGCGTTAAATATAAATGCCATCCCGGACATGCGTCCGGGGTGGTTTCAACATGAGAGTTTTAATATTGTTCGGTAAATCTGAATCAATTAACTAAAAATGACTGATCCGATAGCAGATTATTTGACAAGACTTCGGAACGCCATCATGGCGGGCCACCGCGTGGTGGAGATTCCGACGTCGAAAATGAAGAGGGAGATCACCAAGATTCTCTTCGACCAGGGGTACATCCTCAACTACAAGTTCGATGATACGAACGCCCCGAAGGGAACGATCAAAATCGCTCTTAAGTACGATCCGGTAGAGAAGGTCAGCGCAATCCGTGACTTGAAGCGTGTATCGCGTCCGGGTCTGCGCCAGTACACCGGTTACAAGGAGATGCCCCGCGTCCTGAACGGCCTGGGTATCGCGATCCTGTCCACGTCTCAGGGTGTGATGACAAACAAGGAGGCTGCCGAGCGCAAGATCGGCGGCGAGGTATTGTGTTACGTTTATTAATCGGAAGGAGGTAATTATGTCAAGAATAGGAAAGGCACCGATTGCTATCCCCGCCGGAGTAACCGTTACCATCAAGGGTAACGACGTAACAGTTAAGGGTCCCAAGGGGGAACTGTCGCAGGAAGTAAATCCCGACATCAAGGTAGAGGTAAATGATGGCCACATATATGTGACCCGTCCCACCGACGACAGGCAGCACCGCGCCCTGCATGGACTGTATCGCGCGTTGATCCACAACATGGTCGTAGGCGTATCCGAGGGCTACAAGAAGGAAATGGAGCTGGTAGGTGTAGGTTACCGTGCCACAGCCACCAACAACGTTCTGGAACTCGCGTTGGGATTCAGCCACGCTATCTATATCAAGCTTCCGAAGGAAGTTAAGGTCGAGGCCAAGACCGAGCGTAACAAGAACCCGCTCATAATCCTGGAGAGCAGCGACAAGCAGCTTCTGGGCCAGGTATGCGCCAAGATTCGTTCACTGCGTAAGCCGGAACCCTACAAGGGCAAAGGTATCAAGTTTGTTGGCGAGGTTATCCGCCGCAAGTCCGGTAAGTCGGCTAACGCTAAATAATTGAAGCATTATGATATCCAAGATAGCAAGAAGAAATAAGATCAAGACCCGCATCCGCGGAAAGGTGCAGGGCACTGCGGAGCGTCCCCGTATGACGGTGTTCCGCTCCAACAAGGCCATCTACGTACAGCTTGTTGACGACCTGAAGGGCGAGACCCTGGCTGCAGCGTCGTCCAAGGGTCTGGAGGGTGGCACCAAGGTTGAGATTGCCGCCAAGGTCGGGGAGGCCATCGCCGGCAAAGCCAAGGAGAAGGGTATCGAGGCAGTCGTATTCGACCGTAACGGTTACCTGTATCATGGTCGTGTAAAATCATTGGCAGACGCAGCCCGCAAGGGAGGCCTTAAATTTTAACAGGAATCATGGCAACAAAGAACAATCAAGTAAAGACGACTAATGATCTGGAATTGCAGGATCGCCTGGTGGCCATCAACCGCGTTACGAAAGTAACCAAAGGTGGACGTGCCTTCAGCTTCGCTGCCATCGTGGTGGTAGGTAATTCCGACGGTGTGATCGGCTGGGGCCTGGGCAAGGCCAACGAGGTCACCGCAGCCATCGCCAAGGGTGTCGAGGCTGCCAAGAAGAATCTGATCAAGGTTCCGGTACACAATGGAACCATTCCCCATGAGGTAAGCGCCAAGTTCGGCGGCTCGCGCATCTTCCTGAAGCCCGCTTCGGAAGGTACGGGAGTGAAGGCCGGAGGCGCCATGCGTGCCGTATTGGAGAGTGTGGGCATCTCCGACGTGCTGGCAAAGTCCAAGGGAAGCTCCAACCCCCACAATCTGGTCAAGGCCACGATTGAGGCCCTCGGCGAGCTCCGCAGCCCGGCGCAGATCGCCAAGCAGCGCGGAGTGCCTGTCGAGAAAGTGTTCACCGGTAAATAACACGACGTACAAATGGCAAAAATTAAGATCACTCAGATAAAGAGCCGCATCAACGCGCCGAAGGTACAGAAACTGACACTCGACGCGCTGGGCCTCCACAAGATGAACCACTCGGTGGTGAAAGAGGACACTCCCTCGATTCGCGGCATGATTAAGACAGTACACCATCTGGTGGAAGTAACCAACATCTAAGCACAGAACGGAAATGGAATTGCATAATTTACAGCCTGCCGTAGGCAGCAACAAGAAGAGCAAGCGTATTGGCCGCGGCACCGGTTCGGGCTACGGTGGTACTTCGACCCGTGGTCATAAGGGTGCCAAGTCTCGTTCGGGCTACAAGCGTAAGATCGGTTTCGAAGGCGGTCAGATGCCTCTGCAGCGTCGTGTGCCGAAGTTTGGCTTCAAGAACATCAACCGTGTGGAATACAAGGCCATCAATCTCGATGCGCTCGAGGCACTGGCCGAGGCTTCCAAGATAGAGAAGGTGACCGTCGAGGACCTGCGTAACGCCGGTCTGGTCAGCAAGAACGCTCTGGTCAAGATTCTTGGCAAGGGCACGTTGACCCACAAGCTCGAGGTCGAGGCTAACGCCTTCTCCAAAACTGCCGAGGAAGCCATCAAAGCCGCCGGCGGTTCAGTAGTCAAGAAATAAGCAAAACACACAATGGGATTCACTAAAACAATAAAGAATATCTGGAGCATAGAGGATTTGCGCAAGCGCATCGGCGTAACGCTGCTGCTTGTCATCATCTATCGTTTTGGATGTTACGTGGTTCTGCCGGGCATCAATCCTGACGATCTGATGGCCCTTAAGAATTTCACGTCCGACGGCCTGATGCAGCTGCTCGACATGTTCTCGGGCGGCGCGTTCTCGCAGGCCTCCATCTTCGCGCTCGGTATCATGCCTTACATTACAGCGTCGATCGTAATCCAGCTGCTTGGCATGGTTCTACCGGCATTTCAGAAGATGCAGCGCGAGGGCGAGAGCGGCCGTATGAAGCTGAATCAGTACACCCGTTATCTGACGGTGCTGATCCTGGCTCTTCAGGGACCCGCTTACCTGATGAACCTCAAGTATCAGGTACAGGCAGCCGGCGGACATGTGGAGCTGGGTTTCTGGACCATTGTGTTCATGACAATCGTCATGGCCGCCGGTTCAATGTTCATCATGTGGCTCGGCGAGCGTATTGACCAGAAAGGCGTTGGAAACGGTATTTCCTTCATAATCCTGATTGGTATCATCGCACGTCTTCCCGAGGCGTTCATCCAGGAGTTCACCAGCCGTGCCATGAACTCCGCAGGTGGAGGTCTGGTGCTGTTCCTGGTCGAGATCATCATCCTGCTGGCAGTCATAGCCGGTGCGGTCCTGCTGGTTCAGGGTACGCGCAAGGTGCCCGTGCAGTATGCGAAGAAGATAGTGGGCAACAAGCAATACGGCGGCGCACGCCAGTTCATCCCCTTGAAGGTGAATGCAGCCGGTGTGATGCCCATCATCTTTGCTCAGGCCATCATGTTCATCCCAATCACTCTGGTAGGCTTCTCGCAGAAGCAGACCGGTTTCTTCGGCGCGATGACCGACATGTATGGTTTCTGGTACAACCTCGTGTACTTCCTGATGATCGTTGCATTCACGTATTTCTATACAGCGATTACTGTACGCCCGGCTCAGATGGCGGAGGATATGAAGCGTAACAATGGCTTCATTCCCGGCATCAAGCCCGGCAAGCCCACTGTGGAGTATCTTGATTCAATCATGTCGCGTATCACGCTCCCGGGTTCGATATTCCTGGGAATCGTGGCGATACTTCCTGCCATCGCTCATGTATGCGGTCTGAACCGCAGCTTCGCATCCTTCTTCGGCGGCACGTCGCTGCTGATTCTTGTGGGTGTGATTCTGGATACTCTGAGCCGCATCGAGGGTCATCTGCTGATGCATCGTTACGATGGCCTGATGAAGGATGGCAGAATCAAGGGACGTACCACCGGAAGCGGCGCTTTCTGATAGTAATATAAGATGATTTACGTCAAGACAGCGGAAGAGATTGAGAAGATGAGGCTGGCCTCGGACCTGGTGAGCCGAACGCTTGGCGAGGTTGCCAAGTGGGTAAAGCCGGGTGAGACCACTCATCGTCTGGATGCCATAGCACGCGAGTTTATCCTCGACAACGGGGGTAAACCCGCTTGTCTGGGGTATGAAGGCTTTCCCGGAACCCTGTGCATAGAGGTGAACGAGACTGTGGTGCATGGTTTTCCCTCAAGCTACACGTTGCAGGAGGGAGACATCGTGGGATGTGACACTGTTGCCGAGCTGAATGGATTCAACGGCGACAGCTGCTACACTTTCGCGGTTGGTGAAATCAGCGACGAGAAGAGACATCTTCTCAAGACGACGCTTCAGTCGCTGTACATCGGAATCGAGGAGGCCCGATCGGGCAACCGTATCGGTAACATCGCGAACGCGGTGCAGACCTACTGCGAGCGGCGCGGCCTGAGTGTGGTGCGCGAGATGTGCGGGCACGGCATCGGTCGCAGCATGCACGAGGATCCCGAGGTTCCGAATTACGGGCGTAAGGGTACCGGCGCGTTACTGAAGCCCAACATGTGCATCTGCATCGAGCCGATGATCAATGCGGGAAGCAAGAACATCGTGATCGAGCGCAACGGCTGGGAATGCCGTACGCGCGACCGCAAGCCCTCGGCGCACTTCGAGCACACTCTGCTCATCACCGAGGACCGTCCAGAAATACTCACAACATTCCGATACGTGGAGGAGGCGTTGGGCATTCCGGTGTCAGGCGACAGATTCCAGGCGTAAAAACAGACAGAAAGCGATATGGCAAAGCAAGCAGCAATCGAACAAGACGGTGTAATTCTCGAGGCCCTGTCAAACGCGATGTTCCGCGTAGAGCTGGCGAATGGTCATCAGATCATGGCGCACATCTCAGGCAAGATGAGAATGCACTATATCAAGATTCTGCCCGGCGACAAGGTAAAGGTGGAGATGTCCCCCTACGACCTGACCAAAGGGCGCATATCATTCCGATATAAATAAAAAACCCAATATGAAAGTCAGAGCATCCATAAAGAAGCGCACTCCCGACAGCAAGATTGTACGTCGCAAAGGGAGACTGTATGTGATTAACAAAAAGAATCCGAAACTAAAACAGCGTCAGGGCTAACCCCGGGTTTCCGTAATCGGAAAATTATGGTTAACTTTGCACAAAAACAGACAAGCTATATATGGCAGTAAGAATTGTGGGCGTTGATTTGCCCCAAAACAAACGAGGAGAGATAGCGTTGACGTACATCTTCGGCATCGGCCGGAGCGCAGCCGGAGCCATCCTGAAGGCAGCCGGAGTCGACAAGGACATCAAGGTGCAGGACTGGACTGACGCACAGGCGGCAGCTGTCCGCGAGGAAATCCAGAAGAACTACAAGGTGGAGGGTGACCTTCGCACGGAGGTTCAGATGAACATCAAGCGACTGATGGATATCGGTTGCTACCGCGGCATCCGTCACCGTATCGGACTTCCGGTACGTGGCCAGAGCACAAAGAACAATGCCCGCACCCGCAAGGGCCGCAAGAAGACAGTGGCCAACAAGAAGAAAGCTACTAAATAATAATATTAGAAATGGCAAAGAAGACAGTCGCAGCAAAAAAGAGGAATGTCAAGGTTGGCGCGAATGGCCAGCTTCATGTGCATAGCTCTTTCAACAACATCATCGTGTGTCTTGCCAACGCCGAGGGCCAGGTCATCAGCTGGAGCTCCGCAGGCAAGATGGGCTTCCGTGGCTCAAAGAAGAACACTCCCTACGCCGCTCAGATGGCAGCGCAGGATTGCGCCAAGGTAGCCTACGACCTGGGATTGCGCAAGGTTAAGGCTTACGTGAAGGGTCCGGGCAACGGTCGCGAGGCCGCCATCCGTTTCGTTCACGGCGCAGGCATCGAGGTTACCGAGATCATCGACGTAACTCCGCTTCCGCACAACGGTTGCCGTCCCCCCAAACGCCGTCGCGTTTAATCTTTAAGATTACACAGTTTAAGATTAAAGAACAGACTTCAGTCCCGCTGTCAGATCCTGAATGCGAATAGACCCTCCCATTACTACCTCTCGAGGGTCGCGGCTGCGCTAAGGGATCGGCAAGGACAACAAAACCGAAGAATATAAAATGGCAAGATACACAGGACCAAAGACAAAAATCGCCCGTAAGTTCGGCGAGCCGATTTTCGGTGAGGACAAGATCCTCGCCAAGAGGAATTTCCCGCCGGGCCAGCATGGCGCCAACCGTCGTCGCAAGACGTCGGAGTACGGCCAGCAGCTCCGCGAGAAGCAGAAGGCAAAGTACACCTACGGTGTGCTGGAACGTCAGTTCCGCAATCTGTTCGACAGCGCAGCCCGCACCAAGGGTATCACCGGCGAGGTGCTTCTCCAGCTTCTGGAGAGCCGTCTCGACAATGTTGTATACCGTCTGGGGCTGGCCCCCACGCGTCCTGCCGCACGTCAGCTGGTGCTCCACAAGCACATCTGCGTAAACGGCAAGACCGTGAACATCCCCTCGTACCGTGTGGTTCCCGGTGACGTTGTCACCGTCCGCGAGAAGTCCAAGAACCTGGAGGTGATCACCGACTGCGTGGCCGGTTTCAACCACTCCAAGTATCCCTGGATCGAGTGGGACGAGACTATCAAGGGCGGCAAGTTCCTGCACATGCCCGAGCGCGCCGACATCCCCGAGACTATCAAGGAACAGCTCATCGTCGAGTTATATTCTAAATAATAAACACAGAAATACCCATGCCAATTTTAGCATTTCAGAAGCCCGACAAGGTAATCATGCTGGAGGCCAACAACTCGTTCGGCAAGTTCGAGTTCCGTCCGCTGGAGCCTGGCTACGGCCAGACCATCGGAAACGCCTTGCGCCGGATTCTGCTTTCGTCGCTGGGAGGCTTCGCCATCAATACCATCCGTATCGATGGCGTTGCTCACGAGCTTGACACCATCCCCGGTGTGAAGGAGGATGTGACCAACATCATCCTGAATCTGAAGCAGGTCCGTTTCAAGCGTGTTACCGAGGACGCAAACTTCGAGAAGGCGTCCGTGCATGTTGGCGACAAGGAGGTATTCACGGCCGGCGACCTCGGCGAGGTGCTCAGCGGTTTCCAGGTCCTGAACCCGGAACTGGTGATATGTCATCTTGACCCAAGCGCCAGCTTCAACCTCGAATACACCGTCAACAAGGGACGTGGCTGGGTGCCCGCAGATGAAAACCGCGAGTTGCTCGGCGACGAAGACATCAATGTCATCGCCATCGATTCCATCTACACGCCCATCAAGAACGTCATGTACGCAGTCGAGAACTACCGCGTAGAGCAGAAGACGGACTATGAGAAGCTTGTTCTGGAGGTAACCACCGACGGCTCGATTCATCCCAAGGAGGCTCTCAAGGAGGCCGCCAAGATTCTGATTCAGCATTTCCTGATGTTCTCCGACGAGAAGATCACCCTGGAGACTCCCAAGCAGGAGTCGCCCGAGGAGTTCGACGAGGAGGTTCTGCATATGCGCCAGCTGCTGAAGAGCAAGCTGGTGGATATGGATTTCAGCGTACGCGCCTTGAATTGCCTCAAGAGCGCCGGGGTCGAGACCCTGGGTCAGCTGGTTCAGTATGAGAAGGGCGAGTTGCTGAAGTTCCGTAACTTCGGCCGCAAGTCGCTCTCCGAGCTTGACGAACTTCTCGAAAAGAACAATCTGTCGTTCGGGATGGATATTTCGAAGTACAAATTAGATAAAGACTAATCAACGATGAGACACAATAAGAAATTCAATCACCTCAGCCGCAAGAAGGGTCATCGCGAGGCGCTTCTGGCCAATCTTGCGATCGCACTGTTCACGCACAAGCGTATCTTTACGACAGTCGCCAAGGCTAAGGCGCTTCGTGTATACGCCGAGCCTTTGATCACCCGTGCCAAGAAGGATGACACCAACAACCGTCGTCTGGTGTTCAGCTATCTGCAGAACCGCGATGCCATCAAGGAGCTCTTCGGCGTCATCGCCGACAAGGTCGCTGACCGTCCCGGCGGCTACCTGCGCATCCTCAAGACCGGTCACCGTCTTGGTGACAACGCCGAGATGTGCATGATCGAGTTCGTAGATTTCAACGAGGGTGCCAACACGAAGCCCGAGGCCAAGAAGGCCAAGAGCACCCGTCGCTCGCGCTCAAAGAAAGTGAATACTGCCGCTGTTGAGACGGAGCCTGCCCAGGTGGAACCCAACAAGATGGCTGAGAACGCAGTCAAGGCTGAGGCCGAGGCCAAAGCCGAGGATGCCGCTATCGAGAAGGCTGAGTAATAATAATTACTCATTGATATGTGAGACGGACCGTCCATAGGGCGGTCCGTCTCTGTATTTGTA
>DXXK01000088.1 GCA_019416425.1 Bacteroidales bacterium
ACAAATCCAGAGATCAGTCAAGAAAAAACACTTTTTTCTTTTGAAGATGTACTTCCGGACAGGAAAATCAAGGTGGATTTCAATGCCCCGGATATCTCCTCCAATGGCGGACTGGTCCTCGCTGGACTTGAAAAGGAAAATATAGCCCGCAAGATCGCCCGTCTGATTCCGGATTACAGGAACCAGATTCTCGTTCGGCACTCGTACGAAGAAATGGTATGTCAGCGCGTGGGTCAGATAATGTGCGGATACGAGGATGCCAACGACTGCGATCGTCTGCGGCACGACAGCGCATTGAAGATGAGTGTCGGGCGGAAGCCCTCGGATATGGATCTGTGTTCCCAGCCGACAATGACCCGGCTTGAAAACCATGTGGACAAGAAAACGCTGATCGAGATCGGGAAGCTGTTCGTCAAGGAGTATGTCGCCTCGTTTTCCAAACCGCCCAAAAGGGTTATTCTTGACGTGGATGACACCAACGCCGACACCTACGGGGCGCAGCAGCTTTCGTTGTTCAATGACTATTACGATGAGTACTGCTATATGCCGCTGGTAATCTTCGACGGGATGAACGGCAAGCTCATCCTTCCTCTGCTTCGACCGGGAAGACGCAATAAATCGTTGAACATCTTCGGCATACTGCGCAGGGTCGTGGAGTATCTGCATGAGGCATGGCCGCATACGATAATCGAACTTCGCGGCGACAGCCACTTCTGCAGCCATGAGTTCATGGACTGGGCCAGGACGCATCTATACGTGCGCTTCACCACCGGACTTTCCGGCAATCCGGCCCTTATGAAAAAGATCGACAAGCCGTTGCGACGCGCCAAAGGAGACTATGAACGGCACGGCGAGGACATCCGCAGATATTACAGCTTCGACTACAAGGCTAAATCCTGGAAATACCGCCAGCACGTCATCGCCAAGCTTGAAGTCACTTCCAAGGGCGTAAATGTCCGCTTCATTGTCACGAGCAACCGCAACAACAAGCCGGAAACCGTATATCGACGATATTGCCGCAGAGGAACGATGGAACTTTGGATAAAGGATCTGAAATACTTCCGCGCCGACAGGATGTCCTGCAATTCATTCAGGGCCAATACCTTCAGGCTGTTTCTGTGTGCCGCGGCCTATGTCATGACGCATCGGATCAAGACCACGGCATTTGCCCGGACCGAAGTCGAAGACTTCACAATGGACAGCTTCATGAAACGGATAATGCTGAGCGCAGTGTTCATTGTCGAGAAGAAGACCATTATCCGGTTCAGTTTCTCGCCGAACCACAGACACAAGGAGGCCATGACACTTGCGTTGGAGAGACTTTCGGCATAATCGCCACTTCAATCATAAAATCACGAAGTCCGGTTTGCAATCGGACCCCCTTTACGTGTGCCGGGTGGATGATTTTTTATCTTTTCATTGAAAAAAGGATGCGATCCAGTCCATGTCAGCCACGCGGAAACTCAAAAATATCACATTGATATCATGCCCGATTGAAATTACTACGCATTGCCTCGGTGTCCAGCCATAGCCATGTTCATCGAGCTACCCCTATGAATAATGTAGGTGAATAATGTAGGTTAACACCTGAAAACAAATTCAGTTCAGTTTAATTCCGTTGATATATAGTGTAATAGCATTTAATGCTATTCACCACGATTCATTACAATTTACTAAAATGGTGCTGGTGGCACCACCCAAGACCGCTAATTCTCAATGAGTTAGCGGTCTTTTGTTTAACTACATCCCACCAAGTCACCAAAAAAGTCACCACACCCACGCTAACACGCTATGTTATTGCGGGTTACGCGCGTTAGTACAGACGCATATCTATTCTTGTTATGATTTAATCTGCTGATAATCAACGCTCAAATCATATCCATTCAAAACCATTCAGCATCATTCAACCCCACATCACCGCCTCACCGCCCCAAACTTTAACAGACTTTAACCATATTTCGGCGATAAAAATGTGGTGACCTCAGCCAAATTTTCGTCGGGTCACCACGCGTAACCGTTAAAATCTCATAATAATTTCGTAACTTTGTGGTCGGGTTGGCGTAATCCAATCCACGACATTTTGAAAATAAGAAGCGTTATGCTCATCTTGTAACTTGAAAACCTGAGAGCCTTTCAAATTTGATGCAAGAGATAGCATAGTGGTTCTCACGCATACGGCGTGGGCTGCTATCGTTATATCTGCATCATAGGCTTTCTCAGGGCCGTCAAGTTAGATTGACATAGATAGTCCGCGCTTTTGCATTTATGAATCCGCCCTGTCGGACTGATGGGCAAAAAGAAAAACAATGGAAATGAAATTCTGTCAGAGCTGCGGAATGCCGCTCACCAACGAAATCCTCGGCACAAATGCGGATGGCACGCCAAATGAGGATTACTGTATCTACTGCTACAAGGACGGCAAATTCACGCAGGACATGACTATGGAGCAGATGATAGACCACTGCGCCCAGTTCACCGATGAAATCAACAAGCAATCGGGACAGAACCTGACTAAAGAACAAGCAAAGGAAATGATGCGCCAGTTCTTCCCACACCTCAAACGCTGGAAGAAATGATAATGATTGAGACGGAAAGACTTATTCTCAGACCATGGCAGGAAACAGAGGCTGACACTCTGTTCAAGTATGCCAGCGATACTGACATTGGCCCTATTGCCGGTTGGGAGCCGCATGCATCAGTAGAAAACAGTCTGGAAATCATTCGGACTGTATTTTCAGCGCCGGAAACATTCGCCGTCGTTCTGAAAGATACGGGTGAGCCTGTAGGCTGTTGCGGAATCATGTTTGCGGATGGTCTTCATTCCGCAGCCATGAAGCCGGGCGAAGCTGAGATAGGCTATTGGATTGGCAAGCCCTATTGGGGGCAAGGTTTCATACCGGAAGCGGTCAAAGCCCTGCTGTCGAGATCTTTCAATGACTTGGCTCTTGAGGCTGTGTGGTGTGGATATTATGAAGGAAACAATAAATCGAAACGTGTTTGTGAAAAATGCGGCTTCAGGTTCCATCATACTAACAGGGACATCCTGTCTCCTCTCGGAGACAAACGGACAGAGCATTTCTACATAATGACGAGAGAGGATTATCATGCCATACATATCCATTGAAAGCGGTCAGCCTGCCGCTTTCGATTGATATGTTTGATTCAGGCTATATATCGGCACTTCATTTCTTGTAGATTATGAGCGAATCCGTGCGGACTGCATATGGGAGTTGTAGCTCTTCAATTCGGGCATCTGTCCTACCAGCCTGACGGTACTGTTCGTATCCTCTTGTCGTAACGACAACTTGGTTCTCTAAGTTGCATGAGCAAAGAGCAAAGAATATCATTACCAATAAAATAACTCTCATCATAAATCAATATTAGATTATTTACCTGTGCCGAAACGCGAGGTGTCAATACTTGTGTCTTTAGGCTTGAAACCGTTGAATCGCCAGATAAATGTCAGTTTGAGATTACGGGACATATCACGGACTTTCATACGATAGTCCTGACCTGTATGGTTGATGTTCATGGTCGGCGACCATTTGTTGAATATATCATCGGCTTTCAGATCCAGCTCACAGCAGCGTTTCTTTCCGAACTGCCACTTGATTCCAGCATCCACTTTCCATATATCCGAAAGGTCGGCAATGCCTTGCAATGATGGCGAGATATAACTGAAATCCAAAGAAAGGGAGAAGGGTCTGTTCTGAGTGAACTTGAAGGTGTTGTTAAGCGAACCATAGAAAATCCATTTGCTGTTGTCGAAACTTATGTCATGGAAATTATCGGCCTTTTCTCTTTGATTGAATATGTTGGCTGTGGCTGATGCGTTCCAGATGTAACTGATACCGAAAGGCGCATAGAGGTTAAGACCAACCACCCGCTTGTAGTTCATATTCATGGTCTGATAGATGAGATTGAGAGCATCCGGCGACTGATAGGGAAGCTGCACCGTTGCTTTATCACCATACTGAAAATATAGTGTCGCCACATATTTCTGCTTAAGAATATAATTTAATTGTGCATCATACTGGATAAAAGGCTGTAGCTCAGGATTACCGATTACTGTCGAATAATCATTGATATGGCTCGTGCCACCATGAAGTTCCCAATATGACGGATAGTTGCGTTGGGTGCTGAGATTCAGTTGGAATATGCTTTTCGGTGTCTTGTAGTAAGTTGCTCCAAGTTGAGGGATGAAGTTCCAGTTGTGCTGATATTTATTATGATAATACTCCCCCTTAGCCGATATGTTGAACGACAGACCCCAATCAAACGACCGTTGTGTACCGACATAAGAACTCACCATATCTTCGTTTAGAATATCATCGAAATCAGGATTGGAGGATAATACATAATGTTGCGAGCTATGGTCTTTCGAGAGCTGATACTCCATGCCATAGTTCAGTTGCCATTTGCCGAACTGATGCTGTTGGTCAATATACACATGCCAGCGGTTTATCTCCTGACGGTTGTCGGAGCCAAGCAGATAATCGGCATCCTTAAACAATGATTGGGAACGATTCTCGGAATAGGAGGTATAGTCACCGCCGACAGTCATGCCGAACGGGGCTGTGTAACGCAGA
Source organism: Bacteroidales bacterium (assembly GCA_019416425.1). Taxonomy (GTDB): domain Bacteria; phylum Bacteroidota; class Bacteroidia; order Bacteroidales; family Muribaculaceae; genus Lepagella. The sequence continues at coordinate 4,590 of DXXK01000088.1, forward strand.
GCTATATTATGATAATCGACAGGCGACAGCATCTTGTAGGCATTTGTATAGTTGCCCAACGTACCAGATGAGAGTGCCCGGCTCTTTGAATCGGAGATTATCTGACCGTTGTAAGTGACTTTGAGTGTTTTCCATGAACCGGAGGCAAATATGGTATTGCTCCAGTTCTGACCGATGCGGCGCATATCATCCTCAATCATAGTCCGCTTACCATCATAAAGATGATTCGACCATGTTTCCTCACGGCTCCATGATTTACAGCGCGTCAGACCATAGTTTAAGTCGAAAGTCCAATCCTTTATAGCGTATGTGGCTGCAAGTACACCGCCATACGAGCCATAGTGCGCCTGATTATGTCCGGCTCTGACTTGTCCCTGCAGACCATCAAGAGGAGTCGGAGTTTTCAGAACTACGTTGATTACAGCACCATTGACATGATATTTAGCCGGAGCGGAATACATGATCTCCACATTTTTCAATCTGTCAACCGGAGTGTTGTAGAGAAGTTGATAAAGATTCTGGAGCGGCATATTGGTAAGCCCTCCATTGAGAATAATGGTGACATTTGAGGCTCCTGTAAGCCCTATCATTCCATTGTTATTCGTGACGCCTGGTAAATAGCCGAGAGCTTCAAGTATATTGTTAACCGGTTTGTCCTTGACTATTCCGGGGAGGTCAACAACCATAATTCCGTCTTCCCCCCTGACCTGTGGTTTCTCACCTTTTACAACAACTTCATCGAGTTGTTGGGAAGAAATCGTATCGGGCTCCACAGTCTGAGCATAGGAGGCTGTGCTATGTAAGATTGCTATGAGAAGAAATGCTTTTTTCATTGCGAATATTTTTCTGATGCAAAATTACCTATATTATATTCAGCCTAACTATAACCAACCTTATTTAGTCTTAAATGCTCCCTTATTTAGTCTTAAATCGAAGCTATCCTAATCGATTGTATGACGGATTATTAGTAAATTTGCGGAGATTTAAGTTTTTAATAGGAACCCGCGAGCACTTAGTGGTTGCGGTGATTAATGATTTTTATATGAGACCGCGAGCACTTCGTGATTGCAGATATGAAACGTTTTAAGACAATATCGACCACGTTTATTATTGTCATTGCAGTCATTTTCAGCTGTAATGTCTATTATCTCATATCCCTTTATAATTCTATAAGGGCCAATGTTGAGCGGGATGTGATGAAGGCTTTGGCTGATGCCGATATTGATGACCTGATGTATCGTGCAGGCAGAGCGCAAGCATTAGCCTCAAACGTAGAGTTACAGCAGGATATTGAAGAATACAATGCACCCAGAAAAGCCGAGGCATCTACATACCGGGATAAAAACGGTCAGCTTATTTCTGTCAGGACCGAGGCTGACGGTACAGTTGTGGAAAAACGAGCTAAATTGTCGGAAAACAGTCCATATTCCAATCAGATGGTTGATGCAATGAGCCGGCAGTTTCATGCAATAATGGATAAATATATCCCTTATGACATGGCAGTAATGGATAGTGTTTTACGCAATCAGCTCTCTCACAGGTTCATCTATCCTGATTTCTTATGTGTAGAGGTTATCAATAGCAAGGATTCTGTGATTTGTGGTAATGCTAAATTCAACAGGGAATCAGGATTGGATTCATACCGCTATTCTATCAACCCTGACGAGGGGATATATTATAAGGTATATATGACACCTCTAACACGTCATATCATTTCGGAAATGTCAGGTGTTATCATAACCGTTTTCCTTCTTTTGATCGCATTTACATTGGCGTTTTGGTATCTCTTTCACACAGTCTCAAAAATGAGAACAATCGAAGAAATGAAAGATGATTTTGTAAGCAATATGACACATGAGCTGAAAACGCCTATCGCTATTGCATATTCCGCCAATGACGCTCTACTAAATTACGATACAGACAACGACCCGCAGAAAAAAGAGACATATCTCAATATCGCCAATAAACAGCTAAAACGGCTCGGCGAACTGGTAGAAAATATCCTTGCGATGAGTATGGAGCGGCGAAAAACAATGAAGCTAAAACCGGAGAGAGTCCTGTTGCGGTCTTTTATTGAAGAAATAGCCACTGCTCAGCGTATGAGAGGTGATAAGGAAATAACAATAAATGTAGGTGTAGACGAGGATGTTTCGATAGAAGCTGACAGGACACATCTGTCAAATGTACTGAACAATTTGATTGACAATTCCATCAAATATTCAGGCAGCAGTGTTGAAATAACCATATCCGGCAATGAGAGAGAAATCTCTGTCTCAGACAACGGCATCGGCATTCCTGCCAACTCTATACCATATTTGTTTAACAAATTCTATCGTGTCCCACACGGCAACCGACAGGATGTCAGAGGGTACGGTATAGGGTTATACTATGTAAAGAGCATACTTGATAAAATGGGTTGGAGCATTGATGTCAGAAGCAAAGAAAACGAAGGCTCGGTATTCACAATTAAAATCTTCAACGATGGGCAATAAGATATTGTTTGTAGAGGATGAAGAAGACCTCACTCTGATTGTCGCTGACACACTGCGCGGACAGGGATATGAGGTTATCACGGCAGCCGACGGCATAGCCGGACTTGAAAAATTTAAGTCCGAAGGCGCTGATATTGTTGTCGCTGACGTAATGATGCCTAAAATGGACGGCTTTTCGATGGCGAAGGAGATAAGGAAGTTATCGCCGACAGTTCCTCTGTTCTTTCTCACAGCCAAAAGTACAATTGATGATGTCGAGGAAGGATTTGAAATCGGAGCCAATGACTATCTCAAAAAGCCTTTTGAACTCCGCGAATTGATAGTGAGAATAAAGGCTCTGCTCCGCCGATTCAACATTAACCGAGGTGAGGATATTAAACTCTCCCTGGGTCGGTATATCTTTAATGTGACCATACAGACGCTTTCTCTGGAAGGACGAAGCGTTGAGCTATCGCACTTCGAGTCTAAGATTCTTGAACGGTTAGCAACTAACATTGGGAAGACAGTAGATGCTTCAGCACTGATGATTGCGGTATGGCAACGTGACGAGCCAAGCAACCGCAATTCACTTCACGGCTATATACACAAGCTACGTCAGGCACTGCGCCAGGACCCATCGATCTCCATTATCAACCAACGGGGATTCGGTTATATGCTGACAATCCGTAAATAGCGACCAATATGAAAGCAATCTGCGCCCTCCTCCTGGCAAGGGTTGTCATACCGGCATTGATAGGATGAACGGAAGGGGGTTGGCGTAGCGGCAAACTTATGGGTTGGCATTGGCGTTATATTTTTGCGTTTATCAGCATTCAGGTTGCAGTTTGTTACGCATCATTTGTCAACCATATTAAGATTGTACAACCGTTTATTTGAACAGGAATGGACCTGAAGGGTAATAGGATCAGGAGGTGGAGTGCGGCGGGACTGATCGTCGCCATCGGGATAGTGTTTGGAGATATCGGAACGTCGCCGCTCTATGTCATGAAGGCTATTCTGAATGTCTGCCCTGTGTTTGACCGGGATTATATTGTCGGAGCGGTGTCGTGTGTGATATGGACGCTCACGCTTCAGACCACAATCAAGTATGTGACTGTGGCTCTCCGCGCCGACAATAACGGCGAGGGGGGTATTATGGCTCTTTTCTCACTGGTGAAAAAGACAGGGACCAGGGGGTGGCCCTTTGTTGTGGCCGCCATTGGCGCAAGCGCGATGCTCGCTGACGGAATAATAACACCGGCGGTAACAGTCACGTCGGCTGTGGAAGGATTGCGTTCATTGCATGCCGCCACACCAGTAGTGCCGATTGTGCTGGTGATTATAACCCTGGTGTTCTTTGTGCAGCGTTCGGGATCGTCCAAGATCGGCAGGTTTTTTGGTCCGGTAATGCTCGTGTGGTTTCTGATGCTTGGCATACTCGGACTGATGAACGTATGGAGTGATCTCTCCATATTCAAGGCGTTCAATCCCTATTATGCGGTCAAGTTGATTATTTCCAGTCCTGAATGGATGTTCATACTCGGAGCGGTGTTTCTCTGCACCACGGGTGCGGAGGCATTGTATGCCGATCTGGGACATTGCGGCCGTTTCAATATTACGTTCAGCTGGCTTTTCGTCAAAGTCATGCTCATTCTAAATTATCTCGGGCAGGGCGCATGGATTCTGGCTCATGCAGGTTCTATTGACGGCCATGTGAATCCGTTCTACGGAATGATGCCGGTAGGCTTTCTGGGGGTGGGCATAGTCATAGCTACTGTCGCCGCCGTTATTGCGAGTCAGGCGCTGATAACCGGTGTGTTTTCCCTGATAGGCGAGGCTGTGAATCTTGATATCTGGCCAAGGATGAAGATTAACCATACGGGAGATGTCAAAGGTCAGCTGTATGTTCCGGCCATCAATCTGTTTCTGTATGTGGGGTGCGTCGGAACGGTGTTGTTGTTCCGGTCGTCAGGGCGCATGGAAGCCGCCTATGGACTCGCCATCACCATAACAATGCTGACCACTACAATACTGCTGTGGCGTTATATGAGGAATATCGGAATGCCGGCGTGGCTCACCTCCTCTTTTTTAATGGTGTTCTGCCTGCTTGAAGGGGCTTTCTTCGCTGCCAATATGTTCAAGTTCGTGCACGGCGGCTGGTTTACCGTCCTGATAGCCTGCGGGCTGTTCTGCATAATGTTTGTCTGGAACAAAGGACGCTCATTCCATCGCAGCCATCTGGACTATAAATATTTTCCTGATCACATAGACATAATCACAGCCATAAGGAATGATGGGGAGATACCCCGCTATGCGTCGAATGTTGTGTACATCAGTTTTTCGCCGACAAGGAATATGGTGGAAAGCAAATTACTGTACTCTATTATAAACAAACAGCCTAAAAGGGCCGACCATTACTGGATTATCCGCATCGAATACACCGACATGCCCTATACGCTCGATTATTCTATTGACACAATGGTAAAGGATGCCATTTTTATGGTGACCGTGAGATTCGGCTTCAAGGTACAGCCGCGGATCAACGTGTTTCTGAGACAGATAGTGGAGGATCTTGTGGCGTCAGGCGATCTTTCGCTGACAAGTCGGTATCCTTCCATGAAGCGGTACGGGATTGCGGGTGACTTCAGGTTCGTGCTGATTCATAGGGTGTTCTCGCCCATGAGCATTTGCAACGCTTATGAACGCAAGATATTGACCGCGTATGAGACACTGCGGCACATATCCGAGTCGGCGGAAAATGCTCTGGGCTTGGATACAAGCGTGGTCACGGTGGAAACTGTTCCGTTGGTCATCATAAAAGGTTCGGAAATAAGGATCAAGAGGAATCAGGAATGAATTGCGCTTTTGATTTGTTACTTTCCTGGAGGACCTGATGGTCATATGTGACTATTGCGTAATTCTGGGTGGTTTGCTAACTTTGCAGTCTAAAAGTGGCAGTATGGTTGTTTCGGCTTGTTAGCGAGAGTTAATGTGCCGGGACAATTTCAATTGAAATTACAGATTATGGCTAAACGTATCGTTTTTCTGGATTACATCAGGGTGTTCGCATGTTTCCTGGTGATGCTGGTTCACGCCAGCGAGAATTTTTACGGTGCTCCGGGTTCCACTGATATGGCGGGGCCACAGTCGTTCCTGGCAAATGAGTCGGACCGTTTCTGGGTATCGCTTTACGACGGTTTCTCGCGTATGGCCGTCCCGTTGTTCATGATTGTCTCGGCCTATCTTCTTGTCCCGATGCGGGAGGGACTGACGGCGGTGGAGTTCTACAAACGCCGCGCGGTCAGGATTCTGCCGGCTTTCATCTTCTTCATGGTCATATACTCCACCGTCCCCATGCTGTGGGCTCAGATCGACCTTGAGACCTCCTTGACCGACCTGGGACGCTTGCCGTTGAATTTCCCGACCCTTGCAGGACATCTATGGTTCATGTATCCGCTGATCAGCCTCTATCTGTTCATTCCGTTTATATCGCCATGGCTGGCCAAGGCCAAGGCCTCGGAGGAGCGATTCTTCATCGTCCTGTTCCTGATATCCACCTGCATGCCTTACCTGAACAGATTCTTCGGCGAGATCTGGGGCCAGTGCTTCTGGAACGAGTTCCACATGCTGTGGTACTTCTCCGGATATCTGGGCTATCTTGTCCTGGCGCACTACATCCGCGTTCATCTGGACTGGAGCCGCGCCAAGCGACTGGTGGTGGGTTGGATCTCGATGACCGTAGGTGCCGTGTGGACAATAATGTCGTTCTATCTCCAGGCAGTCCCCGGCATTCTGCATGTCACCCCTGAGCTGGAGATCGGCTGGTCGTTCTGCACCATCAACTGCGTGTTGCTCACCGCCGGTGCTTTCCTGCTGTTCACCTGTATCCGTAGGACCAGCACTCCGGCGTGGATCGCCGAGCTCTCCAACCTGAGTTACGGAATGTACCTGATGCACATCCTGTGGCTGGGTATGTGTGTCCGCATCTTCAAGGACCAGCTGGCACTGCCCACATCCATCGCAATACCTGCCATAGCATGTGCCACGTTCCTGTGCTGCATGGCCTGCACCAAGCTCTTGTCGCTCATTCCGTTCTTTCGATGGGCCGTCGGAATCCCCGCAGACACCAGAAAGGAACGACGTCCCGTTCTGGATGAGTAAGGAACGATACGGAACCGATACCGAGTACTGCGTAAGTCTACGGCCGTAAATCGGGTTTGTCCCGCGGAGTTGTGCTGATGGTGATGTTGCACAAATTACGGGGAATGGTTACAATAATACCGAAAGTGCATAGGTATGGGAAATCATTGCAAAAAATTCCGTAAATTTGCATGATGCATGATTTAGGTTGCAACATTGATTCGGTCTATGGATGAATTCAAGGATGTCATAATCGAAGGTTCGCTTGAAGGAGCAGGAACCGGCCGCTACGAGAACTATCTGGCGCATGCCTTGTGCCTGAAGGGGAGCTGTGTCTTTAAGTTCAACGGCAAGGAGTTCGTGCTGCGCGAGAGCGACCTGATGATAGTCCGCAAGGGAAAGCTGCTGGCCGATCTGAGGCCGTCCGATGATTTCGTGGTGAGGGTGCTGTATGTCACGGCGCCTTTCATCGAACTGTGTACTCCGCAGACCAACTATGGAGTCAAGGGGCAGCTGTCGCTGTTCATGAATCCGGTTATGAGCCTGAGTCCCGAGCAACGGTTTGTGTGCGAGCGGGATTTCCGCTGGATCGACTACCGTCTGGGTCAGACTGCACATACTTTCTATCGCGAGTCGCTCATGAACGCCGTTCAGTCGGCCATCCTTGATTTCTTCGATTTCCATTCCACCATCAACAGAGAATCCGGTATCTCCACGCAGAACTCATTGCTGATGAACCGTTTCCTGGATATGCTGGAGAACGGCGACTACCGTTATCACCGCGAGGTGTCGTATTATGCCAACGCCCTGTGCGTTACGCCCAAATACCTGTCGGAGGTCTCGAAGACGGTCAGCGGATATACGGCCAACTACTGGATCGACCGTTACACCTCGCTCGACATAGCCCGTCTGTTGAGGAACAAGTCCCTGACCTTTGTCCAGATCTCGGACATGTTCCACTTCTCGTCGCCGGCCTATTTCAGCCGCTACGTCCTCCGTACCCTCGGCCTCAACCCCTCCCAGTACCGCGAATAAAGAGGCATATCTAAATAAGGCTTCCTGGCAATCTTGGTTCAGTCGGAGTGGACGTGGGTGAGGCCGGAGCTGCCGGAGGTGGTCATGTTGGCTTCCCAGAAACGGATAGCGTCGGCGCCCCAGCCTTCGTAAGCATGGAATTCCGTGGGAATCCATCGACGACAGCCTCTGATGCCTTGTATGCATGGTATGCCACGGGGCGATGCCGTCGTTGGAGTCGACCTGGATATATGGGTACCACATATACACGTTAGGCATGCTGACCTGTGCCAAGGTCATGGGCAGCGGTACATTTCGGTCAACAGGGAACAACAGATGCCCGAAGTCCTTGAACATAGGATTATTGACCATGTCGGACACTGTGGACTGCTCATTATAAGTGTCACCGCATGATTCCATATCAGATCTGTGTTAACATTATCGATATCGGGCACTCCGGTAGGCATTTCAGGCTCGTTACGGGTGATGATCCCGTTGGAGCAGGATGCCAATCCCTCCAGCAGTTACAATAGATACAGCTTTTAAAATGTCCCGAAATCTCAGTGATATTGAAATATGCTTAAATTAATTTTTTATGGTAATATTTATTAAGATTGGCTCCTTCAGTCGCCGAGTTTCGGTTGCCATAAAGTTTAAACGTCTTAAGAATATTTATAAAACGTAAATTGGTTTAAACTTCTATATCTGTATAACCTGCCTGTCTGCGGTATTCGTTTGTAGATATTTCTGTTTTTTTGGGGGCCAAAAGTCCTGAAAGTGACAATATTAGTATACATGCCATCAAGATAATAAAGTGGAAAACGATAGCATAGAAACAGCCCGGCATTCAGATCTGAACGCCGGGCTGATTTGCTGTTGCCGTTCTGTCAGATTGTCTTGCCGAGATTGTAGGCTTCCTGCATGTACTGGGATTGCGCCACGGCACCCTTGCGACCCATGCCGACGGCCTTGACCATTCCGCGCTCCACCGGATCCGGCAGGCATACCACGAATCCGCGGAAGGCGAAGATCGCGGTCTCGGCCGTAGAATCCTCGGCATCGGCGCATGCCGTGATGTAATAGAATTCCTTACCGTTCAGACCTTCGTGGCGGTAGCAACGGTCCATCAGGGCCTTGAGCTGACCGTCTATGTTCATGTAGTAGACTGGACTGGAGAGTACGATGATGTCGGCCTTGGTCATCTTGTCGATGATTAGCGGAGCCTGGTCACCATCGGTAACGGAATCGGCCGACAGCCCATGCTGCTCATGGAAAAAGTCGATCTTGTAATCGTCCAGGAATATCTTCTCTACTTTTCCGCCGGCTTCCGTCGCGCCCTTTACGAACTCGTCGCACAGCAGGTCGGTGTTGCCGCCTCGGCGTGGGCTTGCCGAGATCACCAGCACGTTTTTCTCCGCCTTGTCCAGCGTGGAGGTGGCTGACTGCTTGATGTTATAGACCGGCAGGTTCTGGCTCACCTGGTTCTCCTGTTTCGCGGTCTTCTCCGTCTTTCCGCATGCCGAGGCCCCTACACAAAGGACAACCACGGCAATCGCCATTACTAATCTATTCATAGTTCACTGTCAATTAAAGTCTTTGAAAGTCGGTTGATATTAATCTCCATTGATTGTCCAGTATCCGTTTTTAGAGTGTCCAACCCAGACTATATTATTTGCCTTTATCCAACGTTTGAGGGTAGATGACGATACTCCCAACATCTCAGAAAGAGCCGCTTTAGTAATTTTAGGATTCAACATTACAGCATTCAATAGTTTTTGGGGTCCATTTGGGGGTCCGCGAGTTTTCCCAACACTTTTTTTGGGTCCATTTTGGGGTCCATGAGCTTCCCCAACACTTTTTGGGGGTCTATTTTGGGGTCCATAAACCTTTTTAACGCCATAAAGAAACTCATTTTGGGGTTCACGAGCTTCTTGAATGTGATTGTAGACATCCTCAGAGTCCTTGTAGATTTTGTCGCCTGAATGTTCTGTTGTTTCTACTATATCTATATCGCCGTAGAGTTCAAGCATGGCTTCTATGTCCTGCTCATTGCCTCCTGTCGACAGTGTCAGAACCGTGCGGACCACTCCATTTTTATGCGTTTCTTCAAATAAAACCGGGGTGTGATAGACCTTTTCCCAACGTTTGCATACGCCGCTTAGACCACTGCCTGCTCGTTCACCAAATTCTATCAATGAGAAGATTTTTAACATTATGCCGTTTCGGGGGTCTGAAATTCCACCCTCAATTGCATCTGAGATGGAGATGCGTACTGTACCGGGATTTGAGAGCCGATATCCTTCATCTGATTTCTGAATTACCAGACCTTGACGGCCATAGAAATCGGCATGGACCACAGAATTGGTTATTGCTTCGCGTAGAAGTTTATGAATTGGAGTGTCATCAACGCGAATGTTGCCTTTAAGTACAAAAGGAATCTTGAGTCCTTGCTGCATACGTCGCAATGCTTCCATTACGAAGTCAAATACATTGCCGCTCCAGTCTCCGGAAGTGGACACAATGCGGTCAGTCCATCGGGTTGCTCCCAACGATCGGTTTTCATGGTAGTCGAGGAAATAGTTTGGAAATTCACGAGTGATTTCATACTCATACCCGAACATCAAGATTCCTGCAGCAGTCGGATGATATTTGCCATCATCACCTATTCCGATCGCTCCAATTTTGCGCAGGAACATCTCATCGTCTTCGTTGTTCCAGAGGTGGTTGATATGGGTGGCTCGGAAGAAGTTTCGATAGCGTTTGACTGTATTCATGCAGAATGCTGACATGTCCATTTGGTATAGGACTTTGCGTCCTGAAACGCAAACGAGGCATCGCGGAACATAAGAGACATCTCGTCGAGCGAGCAATGATAATCGCCTTCATGGTTGCGGCGGTAAGTTCCGGATTTAGGATCCATTCCTACGTAGACAGGGCGTGCCGTTCGTTCTGCACGGGGGACACGTATGACAAGTATTTCCTTCCCGTTGAACTTCTCTATCTGCACCATACTGTCGGTGACAATGTTGGCACTGATTTTCTGGCGGTTATTGACCATATTCCAGAAATCTTTCTTCAATTTCTCAGCATTGACCTCTTCAGGCACAAGTCTCCCGTTTTTCTCTTCGCGCATACCGAGCAGGATTATTCCGCCATCGGTATTGGCAAAAGCCGAGTAGGTTTCCCAGAATGAACCCGGGAACCCTCCTTTGGCCTTCTTGGCTTCAAGCTGGTTGTGTTCTCGGTATTCGTCAAGTTTCCTTAAATCGAATTCTGCCATGATTTAATTCTTTTGATTAAACGCGTTACGTTATTGCCGTATTGGTAGCTTTCTGAATACAAAGTTAGTAAAAATCATTTGAATTCAACGGATTTTTACTAACTTTGTGAAACAAAACAACGACAACACCATGATTGAGGAGATTCTGAAATATAACAGGGCGTTTGTGGCAAGTAGGGGATATGAGCGTTATGAGACATCGAAGTATCCCGACAAGAAGATAGCCATCGTCACCTGCATGGACACGCGTCTGGTGGAGCTGCTGCCTGCGGCATTGGGTATCCGCAACGGCGATGTCAAGCTGATCAAGAATGCGGGAGGCACCATCACCAATCCGTTCGACTCCACGATGCGTTCGCTGCTTGTGGCTGTATACGAGCTTGGCGTGAACGAGATCATGATAATCGGCCATACCGGCTGCGGCGTGCAGGGGATGAACGCCGAGGAGATGCTGCATCTGATGCGCCAGCGTGGCATCAGCGAGGAGCACATCACGCTGATGCGTCATTGCGGTATCGACCTGGACCGGTGGCTTCATGGGTTCGAGGACACCGGCGACGCCGTGCGCGAGACGGTCGACCTGGTCCGCAACCACCCGCTGATGGCCTCCGATGTGCGCGTGGCCGGCTACATCATGGACTCCCTCACTGGCGCCCTCCAGCCTCTATGACACTTAATGAGCTAACTCTTCGATAACGGTGACGGCCTGTGTCTGGTTTTCCTCAGAGGCACCTACCTTCGCAAACCTGACTATGCCGTTTCTATCAACAACAATAGTCAGGGGAAACCCTTCATGTCGAACCAGAGCCACCAGATCGGATGCTTCCTGAAGATGTGTCCATGTAAACTTGTGTTTGGATACGATAGGAAGAATTTCCTCTCTATTATGGCGGGATGCCGAAAGAAAGACAACATCGGGAAAACGTTCCTTCCATTCAGAGAGTATCGGCATCTCACGTCTGCAAGGCCCGCACTCTGACTGCCAGATGTTTATTACGAATACTTTGCCTTTGAGCTTTTCATTATTCAATACATTGCCATCGATGTCGGAATATTCAAACTTGACCAGCGGCTCTCCTACTTTGGCTCCAATTCCTTGGTAGGTGTATTTGGTTTGAGGTTTACGGCCGTTATAGTCTCGAAGCAGCTTTTTCGCATACTTGACGCGTTCAGCCGGAATTGCCTTTGCGATTGTTGACTTGTCTAAGACATAACCCTCTGGCAGATACACACCAAGGACCGTGGCTCCGTCCGGATCCTTGAGTATTGCCAACGTTGAACCTCCTGGCATAATTGATTTTGTAGATATGGATTTGTCAAAAAATAACCCATCTACTATTGCCGCAGCCTGGCTAACGCTGTCGGCCGGTGTCTGAGCATCTATGCTCAGACATCCAACTAATGATAAAAGCAATGTTATAATGCACTTCATGTTTACGGAGCTCTGGTTTATTTCATCGCAAATTTACCAAAAATCTGCCTCATCTCATAATAAATTTTGAGAAATGAGGCAGCTATAAAAATGCTTATATGTTGTGGTTATTTCCCACGAAGTTATGGACAGTATGAGATGCGCGAACGGATGCCTATTATTCGATATGGATGTCGTCACGACGTTTGAACATAATCGTGCTATTGTCTCCGATGGTGTTGACCTGCCACCACATGTGGGTGTCAGTCAATTTAACTATCTTGTAAGGATAATTACCTGCCCAAATGTCATCACTATCAAGTTCGCCTTGTAAGACAACATCCAATAATGGCTGATGATTTTCCACTTCACGAATAGACCATGTGAAAACACGGTCATGTTTCGGGATACCAGTGGCCGTAAGAAAGTATGCATTAATATATCCCTGATAACCTCCGAAGCCTTCGTGAATCTGAGCTGATGTTATATGAAGGATTTCATTCCATCCAAAAACCTTTTGTTCGCCTGGTGAAACAACCTCCCATGTCCCTGCAAAAAGGTTTAAGTCCGATGCGGTCACATCATCTTTGTCATCGTCACATCCAACCATCATGAATAAGAGGAGTGGCAAAATCAAAAGCATTAGATACTTGTTCATGATCAGTGAGTATTTTCTAAATAACGTAAATATAAGGCGGTTGTTGCATTACAGTTTTTCGATCAGCTCCAGGCACATGCGGGAGTTGTGGTAGGGGCATTTCCAGAAGCCGGCCTTGTCCTCCGTGCGGTTGGGCTGCCCGTCGCGAAGGCTCCATACCCATTCGCCCGACTCGTCAAGCATGTTGTCACGGATAAAGCTCCAGGACTCGTAGGCCTTGCTGAGCATCTCTTCCCGATTGTGGAACAGATATAGGTATGTCTGACCGATAACATCCTCGGCCTGTACCCACCAATGTTTGTCGTTGTCGTACCGCCCGTCAGGCATACGTTCATAAACCATAGAGCCGTCGGCGCAGCGTCCTTCCAAGGCAGCGTCAGCGATATGGCCGGTAGCCGTCAACGTCTTCCGGAACAAGTCGGCATCGCCCAGGACCTGTGCCGTTTCCAACAACAGCCACGACGCCTCGATGTCATGTCCGTACGAGATGGTTCCGGCTGCCTGCAGGTTCCAGTCATTGTCGAAGAACAATCCCATGTGGCCGCGGCCATCAGGCAACACAATCCTGTCCAGGAACAGATTGAGCAATCCGGTGGTAGCCTCGCGCAATTCAGCGCTGTCCCATACCCGGAGCAGGTTGGTGTATGGCTCGATGATATGCAGATGGGTGTTCATGGTCTTGGCCGTGTTCATGTCTTTGTCGCTGAGCCGCATGTCGGAAAGGGGAGACCAGTCGCGGGCCAAAGCCTCGATATATCCGCCACGTTCGCGGTCACGGCTGTGGTTCTCGATGTCATGGAAGAGACGGACGGCATATTCCAACGCCTCCTTGTCGCCCGTGGCCCGTGCGTACTCCGACAGTCCATAGATGGCGAAACCGATGGCGTAGAACTGTTTCTTCGTGTCCAATGGATTGCCCTGGGCGTCGAGCGACCAATATATGCCACCATACGCCGGATCATAGAAACGGTCGATTATCTCCCGTTTGGCCCGGGTCGCCATCTCCAGATATTCCGGATTTTCCAATACCCTGTATGCGGCCGCGAAGGACCACAGCATCCTTGCGTTCAGGATCGCGCCCTTCGGCGCATCGGCCACAAGATCGTCATTGCCGTCCCGACGGCCGTAGAAGCCCCCTGCCGGGTCGACCATCTTGTCGATCCAGTAGGGGAGTATGTTCTCCTCAAGATTCTGTCGAACCTCGGTACGGAACTTATCATCAAATGTCTTATTCATCTTACTTACATTACGTTTGCAAAATCAGTCATTTCGTCCTGGGCTGGAATGTCGATGCTGTCAGCGGCCTGAGCCCTCTGGCTCTTGAGCTTGGCAACAATCTCGTTGACCTTCTCGGTGGTCAACGGATAGGCCATTGCGGCGATAGTGGCCAGCACGGCCACAGCGGCAGGAATGAACGACATCAGGTACCACAGGCAATTGAGAGCCGACTGTGGCTGGCCCATTCCCGAGGCGGCTTCGCTGTAGCCGAATGCCCCCAGAAGCCATAATACCGCAGCACCTCCGAAAGCACCTCCGAACTTCTGGGCCATAGATGACGATGAGAAGATCAGTCCGGTGGATGCAGTCTTATGTCTGAGCTCGGCATAGTCGCTGACATCGGCATACATGGACCACACCAACGGTGACATAATGCCGGTCAGTATGGATATGGCGATCTGGAACAGAAGCATCAACCAATAGCCAGAGGGGGTGACGGGGAGAAAGAAGAATCCAACGCTCAGAATCGCCAGCACAATGTTTACCAGAGTGAAAGTGTTTTTCTTGCCCAATCGCCGGGATATGGGTACTGCCATGGCAACTCCGAGCATATTGGCCACCTCGCCGACGCTCAGGAACAAGCCCGAGTAGAACAATACCGACAGGGTGAAGAACACCAGCCGGGCGTCCCCGCCGATGACATCGGCGAAGAAATATGCTACCGTGGCGCCGCGAACCGTATTGAAAAGATTGAAGCATAGGGCGGCGGCAATAAGTATCCACCATGGACGGTTGGTCAGCAATGTCTTTATGTCCTTGCCGACACTGATTTTCGAGACGGTCGTAATGCGCTCGCGCGTCAGGCGGAAACAAAGGATGAACAGGATCAGGCACGTGGCGCCGATTACGGCCATCGAAGTCGTCCAGGAAGCCTGGACCGAATCGCCCGCGCTTGCGAACAAGGAGCACAACGGCTCCCATGCGGCCAATGCGATGAACGAGCCGCCGTAGGCAAAGAACATACGGTAGGAGGAGAACACCGTCTTCTGGTTCGGGTCATCGGTCACGACGCCCAGCATGGCGCCGTAAGGCACGTTGATGCAGGTGTAGACGGTCATCATCATGATATAGGTCACATACGCCCACACCAGCTTGCCGGCATACGAGAGGTCGGGGGTGGTGAACAGCAGCACTCCGCAGACGGCGAACGGAAGCGCCATCCAGAGCAGATAAGGGCGGTACTTGCCCCAGCGGGTATGCGTGCGGTCTGCTATTATTCCCATCATCGGGTCCGATACCGCGTCCCAGATTCGCGTCACCAGCACAAGTATGCCGGCATCCACCAGCCGGAGTCCGAAGACATTTGAGTAAAAGAAGGGCAGATAGTAACTGAACACCTTCCAGAACATCGACGACGCCATGTCGCCGAAACCATAGCCTATTTTCTCTCTAAGCGGAGTTGTCATGATATTGATATTGATGTTTTGGTTTTGGTTTCGGCAGGACTGTCACCGGTCCTGCCGGAAATGGGCCGCACTGTATCAGTGCATTATTTTAAGATTGCTGTCGATCAGTGCGTTGATTGCCTCCACCGACTTTGTGGTGGTCAGGCCGTCCTGCGGGGTGTTGAGGCAGTAGTCCACCAGCTGGTCGATTGAGGAGGTAGCCACATGCAGGCGCGTGTCGCTGGAGGCATAGTAGATGAACACCTTGCCGTCCGGATCGGCTATCCAGCCGTTGGAGAAAAGAACGTTCATCACGTCGCCGCAGTACTCGTCGCCGACCGGCGCCATGAAGTAACCGCCCGGTTCGGCGATCTTGCGCCAGGGCTCGTCCAGTGCCGTCATGTAGAGGTACAGCACGTAGCGCAGTCCGGAGGCGCAGTTGCGCACGCCGTGGGCCAGATGCAGCCATCCTTTGGGAGTCTTGATGGGATGCGGGCCCTCGCCGTTCTTCACCTCCTTGATGGTGTGGTAATGACGCTGGTCGATGATGGTCTCCTCGCCGATAACGGCGTTGGTCATGTCGTTCACCAAGGCCCAGCCGATACCGCCGCCGCTTCCGGTGTCGATGAAGCCGTCCTGCGGACGGGTGTACAGGGCATACTTGCCGTTGACGAACTCGGGATGCAGCACCACGTTGCGCTGCTGGCTCTTGCATTTCAGGTCCGGCAGACGCTCCCAGTTGTCCAGGTCCTTGGTACGGGCTATGCCGCATGCGGCCGTAGCCGCCGACAGGTCGCCGGGCTTGGAGTCATCGTGGCGCTCGGCGCAGAACAGACCGTAGATCCAGCCGTCCTCATGAGCGGTGAGGCGCATGTCGTAGACATTGGTGGTGGGTATCAGTCCGTCAGGCATGGTCACGGGACGCTCGCGGAAACGGAAATTGTCGATGCCGTTGGGACTCTCGGCGATGGCGAAGAACGACTTGCGGTCGTTACCCTCCACGCGGACCATCAGCAGATACTTGTCCTGCCACTTGATGGCGCCTGCGTTGAGCGTGGCGTTCACGCCGATGCGCTCCATGAAGTATGGGTTGGTGGCCGGGTTGAAGTCATATTTCCAGAACGGAGGCACTGACTCGGCCGTGATGATCGGATATTTGTAACGACTGTAGAGTCCGTTGCCTTCCAGTGCGATGTTCTCGCGACGGATCAGCTCTTCGTATCGGGTCTCGATCAGGTTCTTGCGGTATTCGAATATCTCGGAAGCTTTATTATTCTGCATGATTATTAGTGCTGTTTGGGTACAAAGATAGTCATGGGGTCATCGTGGAACTTCCGGAAGTCGGATACGGCCGGATGACCTTTGTATGGTGTATAGTAATGTTTCGGATTGTCATGTGCGTTTCTCCACACTGTCACGTATGCGACGGGGTATTCCTTCAGCAGCGGCATCAGCGTCGAGGTGTACCAGTCGGGAACGGTGATGGATTCAAGACCGGTTTCGGTGAAGGCCGGAACCTTACCGTGTTTTCTGGCGAGGTCGGTCACGGTCTTGAGCGACCGTCCGGCATCCTCTATGTAAGTCTCCTTGCCTTCCGCTCCGTTGAAGTGGTAAACGTCGGTGCCTAAGA
Source organism: Bacteroidales bacterium (assembly GCA_019416425.1). GTDB lineage: Bacteria > Bacteroidota > Bacteroidia > Bacteroidales > Muribaculaceae > Lepagella. The sequence continues at coordinate 21,857 of DXXK01000088.1, forward strand.
TATCGACGTACTCGTCGCCAGGGTAGCGTTCCATATAATGGTCAGGCCCCTGCACGCGGTCGGGCGAATATGCCCATACCACATTGTCGACATCCTTGCTGTCCATGGCCAGGCGTGTCAGCTGCCACAGGGTCTTGTACTCATCCGGGGTGCAAAGGTTGGCGCCCCACCAGAACCAGCTGCCCGTATGCTCATGCCAGGGACGGAATATCACCGCGAAACGGTTGCCGTCGCTGTCACGCATCGAGCCGAGGAAATCGGCCACCGCACCCACTGCATCCGTCATCCAGCGGTTGTCCTCGGGATTGGTCAGGATCCTGTTCACAACGGTGGAGTCGGTGACCTCCCAGCTTGTTGCCTTGCGGTGCGGAGTGGTCAGGTGCCAGCTGAAGGTGTTGATGCCTCCGCGGGCGTTCTGTGCGATGGCTTCCTGGCGGATCCTGGCGAAGGGAACTCCATCCAGATTGACGCTGTCTCCGTTCTCGAGGCCTCCCAGGTCCCAGCTCATCACCGCCGGATATTCGCCTGTAGCCTCAAGCACGTCCGAGCGGCCGGCATCCCATTTCCATGTATGCCCGTACACCGGGTCGTCATGGTGTCCGAACATTACCCGTCCGGAGGCAACCCCCTCCGACAGACGGTCGATCAACCGTTCGGCCGGAGTGGTTGCGCAGGCGGCTTCGTATGGGAGCAGCAGGGTAATCAACAATATTGAGAATCTTTCGGTGATTTTATTTTTAAAGTTCGGTTTCATCATAGCAAAACTAATGAAGATATCGATCTATTTCAGATTGAGCTTGTCACGGTTCAGTACGAACGGGCTGTCCATCACTTGACGCAGCCAGGAGGATGAGTTGCCGAAACCGTCGGACATCTGGTTGCCCTTGTGGATGTCGTAGGTGTACCACAGCATGAACCATGCCCAGGGAGCGTTGCCCTCGATGCTCTTCTTCGGATCCGGGATACGTCCGCATTCCGACAGAGCTACCAGCTTCTTGCCGTCCGTCATACGCAGCGCGGCTTCATATGCCTTGGCATCCGGATTGGTGTTGTCCTGATACAGGTCCACTCCCACGATGTCGACGTATTCGTCGCCGGGATAGGAAGCCTTCATCCGTGAGGCATAGCCATCCTGATACTGTGCGGTCCAGACCCAGATCAGGTTGTTCAGTCCGTGATGGTTCACCAGACGGTCGTACATCAGGCGCCACAGGCGGATGGTGTATTCGTCGCCGTACCGGCCCCACCAGAACCAGGGACCGTACTGGTATGAACCCGCGGCCTCGTGGAGCGGTCGCCACAGTACCGGGATTCCGGCATCGGCCAGCAGCTTGAGTGTCGCGGCAACCTTGTCGAGGTCCTCAAGAATGAACTTGTTCTGCCAGGTGCCTTCCTTCAACGCCTCGCGGATGTCGAACGATGTCGCGTCGGATCCGGTGATGTTGAATCCATACTTCTGGGTGTCATGGTTCCTGTAGCCCTCCTCGGAGTCCGGGGCACGCCAGTGCCACATATAGGAAACGATTCCACCCTGTGACCATTGTGTGCGCGCGGCGCTGATGTCGGAATAATCTATCCAGTTGGCCGGAGAGTCGGGAAGATGGATGAAGTCATAGCCTGTCAGCGCCGGGTATTTCCCGCTGACTTTATTGACCCATCCGGCGAAGTCGTTGTTGTTGTTGACGTTGGCCATGGCGCCGGACAGGATCTCCTTGCCGCTGTTGGCAAGCAGCATGGCGTAGATCTGGCGGGCCTGGGCCGATGCCGAAGGATTGACCAGGGCGGTCGCGAACTTGTTGTCGGGCTCGTCGGGGTCGGGATTGTCCGGCTTGTCGGGGTCGGGATTGTCCGGCTTGTCGGGGTCTTCCTGAACCGGGGGAGCGGGCGCTTCAGGCTCGCCCCCCTGGTTGTTCTTCTCGGAGCATGCCGCCATTGCGACGGCAAGCATCGGTAGGATATATCTATACAGTCTCATTTCCGTGATTCTGGATTATTTCGAAGGTGAGAACGCCATGGACTTGATGGTCAGGTTGCATCCGGAGAATGCCCATCCTGCGCCGTACATCTCGTCGATATCCTCCTGTGCCAGGTTGATTGTCCACGATGTCTGGCCCGGCTCCATGTTGTGGATGCCGCCGTTGTCGTCGCGTACGTTAACGAAGCAGGTGCTCCAGTCCTTGCGGTAGCGCGGCTGGATCTGCCACCATCCCTGGGTGCTGTCCTCCTCGAACTCGATTGTCAGCTGGCCGGGGCCTGTGATGGCCGCCGAGAAGGCCGCCCATACCTCGTCCGCTTTCTCGGAAGCGACCTCGAGGTTCTGTGCCCATCCGCCCAGGTTGACGTTGCCTACCCAGAAGGTGTTGCCCTCCTTCCTCATCGAGACCGAAGGACTCTCCACTATGATGTTGACGTTCTGCACGAATTCCAGCTTGCCGTCCACCATGTTGGGCGATGCCTTTACCTTCAGGGTCTTGCCGTCGGCCGATACGCTCCAGCCTGTCTTGGCTGTCTCGCCGCCGGGGAAGCGGATCTCCGTAACGCGGTCCAGAAGTGTTCCTGTGACGGTCAGCTCCATTCCGGCCGTTACATTCTCCTTGGGATTGATGTCGGTGATGGTGACGGTCGGGAAATTGAAGGAAGGTGTCGAGATCTTGTCGAGCGAGAAGAGCTCCAGGGTGATGGGACCCGAGCAGGTTGTGGCGGGAACCGTCGTGGTCAGCGACCTGCCGTCGGCAGCAGTAGTGAACTCAGCCTCGATGTCGCCGGGGAAATATACGGTCTTGACAAGGTTCAGGTGCTCGCCGGTAATGGTTACCGACTCACCGCCGTCCAGGTCGCTCTTGGAGAGCGATGTCGCGGTGGCTGTGGAGACAGTGTAGACTGTCTCGGAGGTTTCCTCCCACTCGTTGCCGTCGCTGAACACGATCTTGCCGGTCTTGGCCTCGGCCGGTACGGCTACCTTCAGTTCCTTACGGCTCTGGGATATGAAGTCCTCGGCCTCCACGGTGGCGTTGTTGCCGAAGGTCACCGACGCGATGTTGTAGACATAGTCGCCGGTCACGGTCACTACATCACCAGCGTTCAGGACGGAACCCGGTACGGAGATGGCGTCGATGGTGATGGGCTCGGCGTAGGTGATGGTGGAACGGGTCTTGATCTCCTTGCCGTTCACGATCAGGATCAGATGGCCGGGCAGCGCCTCCTGGGGCACCGTCACCACGACCTTGCTGTCGCTCTTGGATACGAAATCCGTGACTTCCACATTTTCCGGGAAGATAACCTTCGACAGTCCGTTCATTCCGGTGCCAATGATCTCGATTGTCTCGCCGCGAAGCACGGGGCACGGTCCGAATGTATGGAGCTCGTTGGGGTAGATGTATTCCGACTCATCCGTACATGACACGGCAGTGCCGAGCATCGCTGTCATGACTGCGGCGATGGCCACGCTCTTCTTCATTATGCTGGATATATTGTTCGGTTTCATTGCTGCTCGTGTTTATTTCAGTTTGACGATACGGAAGTTGTCCATCTTGACCTTCATCGGGGCGGTGATGTCGCCGGCGCCGAACACCATTATGTTGAGGTCGGTGTAGTTGGCTATGTCGCCTACCGACATGTTGTCGGCGCTTTCTTCCTTGTTGTATTTGAACTCTGTCAGAGGGATGCTTACGGTTACCCAGCCGTCGGTGACGGCATCGGTCTTGGCGCCGTTCTTGATCCACGGCTTCCAGTGGGCCTGGGCGTACTGTGCGTCATCGGGGCTGATGTTGCCGCCGGGTGTCCACTTCTGGAACCAGAACAGCATCGGAACATCCTGCCAGGTCTCGATATTGGCCTCGAACTTGAGGCACAGGTTGGAGATGTCGCCCTGGGCGATGGGCACGTTGCCGTGAGCTGTGTCGGCGTAGCCCCAGTATCCCCACATCAGGCTCTCGTTCCAGCCCCAGGCTCCAAGCGCCGGTGATTCCATCAGCAGATACTTGCCGCTGATCGAGGTCTCGTCGGCCACCACCGTGCCGCGGCCCCAAGGATTGACGTAACCGTCGTCGAAGTTGGTGATCAGGCCCGTGGTGTCCATGAAGTTGAATGCCGAGCGGGTGCGTCCGTAGATGGACTCCACAGTGATGGGGCCTTCTGTGACTCCCTGGGGAACCACCATCGTGATGCTTTGCTGTGTCGACGATACGATGTCGGCAGCCTGCGTCGTGCCAGTGAAGTATACCTTAGGCTCGATGAAGAAGTCTCCGGTGAGTGTGATCTGGTCGCCTGGACGTGCGTACTCGCAGCTCAGGGATACGATCTGTGGATTGGGCACCACCACCTCGAAGGGATATGTGGATTTCTTGCCCTTGCCTGTCACCAGTGTGATCTGGTTGGTGACCTCGTCGGGAATTTTATTGGGAATGGTCACGATGATGGAGTAGGAGGTGATGAGTGTGGGGTTCAGCAGGGCCTTCTGGTCGTTGAACCACACTTCCTGCACGTCTCCCAGATGATTTCCCATCAGGCAGATGTTCTGGCCCATCGCCGCACGCACCAGTAGGGAGTCGGCAGCCTCCGGATCGCAGACGCGCACATATTCCACGGAGGGTGTCTTGCCCTCGTCCATCTGGGCGTCGGACTTGTCGCACGAGCTTACCGCCGTTGCGGCTGCGGCCCATGCAAGTGCCGAGGCAAGGATATATATCGCTTTATTCATTGGTTTTTTGATTTTAAGGGTTGGGTTATTCTTCGGTAAACTCATATTCCACTGGGTCGTCGGCCAGCTGGGGTGATGCTGTCAGCACGTTGGCCGGGATAGGCATCACGAAGCTGTTAAGCGTCAGGGTGATGTCGGTGGCGTCATACTGTCCGCCCTCTGCCTTGGACGATGCCAGGTGGTAGCTGTCGGGATTTGCCAGCTGCGACTCGGACACATTGTTGTTGCGTACATACATCTGATGGCGGTTCATGGCGTTCAGGTAGACCAGGGCACCCTGCGGGTCGCGGTAGTACCAGCGCAGCACGTCGAACCAGTTGTTGCCCTCGATGGCGAACTCGCGGCGACGCTCGCTGATGAGCTGTTCCCAGGTCATCGGCGCATGGTATCCTGCCAGTCCGGCGCGGGCACGCACTCCGTTCACACGGTCGATGGCCGACTGGTCGGAGGTGGAGTTCGCGGTTCCCATCACAGCCTCGGCGTAGATCAGGTTCACGTCGGCCAGGCGCATCAGGTAGATGTTGTTCGGAGCGTCCTGGGCGCCGCCGATGCCACCCTCGACGTCGGCCGAGTGGCCCAGTACATACTTCTTGATGTGGGCCAGCATCTCGTTGGCCTCGTCGCCGCGGTCGGCGTCATAGATGCTGTAGGTGTAGCCGCCCTTCGACTTCTCGATGTTCGGGTAGTTGAATCCGGTGGACATGTACACCCATTTGGTGCGGAGGTCGTTGGAGGCGTAGGATTTCTGCAGGGATACCGTGGGACCCTTGCCGTTGCCCCATGCCTGGTCGGCCAGCGATGTGCGGGCGAAGGCGCAGTTGCGTCCGTTGCCGTAGCCGTAGCCGTAGACCATGCACTGGATGGCGAGCAGTGACTCGGGGCCGTTGTTGCCCTCCTTGTCGAACAGGGTGGAGTAGTCGATGGTCTTGATGTCGGGCAGACCGGACAGTGTCAGTACGTCGTCGGCCTCGCGTGCGGCCTTGGCGTACAGCTCCTGACGGTTGCTGCGGCCGGCCTCGGACGCCATGGTCAGATGGAGCTTGGCCAGATAGGCCAGCGCGGTCCACTTGGTGGCTCGGCCTGCCTGGGCGTCGGACTCGGGAAGATGCTCGTAAGCATACTGCAGGTCGCGCTCGGCGAACTTATATACGCTCTCGCGGGTGTTGCGGGGCACCTGGAAATTGCCGCTGGAAACCATCTCGGCACCGTTGGAGATGATGGGTACGGCGCCCCAGTACTGTGACAGCAGGAAGTAGCATACGCCACGGATACAGCGCGCCTCGGCAAGTCCCTGGATTATGTCGGCCTCCGGAACGTTGTTGGATGCCGCCGGACCGGGCATGTCGTTGATGATGGTGTTGGCCACGCCGATCACGTTGTACAGTCCGTTCCAGCCCTCGCGCAGGTAGGTGTTGCCGTTCGAGAAGTTGCCGAAGTAGAACTGTCCCTCCTCGGAGTAGGTGTAGTACATGTCGCCGGCCAGCATGTCGAACTTCCACTGGAAGTTCATGGCGTAGTTCTTCCACTCGTAGTGCGAGTAGAGGGCCGCCGTGTTGGCGCGGATCATCTCCGCGCTGGTATAATAGTTCTCGGTTACCAGCTTGTCCTCCGGGGAAACCGTCAGGAAGTCGTTGCAGCCCGTCAGCAGGAGCGCCGCAGCCGTGCCGAGTATCGCTTTTGTTATATTGGTTTTCATTGCGTCGTGTGGTGTGTTTTTTAGAACTGGATGTTGACTCCGACTGTGTAGGTACGCGGCGTGGGGTAACGTCCCATGTCCACGTTCTGCATCAGCACGCTCTGGTTGAATGCGCCGATCTCGGGATCGAAGCCCTTGTACTTGGTGAATGTATAGAGGTTCTGTACGTTGAAGTATATGCGTGCCTGGGTCATGCCGGCCTTCTTGATCCACTTCTCGGGGAAGGAGTAGCCGATTGCCAGGTTCTGGATGCGGAGATACGAGCCATCCTCGATGAAACGAGTGCTGAGACGATCGTTCTGGTTGATGTTCAGATTGTTGTAACGCGGGATGTCTGTGCCTGCGTTGGTGATGTAGACGTTCTCCGGGGCGAAGTTGCCGGAGTTGCCGTCAATGAATCCGTAGTGGGCGCGGTCGGCGATGGCCGCGGACTGGTTGTCCCACAGGCTGGTCAGCGATTCCGTCTTGTAGCGGGTGAAGTTCAGGATGTCGCCGCCGATGGCGCCGGTCAGACCCAGTGTCGCGTCGAATCCAAAGAAATGGAACACGTTGGTGAAGCCGAACGTCAGGTCGGGGTTCGGGTCGCCGATCACGCACTTGTCCTTCTCGTCGATCACGCCGTCCTTGTTGATGTCGGCGAACTTCACGTCACCGGGGAACACACCCGTGTTCTTGTTCAGCTTGTTGACGTTGGGGTTGATGTCGTCGGGTACCTGTACGGGCGAGTTCAGGATATCGTTGGCGTCCTTGAACACTCCGAGTGCCTTGTAACCGTAGAACACACCCATCGGCAGACCCTCTTTGATCATCGTGGCGTTCTTGAGATACCACTCCACGTCGCCGTAGATCACCTGGTCGGCGTTGTTCAGCTTGAGGACCTTGTTCTTGTTGTGGGTCAGGGTCAGGTTGGATGTCCACAGGAAGTTGGTGTTCTCGATGTTGCGGGTGTTCAGGGCCACCTCGACACCGATGTTGCGTACCTTACCGATATTGGCGAACGGCGCCTGGATGTAACCGTAATCAGAGGAGATGCCGGTGTAGTCGGGAACAACGATCTGGAGCAGCAGGTCCTTGGTCTGCTTGTAGTAGGCGTCGACGGTCAGGTCGATGCGGCCGTTCAGGACGGAGAAGTCGATACCGGCGTTGAACTGCTCGGAGGCCTCCCACTTCAGCTTGTTGTTGGGCAGGTTGTCCACAACGAAGGCCGAGCCCATCGGGGTGTTGAAGTTGTGCATCAGCGAGCCGTACTTGTAGGTGCCGATGTTGGAGTTGCCGACCTGGCCGTAGCCCAGACGGAGCTTCAGGTTGGTAAGCCAGGACACGTCGTTCAGGAACTTCTCCTGCGAGGCGCGCCATGCGAAGGCCGCCGAGGGGAAGTAACCCCACTTGTTTTCCTTGGAGAACTTGGAGCTGCCGTCGGCACGCATCGTGAAGGTCAGCAGGTAGCGGTCGTCGAAGTTATAGTTGAAACGGCCGAACCATGATACGGTGGTGGCGCGGTCCTTCCAGCCGTCGTTGGCTGTCAGCTCGCCGTCGGCGCCCATCACGTGGATGTTGTCGGTGGTCAGGTTCTTCTTGGTCAGCCACCAGCCTTCCCATGAGGATTCCGATGCCTCGAAACCGGCCATGATCTGAAGGTTGTGCTTATCGGCGAAGTCCTGGCGGTAGGTGATGTAGTCCTTCTGCAGCCAGTAGAAGTTCTCGTCGGCACGCTGATAGATCTGGTTGATCTCGATCGGAGTCTTCACGCCCTCGTAGATGCGGGGCAGGTAGGACTTGTTCAGGTTGTTGCCGGCGTTGAAGCCGTATTCCGCATGGAATGTGAAGTACTTCAGGAAGTCGGCGTCAAGGTAGAAGTTACCCATCACGGTCTGGCGGCGCAGTGTGTTGTTGCGCTGCAGGGCCAGTGCCACGGGGTTCCAGCTGGAGGAGCCGTTGACGCTGGTGGGGCTTGCGTACTTGCCCTCGAAGTCATATACGGGGACATCGGGCTGCATTGTCATGGCCTGCATGATGATACCGCCGGAGCCGTCGTTGAGCGTCACGGTCTCGTTGGTGCGCGTGAAGGCCAGCTTTCCGCCCATCTTCAGCCACTTGGTGAAGTGGGTGTCGACGGATACACGACTGTTGAATCGGCTGAAGTTGGAACCGATGATGATACCGTCCTGGTCCATCCATCCGCCAGACACGGCGTAGTTGACACGGTCATTACCGCCAGACACGCTGACCTGATAGTTCTGCATCAGGGCCGTGCGGAAGATCTCGTCCTGCCAGTCCGTGCCTTTGCCCAGCAGGTTTACGTCGCGGTATGAATCATTGAGCTGCGTGTTGGCGCCTTCGTTGTAGAGGTCAAGCTGATACTGAGCGTAGCCTCTCAGGTCCAGCATATCGAGCTTCTTGGCGACCTGCTGCCATGCCACGTATGCGTCAAGGGTCACGTTGACGCGTCCGGACTGTCCCTTCTTGGTGGTCACGATCACGACACCGTTGGCACCGGCGGCACCGTAGATGGCGGTGGCCGAGGCGTCCTTCAGCACGTCGATGGACAGAATGTCGCTCGGTGCGATGGATGCCAGAGGATTGGCCGAGTTGGTCTGGCCTGACGAGCCGTCACCGGTCCAGTTGAAACCGCCGATCTCGCCTGCGTCACCGCTGACCTGAAGACCGTCGATGATATACAGAGGCTCGTTGGAGCCGTTGATGGAGCTTGCTCCACGGATACGGATGGAGGTCGCGGCACCGGGGGCACCGGAGTTGCTGGTCACCTGCACACCGGCGATCTTGCCCTGAAGCATCTGGTCGGCATTGGTGCTGATGCCTTGTTTCATCTGTTCCTGGGACAGCGAGGCCACCGATCCGGTCAGGTCGGACTTCTTGGATGTGCCGTAGCCGACCACCACCACTTCGTTCAGATTCTGAGCGGACTCGCGCATGGTGACCGTAATCTCCGTACGTCCGTTCAAGGCAACGGTCTCGTTCTCCATTCCTACGTACGTGAACAGTAGCGAAGCATTGGGTTTCGATACCGTGAGGGCGAAATTACCGTCGATGTCGGTCATCGTGCCGGTTTTCTCATTACCTTTCTCTCTGACTGAGGCTCCGATCACCGGCTCGCCGGTCTGATCGACAACCACACCTTTCACTGCAGTCTGCTGGGCGATTACCATCGATCCCGTGCAGAGCATCAGTGCTGTCAGAAAGACTTTCAAGACATTTAATTTAGTCTTCATACTGCGTTTTTAAGGTTTATACGATAATTGTTGTTTGTTTTCGTTATGTGTGTGTTATTAAGTAGGTGATTAACTTAAACTGATACATGTATTTTAAAATCTCACATATCATCTACTTGAAATTTTAGGCGCTTTCCGCCAAGCCCCATCAGTCGCAATGCCCGCATTGCTCCTTCTTCGACTTGCGGAAATCGCTCAAAAATTTCCGCGTATCTGATATGTGTTTAAGTTGATCACTTACTTAAGAGATTCCTGCTTCGTTTCTCCGGGTGCAAAATTACAACCAAACGGAGGAGTAATGTTAGTCTTATTTTTCCGTTTGATGATACTATCTTGACAATATGCATAAACGCCAGGTCACCGCGGTGACCTGGTGTCGCAAACATGGGTTAAGTTACCTATAAAACTGTTAATTCCAACCTTAAACTCTCATTTTCGGGTTTGCTGTTCTCGATTATTATTTGCCGTTGTGTTTGCGTATTATTTCAAGAGTCGAGTAGTCGTCGGCGAATACCGAGTTCAGGCCCTGGTCCTCCTGTGCGGGGTCGCCGGTGTAGGGGTCACCGGGCTGCCATGACTTGTGTATCGGCTGCGCTTCGCCGCCCCATCCCCAGAAGTTTACGCCTTTAACCAGGGAGTTGTCATCCTTGAGCTGCCCAAGTATGAAGTCATAATAGACGTCGCGGCCTTTGGTGGAGCTGCCCTTGCGGATCTGCATCCCGTCGCGGGGATAGCCGAATTCCTCGATTACTATCGGTTTGCCTGCTCCGGCAAGCGCTTTCTGGTGTGCAGCTATGTATTCCTTGGATTTCTCTATGCCTCTGTCCACTGTGTCTGCCACATCCGTGGGCGATATCCACAGCCAGTTGTATGGCCAGATATGTATATTTGCATAATCCACCTCAGGGTATGAGTGAATCTTGACCCATAGGTCCATATCGTTCTCGCAGCCCCAGGACCCCTCGCTGCCTGTCGATACCAGATGGTTCGGGTCGATTGCCTTGATTGCCTTGGCGCAGTCGTGGATCCATTCGGCGAAGGCTTCCTTGCCTTGGTCGGAGAATGCCCTGGGTTCGTTGGCTATCTGCCATGACATTATGGCAGGGGATTGTGAGTATGGGCGTCCGTTTACGCTGTTTACCCTGCCCACGATGTTGCGGATATGGTCAATGACCATGGATTTGGCCTTGTCGTTGAGCGGGAATCTCGAGACGAATTCCATATAGGCAGGATACCCGTCGCGCAGTGGCAGGGGAGCCACACCTTCGCCTGCCCACTCAAGATATGTGCCGTAGCCGCCGCTCCATTCCCATGAGTTGTTCAGATAGATCACGGCCTTCATGCCGCGTTTCTCCAACCGGTCCAGCAGATAGTCCAGACCTTGCAGTATGGTGTCGTTGTAGACGCCCGGTGCTGTCTGCAGCTTGGGTTCCACATGCGATGGTATACTGCGGTTGCCGTCGGCTCCGGCCAGAATCCTGAGGTTGTCTATGCCGAGGCTCTGCAGCATGTCCAGCTCGCGCTCCAGCCGTTCGCGGTCGCCGCCCGTGCCCTCGGACGCCAGAATGGCGCCATACCAGAAATTGGTTCCGGCGTAACGGTATTCCTTGCCGCCTGTACGGAATTCTCCATCGCTTACGCTAACGAATTTATCTTTGTCTTTCCAGCTGTCGGTGCGGAACGGTATCAATGGCATTCCATACATATTCTTTACCTTGCCGATGGCGAAGTTTTTGAAGCAGTACCTCACGGCCTTGATGTCATTGACGGTATCGGATGTTACTATGATCTGTCGTGTGTTCCAGTCCTCGGTTGCCTGTGCGGGATGGAATATTCTGTCTGCGCCGGCCACCTCGAATCCTTCCAGGACATCGTTGGGGGTGAAGCCTCCGTCGGCTCCGGTGAAATTCAATATGGCTTTGTTGCCTTTGATCTCTGCGCTCTTGAATCGCGGAAACTCATGCGGAACGCCGTTCATGCCGTAGGTCAGTGCCGCGGCCTTGAACGCAAGGCGTTCACCAATCTCCTTTTTCTTGGAAGCGTGTATGTCCTCCAGCTCGTATGGGTATATCAGGTCGGTGGTGCAGACTATATCCGAATTTGGAATCATTCCGACCGCACTGTTCTGGCATTCACGGAACATAGCGGCATCCGTGCCTTCGGGTTTGCTGTAGTTCCAGCCCGGGAGCTCGACGAAGTAGAACGGTATGCTGTCGTTGCCCCATCGCTTGCGCCAGTGCGCCACCATATCGGCCATGTGCGCGGGATACTCGTCATGTCGGCCGACGTTCGACTCTCCTTGATTCCATAGGAATCCGCGCAGCGTATATCCTGCCACCGGATTCAGCATGGCGTTGTACATCACGTTGATACGCTCGTATTCCTGCAGCTTGGAGTCATTCATCTCTTTCTCCACATTCCAGTTCGGATATGTGTCCAGGATTTCCCGGGGTATCCAGCCCTCGACCTTGCTGCCGCCGTAGGCGCAGTTGATGATGCCGACTGGAACGTGCAGCATGTCGGTCAGCGATGTGGCGAAGAACCATGCCAGCGCCGAGAAGTCATGGGCGTTGGCCGGGGCGCTGGTCTTCCATTGGGTCGGTACGTCATCCATTGGAGTGTATGATGCGCTTTTCGGTATCAGAGCCATACGGATGCCGGGATAATTCCCTGAATACGCTATTGCCTGGGCCGAACCTTCGATGGGTTGGGTCCAGAAACCGCGTAAGGGCATCTCCATATTGGACTGCCCGGATGCAAGCCAGACCTCGCCGCTGAGAAGATTGCCGATGGTTTTGGAGCCGCCGTCCGAGTCGGTGAAGGTTATTGACAGGGGCGTGAACGAGGCTGCGGGAGTGTGCAGCGTTAGGCTCCATTTGCCGCCTTGGCCGGTGGTTACGGTTGTCTTGTCCTTCTGCCACGATGGTCGGACCGTCACCTTGGAGCCGGGATTGGCCCAGCCCCACAGCCGTATGTCGGTGTTCTGTTGAATCACGGCGTTGTCGCTGATGATGGATGGCAGTCTCAATGCCGATGCCCCGTAACTGTTCAGACTGACCAGCATAACAAGTAACGGGAGTATTTTCTTCAAGTTGAATGTCATGTTGTCCTTTTTAAGGTTTGGATTCCGGTATAAGGTTTTCTGGTGCAAAAATATAAATTGCGCCGACACATTACAAATAATGCGCGGCGCATGCAAAGTAATTGACAAGATAGTATATCAAGACGTGTCAGATTATGACTTTGTTGCGTTGATACAGCTCGCGGAACTCGGAGGGGGTATAGTTCTTTTTGCGCTTAAAGATTCGGTTGAAGTTGGAGATGTTGTTGAATCCGCAGGCGTAGCAGATTTCGGCCACGGAGGTGGTGCTGTCCATCAGTTCCCGTATGGCGTGACCCAGGCGGACATCGACTATGTAGTCCTGGACCGAGCGGCCGGTTCGGAGCTTGAAGAATCGGGAGAAGGATGTCGTGGCCATGTTGGCGAGTTTTGCCAGGTCCTCCAGTGTGATTTTCTCGCTGTAGTGGCTCTCGATGTAATCCTGCACTTTCTGGATGCGGCGGGAGTCGCAGGTGGTGGCCGGTTTTGAGAATCCGGAGCTGGACAGCACGCGGCGCTCCTGGTCCTTCGACAGCTCGTTGAGCATGCGGAGGAAGTCCAGCATCTGCTCGAATTTGGAATCGGATTTCAGCAGCCGGTCCATGAGATGGAACACCCTGAGGATGCAGTCCATGCTGAAGGCTATTCCTTTGGAACTTTCCTTGAACAGCTCACGGATGCCTGACATTCGGTTCTTCTTGAGCAGTGGTTCGCTCAGTATGTCGGGCGAGAACTGGATGGTGATTTCGCGTATGGTGTGCGACGTGCAGTTGTTCTGCAGCCATGCGTGCTCGATGCCGTGGCCTACCAGACACAGGTCGTATTCGCCCAGCTCTTCCACCGAGTCGCCTACGACGCGGGTCGCCCCCTTGCAATGTTCCACAAAATTAAGCTCGAATTCCTCGTGCCGGTGGATAGGAAACGAGAATGAGTCCTTGGTCCGGTCCACAAGGTAGAAGAAATCGTTGTCGGACAAAGGTGTGATTTCTGTAATTACTTTCGTCATAATCAATGGTATTAGTGGTTAATAGGCAGCTTGCCTCTGCGGAATATGCTGTTTTATTTTAGTTCTGATTCAATGTCCTCTATTGATGGCAGAGAACTCTTGAATTCGTCGGGAATGAATTTAGTGAGCTGAAATTCCGCCACCCCGATAGGTTGCGATGATGACTCAAGGGCATATTGGGCAAGTACATTATCTTTATCCTTGCATATCAGCAAACCAATCGTGGGGTTGTCCTGCTCGGTTCTAAGTATGTGATTTACCGCCGTCATGTAAGTGCCGAGTTGTCCAATATCTCCGGCTCCGAATATGCCGGTCTTAACCTCGATTACACAGTAGGCGTGCAATTTTATGTTATAAAACAGCAAATCAATGAATTGTTCGGTATGCCCTACCTTAAGGCGGTATTCTTCACCGACGTAAGCGAACCCGGAGCCAAGTTCGAGTAGGAAACGGGAGATATTTGACATAAGCGCTTTTTTCAGTTCCCTTTCTTTGTACGGCTCAGCCATTTCAGTAAAGTCGAAAATATATGGGTCTTTTGTCAGTTCCTGAGCAAGATCGCTGTCAGGAGCGGGTAACAACCGGGAGAAACTTGTCAACGCTTTGCCCTGACGCAGATGTAGACTGGTGTCAATAAATGTTTTCAGTACATTTCTCGACCATCCTTCTTCGACCACCTTATGAGCGTAGAATAAAGCGATTGCTTGTTCTCCGCTTTCGAAATATTTATCTATCAGAGTGCAATGATGTCCCCAAGGAACAGAGAAGATGATTTCATCATTGGTTGCTTGAGATGTGCCGATAACTTGTTGGCATATCTCGGTTTTAGAATTGCCAACAAGTTGTTGGCAATTTGTAGGCAGTTCACTGTAAAGAAGATACATCTTCTTCATATATGTAGATTCTGCCGTGAAAAGCCCTTGGCTTCCGGTATGGCTGCCTTCAGATCCTGACTGAGGTTTTGATAGAATCCGCTTCCATAAACATTCTCGGCATTACGAGCCACGATGTCACGACCGAGCGTCCAGTAGAAGCGCAACATCTCTCGATTTACTTGCGTAGCAGCCTTGATCTGGCTGCTGCGGTATCGTTCTTTTAGCTCCTGTATCCACCGGGAGTATTCGGCATCGGTCTTAATCAGTTTGCTCATGTTGGATATGGTGATTGGCGATTTTCGCCGCATTATAATTACAAAGTTACAAAATTATTTGAAAATAAAGACAATTAAATGAAGATATGTAATTGATTCGAGGTGCAGGTGGTTGCTATAAGTGACACTTTCTTGGCATGTTGTTGACTATTTGACGCATTTGTGTCATTACTTAATATTTTTTGCTTAATTTTGCCATCGAGAATTTAAGGATTGAAGCGTTTTAATCGGCTTCTGTAGTTGTTCCCTTAGAAATCAATACGTTTTCAGAATGTTAGGAAATAAGATTGTTAGTACATTGTTGTTGGCTTTTGTCGTACCGGTCTTCGGAGTTGCCGGTACCACAAAAGTAAATGTATCCACACCTTCCACCTCGCTGGTGCTCGATGCTCAGAAGGACAAGAAACTGTCCATCCTGTATTACGGCACACGTCTGGATGACGCCGGAGTGCAGGCATTGGATTATACCGGTACCAAGGCTATGGATGCTTATCCGGTATATGGTATAAACCCGGAGCATGAAAGCGCCATGAGCGTAACTCATGCCGACGGCAACATGACCCTGGACATGGTGGTCGACACAGTCGAGACCCGCAAGGACGCCGACGGTACGGTTACCGTAATCACGCTGCGCGACATGGTCTATCCCTTCACGGTCCGCGTAAATTACCGTACGTTCGACGGCAGCGACGTGATCGAGACCTGGACGGAGACTGTCCATAATGAAAAGAAACCGGTGACGCTCCTGCAATATGCCTCAGGTTATCTGCCTGTGCGTTACGGCGACGTATGGCTGTCCAGCCTTTATGGCTCATGGGCCAACGAGACCCGGCTTGAGGAGGCTCCTCTGACCCACGGTATGAAGGTGATCAAGAATAAGGATGGAGTAAGAAACTCGCACACTGCCCATGCTGAGGTGATGCTGTCGCTCGACGGCAAACCGCGTGAGAACGAGGGCCGCGTGATCGGCGCAGCTCTGGAGTACGGAGGTAACTACAAACTCCGTATCGATACCGACGACAGCAACTTCCATCACTTGTTTGCCGGTATCAATGAGGAGAATTCAGCATATAATCTCAAACCGGGCGAGACTTTCACCACACCTCCGCTGGCGCTGACCTACAGCACCGAGGGGCTGAGTGGCGTAAGCCGTAACTTCCACCGCTGGGGTCGCGAGCATCGTCTGGCACATGGCGACACTCCCCGCAAGATCCTGCTGAACAGCTGGGAGGGAGTGTATTTCGACATCAACGAGCAGGGTATGGACAACATGATGTCCGACATCGCCTCGATGGGCGGTGAGCTGTTCGTTATGGACGATGGCTGGTTCGGCGTGAAGTATCCACGTAACAACGATTCCACGTCGTTGGGCGATTGGACGGTGGATACCCGCAAGCTTCCCGGAGGCATCGATGGCTTGCTGAAGTCTGCTAAGAAACATGGCGTGAAGTTCGGTATCTGGATCGAGCCGGAGATGACCAACACCATCTCGGAACTGTATGAGAAGCATCCGGAGTACGTCATCAAGGCTCCGCGTCGCGAGCCGACCAAGGGTCGTGGAGGCACACAGCTGGTGCTGGACCTCTCAAACCCGAAAGTGCAGGATCTGGTATTCAATGTAGTCGATACGCTGATGACCAAGTATCCTGAGATCGATTATATCAAGTGGGATGCCAACGCTCCGATTATGGACCATGGATCGCAGTATCTGTCGGCCGACAATCAGAGCCATCTATACATCGAGTACCACCGAGGACTTCAGAAGGCTCTGGACCGTATCCGCGCCAAATATCCCGACGTGACCATCCAGGCTTGCGCCAGCGGCGGCGCCCGTGCCAACTGGGGCGTGCTTCCCTGGTTCGACGAGTTCTGGGTTTCCGACAACACCGATGCGCTGCAGCGTGTGTACATGCAGTGGGGCACAAGCTACTTCTTCCCGGCAATCGCGATGGGCTCGCACATCAGCGCGGCGCCCAACCATCAGACTTTCCGTACCATACCGTTGAAGTACCGTGTGGATGTGGCTATGAGCGGACGTCTCGGTATGGAGATTCAGCCCAAGAACATGACGGAGGAGGAACGCGACCTGTGCCGCCGGGCTATCGCTGATTATAAGAAGGTACGTGACGTGGTACAGTTTGGAGACATCTATCGTCTGGTATCTCCTTACGATGGCAAGGGTGTAGCCTCGCTGATGTATGTGGCTCCCGATAAGTCCAAGTCGGTGTTCTACTGGTGGAAGACCGAGACGTTCGTCAACCAGCAGCTGCCCAAAGTGAAGATGGCCGGCCTGGATCCCGACAGAATGTACCGTGTGGAGGAACTGAACCGAATCGACAACGAGCCGTTGCCATTCGAAGGCAAGTTGTTCAGAGGCCGTTTCCTGATGGACAATGGCCTGGAGATTCCTCTGGAGCATAAAGTAGACTACCATAAGCGCACGGCTTACGCCTCCCGCGTCCTCTCCCTCACCGCAGAATAAGGTCAAACTGCATTATATAAGTAGACGGTTGCGTCAGCATGGCGCAACCGTTTTTTGTGCATGTTGAATCATAGAGAATTCCGTTTTGATATATTCGTGTTTTTTTGTAAATTAGCGGTTGAATAGAACAAAAGGACCGAAAAATGACAAATCTTTATCCTATAGGCATTCAGAGCTTCGCGGTAATTCGTGAGGAAGGCTTTACATATGTTGACAAGACAGACTTTATTGAAAAACTTGTCAATAGCGGCAAGTATTATTTCCTGAGTAGACCACGCCGTTTTGGCAAGTCGTTGTTGCTTTCCACTATCGAGGCATTCTATCAGGGACGTAAGGATCTGTTCCGGGGACTTGCCATCAGCCGTGCCGACCACGACTGGCAACCGCATCCGGTGCTGCATATGGCCATGAACGCCAACATGTGCCAGTCGGTTAATGATCTGGAGGAGATGATTATCTCCTTTATACATAATCAGGAACTTATATATGGAAGGAACGAGCAATCGGATTCCGTAGTCTTGCGTTTCGGAGCCCTGATTCGAAGCGCGTATAATAAAACCGGACAGAAGGTGGTCATTCTTATTGATGAATACGACAAGCCATTGCTGGATTCGGTCGGGAAGCCGGATTTGCAGGATGATATGCGCGTCATATTGAAAGGATTTTATTCCAACCTCAAGAACTGTGACCAGTATATCGAGTTCGCGATGTTGACGGGTGTGTCACGTTTCGGCAAACTGAGTATCTTTAGCGATCTAAATAATCTGAACGATATATCGCTTTCTGAAGAATACAGTGCAATCTGCGGCATGACGGTCGAGGAAATCAGGTCGAATTTCAGCGAGGGCGTACATGAGCTTGCAGATAAGAATGGTATCTCGGACGAACAGGCTTATGCACTGTTGAAGGAGAACTACGACGGCTATCATTTCGCACCCGTCTCGCCCGGCATGTACAATCCATTCAGTCTGCTCAAGGCTCTTTATGAGCGCAACATAGGCTCCTACTGGTTCTCGACGGGTACTCCGACTTTTCTTGCCAACATGATTCGCCGTATGGAGATTGATTTGCGCGATTTGGAGCATACTGAAGAGGAAATTGACAACCTGATGGATGCCTCGTTCGACCTGAGCAATACCGTTCCGATAATGTATCAGAGCGGATATCTCACTATCAAGGATTATGATTCCCGCTTCCAGACAGTCATTCTGGATTACCCGAATCGGGAAGTTGAGCGTGGATTCCTTAATGGTCTGATGAAGATTTTTACTGCCAGTCCGGGCGGTCGCAGCGAATTCGAGTTGAAACGTTTCGTGCGCGATGTCGAAGCCGGACGTGTAGATGACTTCATGACTCGGCTCCAGGCACTGTTCAGTGGCTACCACTACGACCAGATGGATCTTGGCAATCTGGAGATGCACTACCGAAACGTGATCTATCTGGTGATGAAACTGATGGGGTACTATACCGAGGCCGAGATGAGGACCGCCTCAGGCCGTATCGACCTGGTGGTCAAGACTCCGAGGTATCTATACCTGTTTGAGTTCAAGATCAACCGCAGCGCGCAGGATGCCATGGACCAGATCAACAACCGCGACTATCTTCTGCCGTTCCGTGCCGACGGCCGCGAGATCATCAAGGTCGGCGCCAATTTTGACGACTCCATCCGCTCAATCACCTCCTGGCTGGTGGAAACTCGATGACTTTCTAAGACATCCTTGCTGATAGGAAACCCTCAGAATCAGATTGAAATTGTTTATAAAAAGAGCGCATCTGTCTATCGAGGCAGATGCGCTGTGGTATCTGGGGTTATGAGTCAGCGGATAATGAATTTACGGCCGTTGCGCACATACAGGCCAGAAGGCAACGCCTGCGGGTCTGTGCCGCAGTAGATGCCGGTTAGGTTGTAGATAGGTGCCTCCGTTTCGTTATCCGGTTCGGAATTCTCAACGTTGTCGATGCCGGAACTCTTCATCTCCTCTATGTTTCGGAACGTCTTGACCCAATATACTGTGATTCTGTCCGAGGTCTGAGCGTTGCCGAAACGAAGCTGTATAGGCAACGCCTTCATCTCCTTCGGGTCCAGTATGGTCTTGGGCTCGCCTTTGCTGTTCTGGAATGATCCCGACGTCAGGTCGTAATAGATGATGTCCCCGTATTTGGCATAGGTGTTGAATCCGTTGTTCCAGGAATTGGCTCCGGAATAGAGGGCTGTCTCTACGTTTGCAGGTATATCCATCCTGAAAGCAAGAATGGGATAGTTGCCGGCATGGAACGGGAAACTCCATTTACGTGCCAGTCGAGCGGTTCCAGCGGCATTGGGTGTGATCACCATATCGCCTCCCGTGAATTCGGAGGTGCCGTTGCTGCCGGGAATATTCCATTCGCATGTTTCCTGATCCTCGAACGAATCATCAAGATGTCCCCATTCAATACCTACAGGGTCGGAGGTATAGGTCTTGTCGGCTGTCTGGATGCGCAGCCAGTAGGTATAGGCCGGATCCGAGGCCTCCAAAGTGTTGTCTGTAAACTCACCGCGAGTGTTGTCCTCGGACACGACTACGGCGTCAGCTATCTCGGATGTGGTGCTCCTGAGCAGGTCGATTTTCTCAGGCAGAATACCCGTATAGCTCCAGTCGGCCTCGAATGTCTTCTCCTTGTTGTTGAGAGAACCGTTGAACACGATTTCTTTTTCCAGCGATGTGTTGAGTCTGGTTCTTATTTCTGCGATGCGTGCGTCGGCGGCATCGCCTTTCACATAGAGGCGCAGAACGCATGCTCCGGCAGGAAAAGCGACTTTGGGTATCACAAGCTCGACATATCCGTTGTTGGCAGACGATGAAGCATATATCGGATCGCCGCCGTCCACAGCAGCGCCTAAGGTAATTCCCTTCGGAGCCTTGACCTTGACAACGACATCGTATGTGTCGTTGATCGGTGATGCAACAGTGTAGTTCATCCACTCTCCGTCACGGCAATCCGTCACGGTCCAGATGTTTCCGTCCTTGACCAACGCCACGCCGCCGTCGGGACGATAGTCAGTAGCAGCGGCTGCGTTGATCTTATGATATGTATGGCCTTCGCCGTCCTCGCTCAGGTTGTAATAGTCGTAGTCCACCGCGGCAATGGTGCCTGGTATGCGGTGGATGCCTGACTTGCGGGTACCTTCAGCGTAGGTCACAGGGTCGCCGGCCATCCATACGCCCAATGTCTTGGTCAGTGTGCCCCAGCCGTTCCATTCATACTTATGCGGCATCGAGTTGATGCTTTCGGGGCCGTATTTCTCGAAAGTGTAGTCACGTGTACGTCGCAGCCATCTGGTGGCAGGCTCGTCAAGTCCGGCGCGCACGGTGTAGTGGGCATAGGCGCTCTCGCGCGATCCGATGTTCGGGATATCGTTGGCGCGGAGCTTGGGATTGATCTTGAGCGACTCCCAGCGTCCGCTGCGGCACTTGATGCGGAGGTACATCTCGTTCTCCAGTGTCGCCTCATCGGGGTTGGTTGTCACTCCGACCGGTTCCCACGGCGTCAACTGGTCAGGATAGGTCTGAAGATACGACAGGTTATATTTGTAGTTGAACTCGATGCCTTTCAGCAGACGGTTGTCCAGCAGTGAGTAGAAACGGTCGCCCTGGTTCCAGGCGATCTCGGCGAACTCGATGTATTTGTGTAGTCCGCACAGCACATGCGCCTGGTCGCGCGATGATTCCTGGCACTGTCCGTTGGGGTAGATGTAGTTTCCCAGAAGCTCGTCGTAGCCGTAATCCTCGATCTCGTTGCTGCGCTTGCCTCCGTTGCTGTCATAGACGTTCTGGTACTCGTCGCTGTCGGAATTGGGCTTGGTGCCCGTCAACGGAGGACCGGCAGGATAGGGCAGGTCGTCAGCGCGATGTTTCAGTCCGGACACGTAGCGGAGCGCGCGGTCGTAGATAAGTTCGTTGTCAAGGTACACACCCATTGCCAGCATACCCAGCATGCCGAACATCCCCTGATTACCGTAACGGCCCGGATCGCCGTTGAAGATGTTCCAGTAGAAGGTGATACCGTTCTTGGAATCGTCGCCGTTGGCGTACTTGGCATGGACATCCTCCGTGTTGGAATAGTAGGGATATGTCAGCATGTCCTTGAATTTCTGCTGTTCGGCCGGATCCCAGCCGTCATAGTCCCGCATCAGTTCCGCGGCCTCGATCAACAGGTTGATCTGTCCTGCTCCCAAGGCGGCGGTTCCGGCGGAGCCTACATTGGTGTAATGGTTGTTGGCGTTCAGGAAGGCAACGGCTTTGTCGGCGTAGCGGCGGTCGCCTGTAATCTTCCAGATCAGGGCCAAGTCGTGGGCACAGCGACCGTCAGTTCCGATGTAGTCCTGAGTCTTGCCCGACGGGATGGCGGTGCCGCGGTCCTTGACGTTGCGGTCCAGCCGGGTGAATTCATTGTTGAGCAGATTCTGGAAGGTGGTGTAATAGGGTTCCACCTTGGCCTCGACCATGGCCTTCATCCGGTCCAGCTGTCCCTGCGTGTAGCTGATGCCCGGATGTACGAACTCCCTGGCAGTTGCGTTGAGGCAACATGCCGTCATCAATGCGATGAGAAATGAAATTTCCTTGATTCTGTTTTTAAGCATTTTTGAGTGTATAAGTTATAGTCCTCGTATTATTGTTACAGAGAATTAAGTTGATGCACTCTATCGGAATGGCAGATATTTTGTAATTTTGTATCGCAGATATCGTCACGACGATATACACAGCTATAGGTAAAGTCTATGTGCCATTTCAGTAAAATCCGATTTGTAATAGTCCTGCTGTTGGCGGGAATGTCGTTTGTAGCGTCCGCACGCGACCATCTTCTTTACACTCCTAAGCTCATAGAGCAGGCGCGTAAAAACATAAAGACCGATTCATGCTACCGTAAGGCGTGGGAGGCAATACGCGCCGATGCGCAGACAGGAGTTAAGCGGGCAGACCTGGGCCGTATGGAAAGCATGACCCTGGCATACCTTATGACTGACAGTGCACAGTACACCGACGGCATAATCCAGGCATTGAAGAAGCTGGATGGAGTCAAGACATGGGGCAGCGCCGAGATGCTGAGCCGGCGTCCGCAATGGCGTGCCGATCTTGGTCTGGCCCATAAGAGCTATCTGGCCGCTATCGGTTACGATGCCGTCCGCGACCGGCTCAGCGCCGCTGACCGCGCCGCAATTGTGAAGAATCTGAACCGCCTGTCGCTCGAGCCGTCTTTAGGCGACTGGATACTGGATCCTTCGCGTATCCACTCGCTCAATTCAATGGGTCATAACTGGTGGACATCGTGCGCCGGAATGGGCGGTATCATGGCCCTGGCCCTGCGCGATGACCTGCCTGAGGCCCGTAAAGGTGCGACTGCTGTCCGCGAGGCGTTGCCGCAATGGTTCGGCTTCGCGGGTGACAACATACAGAACAAGCTGAAGACCTTCGATGACAAGGTGGGTGGAATGTACGAGAGTTTCGGATATTCATGTTTCGGCATCGCCGAGGCATTGCAGTTCCTGACGGCATGGCGCAACAGTGGCCTGCCTGATCCGGCGACTCCCCCGGAGCTGGAACAGGCCATGGAGAGACAGCTGCGGCTGTTACCGGGATTCTTCTGTCAGGCCAGCTATCCGCGCACCGGCTACATGTACAGCATTAACTTCGGTGACGGCCATAAGAACTCCGCAAGTCTGATTCCGATGATGCTTCTCTGGAACCTGGGGGTGAAGGATGACAATATCCTGTGGTATCTGTCGCAGCTGGAGGACTTCCAGCATCGTGACGTGAAGGGAATCAACACAGCTCTGGGTCTTTTGTATATGCCTTACAAGAACAGCAGTAAGCCCGCAGATGTAAAACTTCCGAATCAATGCATCTGGGAGACTTTCGGATGGGCCACCATGCGCGACTCATGGGACAAGGATGCCTCGATGCTGGCTGTCAAGAGCGGCCATACGTGGAATCATGCCCATGCCGACGCCAATTCGTTTATACTTTATCATAACGGCGAGGACATAATCCGTGACGGCGGTAACTGCAACTACGGCAAGACTCCCTACCGTGAATACTTCTTCCAGAGTCCGGCACACAATATCGTGACCTTCAACGGCGAGGCGCAGCCCAGGCTGCAGCAGTATCAGGGATCTATGGTCGATGGTCATCTCTCCGACATGTTGACGTTGGGTGATACCCGTTACATAATGGCTGACGCCACCGGACCGACGGGCAAGAATCTTGCCCGTAATCTGCGTCATTTCCTTTGGCTTGACAATATCCTTCTGGTGATCGATGACCTGGAGTCGTACGATAAGGGGACCTTTGAATGGCTGTGGCATCCCAATGGCAATGTCGAGAAGAAGGGCGGCGACCTGGTCGTCACCAACAATAAGGCAGAAGTAGTGATCCGTCCGTTGTATCCTCAGCCTCTTGTGCCGTCGGGTTTCGTCCATGACTATCCCGAGCATCTATACATGAAGGAATACGAGGTTCCTACCGAGGACTTGAAGGGAACGGACAAATATTATGGTTTCTGTCTGCCGGAGAAGGAGGACCGAGTCAAGGGCGTAACGGCCATCATTCTCAAGGATACCGTAGGACAGAAGGCTCCGAATATCGAACGCCGCGAGGGAAGCGGATGGATAGGACTTAGGGTCGAGCGTGGCGACAGCATTACGGACGTGTACATCAATCAGCTGGCGGACGGCAGGCTCATGCATCTGAACTCCTGGATTCAGCCGGACGGATGGGATACCGACGCATATATGTTCGCGATCTCCTATCCCGCGAATGCCAAGCCCACTCCGGAAAATTCATCCATATTCCTGTGCTATGGCAGTGCCCTGCGGCGTGGTTCGGAGTCCTGGTTCGCATCCCAGTCCAAACTGAACGTCATGAAGACCCAGGGTGCCAATCCCGAGATGCTGATCACCGGACAGCCGCACGGCATCGCCTATTTCGGCATGAAGAAGCCGAAATCCGTTGCCCTCCCGATCAAGCACACCACCTCCTATGGCGATGGCCAGTTAAAAGTAATATTCTGATTTAGTTCAGGAATAGAACAGTAATCTTGCAAAGTTGTTTTCATAATACAGTGATTCGGAATAATGTCCGGCTCCCTGATGATAATTATGAAGCATGATATAGAAATAAAACGGGCATACGAGCCGGCATCGGCCGAAGACGGGTATAGGATTTATGTGGACAGACTGTGGCCCCGTGGCCTGTCACACGAGACGTTCCATTATGATGAATGGGATAAGGAAATTGCACCTTCTACTGAACTGCGTGAATGGTTCCACACCGATCCCGATACGCGTTGGGAAGAGTTTGCCATCCGCTACCGTGCCGAACTGCAGTCCAATCCGGCGTTTGATGCCCTGCGGAAAACCGTCGCCGCACATCCCAAAGTAACCCTCCTCTATTCATCCCACGACCCCGTCCACAACAATGCTGTGGTCCTACGGTCCCTTCTCCAGTCTGAACTAAGCTGAAAATGCTCTGACTTGATGCGATTCCATTTTGATATTTCTCCGGTTTTTATTAATTTAGCGGTGGAATATTAATACTTGCGAATCCAAAAACAACAATGAGGCATCTTTTGACTGTGATTATTGCCGTCGCTGTTTTGGCGGTGACTTTTCTGACGACGGCAAACAACCGAAGCAAAGACAAGGGCCTTGATTTCCGGGAATCTGCGGCATCAGCTGATAAGGGCAGTCACCGTTATTACGGCGACACGTTGTATCAATATGACGGGAATACCGTGGTATACGACTACGACATGTTCCAAGATCAACTGAGTTCATGTGGATATGCCAGTGCGATTGTAACCTATGCCGGCACTCTCCCGGTTGATACATGCAAGGTATTCGGCAACGGCTGGTACAGCGGAGGTTCGCCGACATTGAGATTCGCTATCGGGGTCGATACCGTCTGCTATGATATTCGCAACCTGCCGGACTCGGTGGATCCGGTACGTGATTTGTTGCCGGCAGGGATCCGTAAGCACAGTTTCATCCGAAGCTTTGCGCTCAATGATTCGGCATTGAGATGTGATTTCAGGTTACTGGCATATCTTCCGGAAAGCCATCCCGTATGGCTGAATCAGTTCATTGGCATGCTGATGCGTAACGGTGTCCTGACTTTGTATGACAAGAGCGAGGGCACAGCGAAGATGCTAAGCGATTATTATGCCATACTTGCGAAACCTGAGCCCTTGGACGGCATTGATTACGCGAATACGAGTATGGAGGATATTGCCCGTCATTGTGCGTTGGAGCATGAACGGCTGTACCGGAATGACTGGGCAGACGAGGAAAACGACTGCTATGGCCCGAAGTATGACTATATAATAGAGATTGCACCTGCATGGCAAAGCCATGACAACCGCTACGTGACATACAGGTTCTATGAGTATTATTACACCATGGGCGCCCATGGCTACATGCAGGAATATTACCTTACCTTCGACAACAGCACCGGTCGGCTCCTGGGATATGAGGATATAATCGGCGACAAGGATTTTCCGAAGGTAATCAAACTGTTGGAGGACCGGCTACTGGCATGGAAAGTGGCCAATGGCTACATCAGGCAATATTATTCCGCGGTGACGGGCTCTGACGAAGGCGACGCGGCAAATGACAATATCAGTTTCCTGCAGGAGAAATTCCAAAGAAGCTATTATCCCCGTCCGGCGGTGACCAGGCAGGGAGTGGTCTTCTCGTATCAGCCCTACGAGAAGGGAAGCTTTGCCGACGGCGTCATCCATCTCCCCATCCCGTTCAGCAGCTACCGTCCCCGCATCGCCTCCATTTGCCCCGTCTCCTCTACGCCTCTCCAGAATCCCGCAAAGACAGGATTCTGATAGTAGGCATGTCTGGCTACTGTCAGTACAGCATCCCGAACATCCACAAGGGAATCTTGTTGCCGAACCCTATCTCCAGGTCATCGGCTGCGACATAACTGTCCGGAAGATCCTTGATCTGGTTGAACCCCTTCTTCCGGCCACCTATTTCAAAGACATACTTGCGGTTGATTCTGAAATCACCTGCCTTGTCCAGCGCAAGCGATGCCACATGACGTAATTGATTGTTGAAAAAGGTCTCTCGGACAGTGCCCTTGTCTCCGAATCCGGTAAGGGAATGTACAAGATTGGTGTTGTCCAGCAGTATCTTGTCCGGTTTGGAAAGGGTCCTGATGTTTTGCGGCTCATAACTGATCATCGAGATTAAGCCTGCCCGCTGCAGGGCATCGAGCATCTTGAGTCCCTGCTCACGGTTTGTCTCCAGCTCGCGGTAGAGTTCAGTCATGTTAGGCTGGTATGGAACCCGCTCTGCCAATATCATCAGAAGCCGTTTGATTTTTAATAACGTGGATTGACTCATGTCTTCCACGGCAGGGATGTCGCTTTCGATTACTTGTAGGCAAACATCCTGCAGGCGCTGGTCGAATGTCGCTTTTGCCTCACGGTAGAAAGGATAGTAGCCGTGTCGCAGATATTGTTCAAACAATGGAAGTATCTTTATGTGCGATGTGATGTCGGCTGCTTGTGCCGCATGATTGGTTAGCAGTTCTTCCAGTGATATCGCCGGCTTATCCAGAATATTTTCAAGCTGTAGATACTCGCGGAACGACAGTCCCGGCAATGTGTAGCATGCCTGCCTGCGAGACAGATCCCCGAGATTTTTGTCTATCTTCAGCATTGACGATCCTGTGTACACGATGGATAAATCAGGATAGTCGTCGTATATGTTTTTTATTGCCGTCTGCCAGTCCTTATATTTATGAACTTCATCAAGAAAGATATGGGTGCCTCCGTGGGTGTAATGATATTCCACAAGGTCACGCAACGAGTTGGCGGCAAACCATAGGTTGTCGAGTGACACATACAGGGCCTTTTCAGGCTGCGGGAACGCCTCCTTGATATGCTGCAGAATCAATGTGGTTTTTCCTACTCCCCGTTGTCCCTTGATGCAGATCAGACGTTCATCCCAATCAATAGTGTCGTAGATGAAGCGTTTGAATTTTAGGTTTACGAGTCGTAATTTCCTGTTATATGTTGTGAATAAAGTTTCCATAGTGTATTAATATTTTGTTGCAAAGATAGTTAATTATTTCGTTGCAACCAAGGAAATTTTCGAAAAAAGACTATGGAAGATTGAAATTTTGTCTAAAATTAGACTATGGAAGATTGAATATATACCTAAAATTAGACTATAGAAGATTGAAAATTCATCAAAAAAAGACTTTCTAAGATTGAATTTCGGCTCAAATTTAGACTACGGAAGATTGAAAATCTATCAAAAAAATAGACTTTCCAAGATTTAATTTGGCACATTCCACCAGCCATGGCGTTGAGATGGAACGGATACTGTCAGGAATGTTCTTGAAGTTATGGGCCTTTAATAAGCTTTAGGCGTCAGTCTTCCTCGAAGGTCTTGCAGTTGATGTAGTGGCCGGTGATTTCCTCCAGGAAATCGATGCGCATCACCATCAGGAGCTCGCGGGTGAATTCATGCAGCAAGCCCTTGTAATGGGTCACATCCTCATGGTTGGAGTGCGTGATGCGCTCCCATAGGGTAATGGTGGTGGCATCCTTGTACGCCACCTCTATTCCCTCACGGTCATCCTCGGTCAGCAATCTGCGGAGCTTCTGCTCCTCTAATACCAACGGCTCGTCGGAATACTGCTTCCATAGATTCTCGAGGAATACACGGAACTCCGCCTCTATCTTAAGAGGCAGGTCCATAGTGTATTCCCCGATGGTTTCGGGCCGTTCGACAGAAGCTTCACGGATAAGGTTGCCGAAATATTTCTTCAGCAACTCATTCTCTTTATCTCTACAGATCAGCTCTATATCGCTTGCCATATCCTGTCAGTTTACCGGGTTGCCGCAGTTGGAGCAGAAGCGGGCGCCGTCGGGCAGGGGAGCGCCGCAGTTGGTGCAGAAGCGCATGCCGCCTGAAGTGGCCGCATTGTTCATCGGATTGCCGGCGCCGGGCATGGGCGGCGGAACGGAACCGTAGGCATAGGCGCTGCCGCCGTTCTCGTTTATGACGGACTGTGCCGCCGCCAGAGCCTTGTCGTCAAGGCTCGACTGCTGTACCAGTCCCCAGATCTGCGTGATCACCACAGGCCATGCAAAGAACAGCATGATGATGGTGGGGATGGCCTGCTGGCCGAAGATTCCCACTCCCGCCTCGAAGTCGATGGCGTTGTTCTGCGGAACCAGAGTGATCTTCAGCGCGGTCTTCATGCCCAATACGGCCTTGAAGAATCCACCCTTTGTTACGGAGATGTCGACACCTCCGCTCACCAGGTTCTCACGTTTGATTTCGTAGCCGTCGGCGGCGAATGTCTGACAGATGCGGTCCGCCATGGCCGGAATCAGGGCCGGGCTGGCGTTGAGTATGGCTTTCTTGTTGAATGCTCCCATGATGGTTGTTATTTGCGGAGGTCCTGAAGTTGATAGTTGTGGTATGCGGCGAACAGCACGCTCATCTCGGAGATGGCATCGAGGATGGCGTTCTGCTGCTCCTCGTCGC
Source organism: Bacteroidales bacterium (assembly GCA_019416425.1). Taxonomy (GTDB): domain Bacteria; phylum Bacteroidota; class Bacteroidia; order Bacteroidales; family Muribaculaceae; genus Lepagella. The sequence goes on from DXXK01000088.1 coordinate 50,771, forward strand.
AGATCTCCTGAAGCTTGCGCAGCGACGCGAGCGTGGCGTCGGCCTGGTCCTTCAGCTCCTGGTCGGTTACGATGCCATCCTCCATGATGGCCTTGTATGAGGGATGACTGGTCACAATATCCGAGATATTGAGCATCCCGTTCTCGTCGAAAAGTTTCTTCATTTTTTGTTAATTTAGTTTTGTTCCGCAATGGCGGCAGAACTGCCACGATGGATCCACCGGCTGATGGCAGTTGGGACAGCCACCCTCGGCCTTAGCCTCGAATCCATCCTTGATGTTATGATACTGCTGGGAATCGCCCCATTTCAGGATCTCGCGTACGCGGACGGCCGAGAACGGATGGCTCTGTCCCATGATGGCATAGGTCTGCAGGGCCTTGTTCCAGGTGCCGTCGTTGCGTATGGACTCGTAGATGTCGGCCTGCTTGGCCCATTCCTCGATGTTGACGTCGTCGGTTATCGATTTGGGACCACCCGAGAGCCGTACCATCACTCTCGACACCGTTTCGGGATCGGTGATGATGGCACCGGCGCGGTCGCACGACAGCTCGCTCTTGCGCTGCCAGTACAGCAGGGCGTATTTGATAGGCACGGTCAGCATGCCCAGAACGCCTAAGATATCGGCGCCGCTGATCAGCAGGCTCGCCAGATTGTGGTACAATACATGGCGGCACAGGATGTGGCCGCACTCATGACCAATCACGGCATCGAGCTCGTCGCCCTTGAGCATCTCCACCAGACCGGAGGTCATGGTGATGAATATCTTGGTATCGCCGAAGGTGTATGCATTGGGCATCGGGTTCATTTCCAGATAGAATTCCGGCTCCGGTATGCCGAGCTTCTCGCATATCGGCGGCAGATGCTGGTACAGCTGCGGCAGCTGGGTCTCGGAAAGCCGGATGTTGGAGGCCATGTTCGTGCCATAGTATAGCTTCTCGTAACCCAACGCGTAGAACTTCTTGACCAGTGCGGGGAAGCCTGGAATGTTCTCCAGCTGACGCAATGCGGCCGCGTCTTCGGGATGTATAAATTCTGAAGGATTCATTTCAAAATGTTAGTGGTGGTCCAGCCAGTCTCACTTGCCTGACTGCTTCGACCACAAAGGTAAGTTAATTTTTTGAAATATCAAAGTGCAAAGTTGAATAAACCTTAATTTTTCATTATGGCGAAGCTGGTGTCGGTAGTGGCATGGTTCACGACCTCAATCAGCAGGGTTGTGGACTGGTTTTCGGGCAGCTTGATTTGCGCTTTGCGTACCGGGGCGCCCTGCTTGTTCCTGACAGTCTCGGCATACAGAACCTTGCCCTTCTCGTTCCGGATGGTCATGGTCAGCAGACCTCCCGGTTCGGCCACCACGGCAAACTCTGCTGTTCCCTTGTTGACGGTCTTCCAGGTGGCCGATTGACCGGCCTTCAACGCCTTGGTGGTCATGCGGATGCGGCCTTCCACTCCGGTCGAGCCCCGATGGGAACGTTTCTTTGCGTATCTGCTTGAAAATGCCAGTACCTTGCGATTGACAATCAGGCTGTCAAGGAATTCCTCGTCGAAGATCAGGTGTCCCTTCACATCCAGGTCCTTGCCTTTCTTGAGAGACAGGTCTCCGAAGTTGACTATGTCCGCGGCCTTCAGTACCTTGTTGGCGGCCTTGAGCGGGGCTGTGGAGGAATGCTCCAGAGCCTGCGACACTCCCTGGCAGGCGGCGATGGCGCTTTCCATGGATCTGGACAGTGTCTGTGCGTTGGCGCTCAGGCCAACAGCCATCAATGCTATCGCTATGATTGATTTCAGCTTCATGTTGTGGTTAATTATCGATTGCGAGACGGAATCCCAAAGTCGGTATGGCGGTATCGGGTATGGCCGGCTCACGGTGGGTCACCGTCAGCTCGTACTGTTCGGAATCATAGTTGCCGCCGCGCACCGTCATGGCGTTGTCGTCGCCGTAGGCAACCCTCTCGTCGTACGGCCTGAACTTTGTGTCGCACCATTCGCTTAGGTTGCCGCTCATGTTGAACAGGTCGTTGACCGTAGGAACGGCCTGTAGCTCGGAATGCGCCCGGCCGTTCGAATTGGCCGCATACCATGCCACGTCGTCGGCATTGTCGCTTCCTGCAAACAAGAATCCTTCCGGCTGGCTGCTGCCCTTGGCGGCATATTCCCATTCCGGTTCCGTAGGAAGCCGGAACTGGATCAGCGTCAGGTCGCTGAGTCTCTTAGCAAACTGCTTTGCCTGTTCGAAGGTCACGGAGTCGACCGGCAGTGCCGGGTCGCCGCTGCGGCTGTCGTCCATGATGGCGTTCCATTGGCCGATGGTTACCTCGAACTTGCCGATATGGAATGGCTCGACCTTGACCTTGCGTGCCGGAGTCTCGAATTCAGGCTCCACCGTCTCGTCATATTTCCCGTCGGGGCCGGGGAGGGCACCCTGCATGAACTCGCCGCCGTCGATGGCCACCATGCTCTTCAGGATCTCCTGGATAGCCAGGACCTGCGGCTTGGTGACGCTGTCCGACCATGCGATTGGTTCTCCGCGGAATTCGGTCTGGTTTTTCAGCGACTGCAGTTCTTCCTGCGCCACCTGAGCGTCATGCCGGACTTTCCAGTTCCATGCGGTCAGTCCCATGATGACGATTACGGCCAAGGCCGCGATCAGATACCATATACCGTTGCCGCGTGGACGGACATATGGCCGTATACGGTTACGGATCATCATGTCGACGGTGGCGTTCAGCGCCTGGCCGAAGTTTATTTCCGAATGCTGGGTACCTCCGATGGCCTCCTTCAGGGGGGCGGGTACATTCTCAGGTATGCCGTCGAACGAGTTGTCGGGATTGACCGGAATTATATGTTTCTTGGCCTGCACGGCTATCTCGATCTCCCGTCTTACCCAGTTTCCTTCCTCGCCGCATTTGTCCATGACTCCTTTGGACAGCAGGATCATGTAGATCGGCGCCTCCTTGATGGCGGCCTCGATCTTGGGACTGAACGGCCCGTCGACCAGCTCGTCATAGTCCAGAAAGACCTTGTAGCCTTTCTTCTCGAGTATCAGCTGCAGCGTGCGGGCGTATTGGCGCCCTCCTTCGCGGCGGTAGCTTATGAATATGTCGTATTTACCTTTTCTCATAGTGCGTAGGTTCAATTCGACTGGCTGTACTCGTCAAGCGTCTGCATCGAGCTGGCCAATGATTTGACGTATTTGCGTATATAGTTGAAACCCAACAGGAACGCCATGAGCAGGAATCCGCTGAAGGTCTCGTCTATTCCCATCGAGAAGCAGAGGGTGTCGTACAGTCCGTGCACCAGGATGGGCAGCAGCAACGCCGCTGTCATGTAGAACTTGCGGTTACGGCGGTCGAACCATCCCAAGGCGAAGAACGAGCCCATGATGACGGCAAAGAAGTAGTGTGCCGGAACCGACAGCAGGGCGCGCGAGATACCGACCCACATCCAGCCCTCGTCGGCGCCGAACAGGTAGAGGATGTTTTCCAGCCCGGCGAATCCCATGCCGATGCAGACAGCGTACACCACGCCGTCGAAAACCTCGTCAAAGTGTCTGCAGCGCCTTACCAGCAGATATAAGGCTAAGAATTTCAATCCTTCCTCCGGTATGGCGGCATTGATGAAGGAGGTAAGGAACGCACCGATAAACGTATCATCCGGAATTTCCGGGAGCACAAGAATCCCGAGAATTATCACTCCCACGGCCACAAGCACGCCTGCACCGACGGCACCCAACAGCCAACCCAACGGTTCCGGCCGCTTATCCTTCCTGACCATCATGATGCCCGGCACCACCGCCGGCGCCACCGCCGCCAATATCTTCAACCACAGTTCAATCATAACATTGCATATTGTTGAAAATCAATTCTGTATTCATGTTGACTCATAAGGAATTGGACATTGCTAATTGCCCCAGTATGGCATTCTTGAGCTTGCGTATGCTTTTATCATCAAATGTGAATAGGTCAAGAAAGTCAATTCCTGCCAAGTCGTACGCAATTTTGGGATGCATAGCCGAAGAGTCAAGACGCACGGGTATTATGATCTTGTTGTATTGGTCGGCGATTGAAATTTCCTTAGCGACATTTATTGACCTGTTGGAGTTTTCGGATGACAGAAACAGCACAATATCCGTCGATGAAATGGCCTTAACTATTAACTCCTTGAAGTTAGAGCCGCTGAAAATACCGTCACGATCTATCCAATACGGGATGTTCATGGAGTCCAGCAGCCTGCATAGGGCATCGGCTTGTTCAGTATCCTTGCGTGAATAGCTGAAGAATACCTTATGCGGTTTCTTCTCGATCTTCTCCAGCTCATCATCAAGGCTGTTTTCGGAGGTTATAGAGATTGCATGTTCTTTATCATAGTCCACCTGCTCCAGTTTCTTGCCGAATTCGTGTGAATAGGCCGCCAGCCATTCAAAGAATGGCAGATAGTCGAATTTGCTATATACATCGTATGAGTCATGAATATAGATCTCGACGCTGATTGACTTGTTGGTCATGCATAGGAACTGACAGATGGTTTTTGCCGTAAACTTAGCTACTGCATCCATTGGCATATTCGCCAGGCCTAATCCAAGACAAGGGAATGCGATGGAGGTCAGTTCCATTGCGGACAATAACCTGAGGCTTTTGGATATCGAATGTCCGATTATATACTCATATACTTTCGGGTTATCTTCATTTGATAAATGTGGTAGAACCTTCGAGTATCTTGCAACCGTTACGGCCTGAAACAGGTATTTGTTTGAGAGGTTGCCAGCGCTTGTCACAATGACATCCCCTAATTTGGCTGTAGGATGCTTCCTGGCATCTATGAGAACACTGTCACTCGCCTTATGACGCACATATTGAGGAAGTCCTCCCTGCATCGGGATCCCTATACTTCCGGAAATGACAAGCGCATCAGCCTTGCTTTCAAGAATATCCCCGAATATCAGAGATACTGTGGAATTGTTTATCCGATATGTCTTCCTGTCCGAATCTGCCATAGCTTTAATTTGTAATTGTTGGCGTGAACGATGATTAACCCACACTTCAGTCATCGTTGTATATACGCTTACAGCTCTCCGAAATTATACTTATCCGACATGTCAATTGGCAGGGGTGCTTCGGGGCGAATGGATAGGGGGTAGATTGACATATTACTCTTTCCTTCCTTGATTAGGAATAGGGCATGTTCTCTTTCAATCTGTACCCATTCAGACGCTGCTGCATTTCTGGACCAGCATAGAACAAAGAGGTCAGCTTTGTTTATGTAATCAAAAATCTTCTCTTTGAAGACATCTCCTGCATGCAGTGAATGTCGGTCAAAGAAATAATCCGTACCTAACATCCTACAGCCTTCGGCTATTCCTCTGACCTGGTTTTCATCTTGATGCGCATAAGAGATGAAAATCTTTGAGAATCGTCTTGATTCTACTTTTGTATATAGTTCCTTGGGTTCAGAGTCCACAACATCCACAGTGAACAACATCTCTCCAGCGGGAACATCGTTGATAAATACCCTGACTGTACCTTCTATTGAATCTTGATTCTCATTGATTAATTTTGCCATGAAGGAACAATCGGTATAATGATTATGCCAGATAATTGACTTAAGGGTATCGACGCATCGTACACCTTCCGACAGGTTAAGTTGTATGGTGAGTTTGTCTCCTTCCTTTACGGGAAGGTCAAGAGGTTTGTACTCTTTCTTGACGGCTCGGGGATCGATGTCCTTTATCTTGGCGTCAACCAGATTTAGTTCTTCATGGCGGTACATGTATACCCTGATGATAAATGACTTGCGCGGACGCACCTCAGCTGGTGCATATACGCAGGCATTGATGTCAGTTCTAATGGTTGTATCTGTTTTTGAATCATTGCCGCGCATAGGTTTAGATTTTCTAAACCTGTTGACAATTGATTTGAATACTGAACCGAACTTGTATATAGGGGCTGATGAGCATAAGGATGGGACTAATGAACTTTCGTAATCTGGATGGTTGCTGCTATTGTTCTCTGGCGTAAAGGTATAGTCGGGAAACTGCATTGCGTTTCTATAAGAATGGCTCATGGCGCATGGAGGGGGTGGGGTAGGACAGCTGTGCTCTGTTGGATACGGCATTAAGGCTGGGGCTCCACTTGTGGTCGGGATTGCGCAACATGGATTGGATGGAATACCCCCATTGTCTTCTTTGGTTATAAAGGTGCCCCCATAAGGATTCCATATTGTTTTCTTGACTTGTTTCAATTCATTGTTGAGTGAAGTCTTGAAGTTATCAAAAGTCTTAATTCTTTTTGATTTATCCGAATTCAGAATGTTGCATATAAACTTAGATAATATCTTATATTTTTCCGAATTTGCGGGTTGAGGAATGATGAGGCCACCAAATCTTTTATTTAAAGTCTCTCGCCCCGATTGGGAATCCGTCATAAATGGAGACTGCATGCCGTTCATGATATAATATGCAAGCATCGCCAATGAGTATATGGCTGACGATTCTGTAAAGATTCCGTTGCGGTATGTCTCAGGTGCCATAAGCCACTGATTGCCTATTACTATACCCTCAGCTCCAATAAGTTGTTTAGGTATCGTATGATCGGGAGTTGAAGGGTATGATATACCTGAATTGATCCAGGTGTAAATGCCGTCTTCGGAGACACAGACATTCTTCGGACTAATATCGAAATATGTTATTCCTTTGTTTCTGTATTCAATAAGGCCATTGACTAATTGAATCAGAATATTTATTAAATCTTTTTCATCGATATGTTCTTGATAGAATGGAGAGCATATCAACTCCTGCCAGGACATCATTTGCTCTGGTGTCAATCCTTCAGATGTATTCTCGTTATTCATTTGTTTCATTTTGCTGGATTGGGTCTTCGGGGTTGATGATGCCGAGAGCGACGTCAACCACGTTGTAGTCGTAGCTCCGGGTGGTGACTGACAGCTTGTCCCAGTCGGTGATGCAGGCATGGTGTAGCTTGATCTCATGCCGATAGTCGGGCTTCCCATAACAGATGTAACCCAGGATCTCGTGTGACGCGTTCCAGCGCAGATGCTCGGTCTGTGCCAGTACGTTGAGGATCCGCTCTATCTGAGGATTTAGATCTGCGCCTGAAGGAAGCTCATATTCCACGGCCTTGAATTTACGGGTCAACGGAGTCCAGTCAAAATCGGGAATGCCGGCTTTCTCCAATGCTTTCTGGGCCAGAAGTTTCTTGGCCTCGGTGTGGAGGCTGTTGGCCATATCCTGGCCCTGCATGCGTCTCAGCGACTGCAGGCCGCAGAGGGAGGGATAAAATTCCCTCTTCGCTCCCTTCTCATGCGGAATCTGCATCCTCTCACGGAATTCCTTGTGCCATGCCATATCCCTCTCCTCTTCAGGCTCGGTATACTTCGGGTTGGACGATGCCTCGTATTGCTCCTTGTACAGGATGGCTTTTTGTTCCAGGGAATTGTCTATGATGTTGTCGTAGGTGAAGATGTCCTTGTCCAGGCCGAAAATATGGATCGGACCGAACACCTTCTCGCCAACCCTTACTTCGGACTGTTTGAAATCCTTGCCTTCCGTACCGACGACAGCCATCTGGGCAGCCCAGAGTCGGTTGTAATGCTCGGCAATCTGGCGGATGTGACCGTCCTCGTCGTCATGTGCCCTGACAAGGATGCAGAAGTTTTTCAGGTTTGCACGGTAGCGCGTTGCCAACTTGAAGATCCTCACGCCCAACGAAAGGTTCAACTCGTCATTCTCGGTGGCGATTACAACATAGTTCAGCGTCTTGATCCAGTCTTCCAACTTCAGATAGAACTCAACACTGCGGCAGTCCATCTGGTGCAGGGCTATCAAAGCCTTGGGATTCTCTTTCCCTTCGATAAATGGAAGCGATGGATTGATGGCAGGGGCATTTGCAACAAACGTGCCTGCCAGGTCGGCCATATTTTTATCCACTACATCCATATGGAACTCCGAACGTTCAACATGAACATCATCACTGCCATGTTTCACGAATGCTCCGAATTCATACAGGAATTGCACGGAGTCCTGACCCACCTCGCTGAATCCAACTACCAGGGCATTGAACGGGGAGGTGACGGTCCCGTCAGCCTCGACATTCACGAAGTTGACCGGCAGCAGCTTCGGATTCTGTTTCAGCATCTCCACGTTGATATGCGAGGAATCCACCACCTTAACCTTGATGCTGTCGGAGGCGTTCTGGTCCTCGATTACGCGATGGACACTGTTGTATCGTGCCAGACAGTAGAACAGTACCTCCCTTTTGCCATCGGCAGGGGAGGGTGTACCATTACCATCTCCCTGGTAGTCTGCATATTCATTTATTGTGATGTCATGCAGCAGGACTGACACATTGTGGAGATTATCCTTCTCGTCATCTGATAGGAAGAACAGATGAAGCTTTCCACAGGAGCGTTTCCCGATTATTTTCTTTAGCTTACGGAGCTTGAGCTTGGCCCCGAGGATATCGGTTTCTCCACTCAGTACATTGACGTCGGCCATGTATGAGTAGCTGCTGGCAGTGAGACATCCGAGATTCTGTAACCTCTCGAGCTCGGAAGTAGGCATAGCCAGAAAGTCGAATATGCGAGCGAAACCGGTACGCTCGGACGGTGCCTCGTTGTCATCCTTGCCGGTGCGTACTATTATTATGCGGTAATCGGATGATTTGCCGAGTTCCTTCTTTATGCTTTCCACCAGATGGACCGTGGCCTCGTTAAATCCCCAGAACACATAAGTCTCGCGTTTCTTTTTCCGTTTAGTGGCCAACCACATGCGGAACGAGGCTACAATATTGAAACCGAAGTATTTGATCAGGAACAGGGTACTGATCACGGCTGCAAAGAAATGGGCCAACGCGAAATTCAGCGAATAGAACCAACTTTTATGGAATATCTCATGGATTTCGCTCACGTCGCTGTCGAACAGGAATATCTTGAAGGCGTAGATGATGGCCATCGGGGCATTGGTCAGAAGTGAGATATACTGCCCCGTGCACATTCCGACGTCATAGACCACGAATCCATATAGCCACGCAAAGAAGAATCCATACTTCAGGATACGGTCCCGGCCATTGTTGGATATGTAGCGTTTGGTAAGACTGCGTAGTCCCACGAATGCCAGTACCACAAGTATTCCAAAAAGTATGCTGTATGCGGTCATGCTGCCGTATATGCTCCAGTCCGGTTTGTCAAATGACGAGAGTACATATGAAACACCCGGCATCCCTTGGTCTGGGTTATAATCTATATATTTGGCCAAGGTCTCCGGGGCATGCGCGGCATTGTTGACTACTGCTTGGCTTGCATGCGCGACAGTGTCCACTACCGCTTTGCCGCCGTCGGCAAGACTGGATATAATGCAAGTTATTCCCATGTTCATGCTGTTATTGTGTGGTTAAGTTGTTATTGTGTGGTTAAGGTTAAAGCACAAAGTTAGTAATTTTTATCCATAATCCGGCAAGAATGTCCAGGAAATTTTGACATTTAACATAAGGAGGGGTGCGAAGGATGGCTTCGAATCCGCCCGGATTCCTGCGTCCGGCCGGGCTGCGCAGGGACGGGCGAGCGCAGCTCGTCCTCAGCCGTCCTCGGTCCGGCCTCCGTCCGTGCAGATATCTGCACAATAATTTGCACAGCATTAAAATTATTCCTACTTTTACACCAACTTCCCTTGTCTCATCAAAATTCTCCCGCCATGGCCTATCATAAGTCCAGATCAAAGACCCACGACTACCGGAGCCGTTGCATCTATCTCATCACCATTGTCAAGGCCGATACAACTCCTGTATTGTCTCATACTTTCGGAGGACTCCACTCCGCCGTCTCCGTTCCCGGCGTGCGCACCACCGCCGCCGGCGATATCATCAAGGCGCAGCTACGCAACATTCCCCTCAACTTCCCGGAAGCCCGATTGCTGCAGTATGTCGTGATGCCCGATCATCTGCATTTTGTCATTGATATCCAGAGGCCAACCACCTATCACCTTGGTGAACTGATCTCCGCATTCACTGGCGACTGCACACGCGCCGCCGGTTTTGCGGAATCTTTCTTCGAGCCGGGGTATCATGACCGCATCCTGCGCCATAAGGGTCAGCTCCGCAACATGATTGATTATGTGCGCGACAATCCGCGCCGCCTCATCATCAAGCGTGAGCACCCAGATTATTTCAACAAGCCGCAGCAGCTCAGAATCGGAGAGAATTCATACACAGTATATGGCAATTTCCTGCTGCTGCGCAACCCTACCATCTCGGCTGTGCGGATCAGCCGTAGTTTCTCCGAGCAGGAACTCAAGGCGCATCATGCTGATTGGGAGGAAACCATTCGCGATAATGGCGTTCTGGTCTCGCCATTCATCAGTGCGGCCGAGAAGCAGGTGCGCGACAAGGCCATCGCCGACGGCGGTAACATAATCCTGATAACGCGTGAGGAGATGGAAGAAAAATTCAAGCCTTCAGGCCGGATGTTCGAGCTGTGTTCGGAGGGGCGTCTGCTCATTATCTCGACAGGTAGAGCCGGAATCAGCTCGGCCATCAGTCGCTCAGAGGCTTTGGCCATGAATGCCCTGGCCGAAACCATCGCCTCCGACTCCCGTCCTGCATTTACCCTCACGCCCGGCGGTGAGAATCAATAGTACTCGATTTCGAAACGGGTCACGTTCTTCATGCCTATTGTTTCCTGCGTGAACTCGGTCGGATTGCCGTACGAGTCGGTCTGATTGATGGTTACTGTCCAGCGAATGGCCTGGTCGCCCATGGTCTGCTCAATGGCATACGGGAACATATCCGATTCTGCTCGATACAGATAGGTGCTTGTGGTACTGACCTGCGCATTGGATGTCACATTCCTCAGCATCGCTCCATTTTCCTTGAACTCAACCTTGTATTCCAGTCCTGCGACCTTGTACCTGTAGGCTGTCTTCGTGAATTCGGAAATCTCGATCAGGCCTGCGTCCTTCATGTTAGGACCCTGGTACATGGACAGAGTCACGCTGTCGCGGTGGGCCGACCAGTCGTAGACCATGCGCATGTTGCCCTGGCTCACGCTCAGGATGCGGCCATCGCGGTCAAACTCCGTTACAATCGCGCCTTGTTGATTGGACATCCTCACCTTCTTGGGATGGCCGAAATATATGTTCATCTGGGCGCCCGTCAGGTTCTGGCCCTTGGCGTCCGTGCTTCCGATAGCCGTCATCACCAGGACAATGGCCAGAAATTTAAGTAGATTTATTATTCTCATATGCTGATATGTGTGTTTGCGTCGATCAATATGAACGCAGCCCAGTATTCAGGGTCGGCGTATTGAGCCTTGACGGCAGTCTGAGCCTGCTTCAGCGCGTCGTATTGGCTTTGTCCCAGCGTCAGGTTCTTGTAGAACTCCGTCATCAGCAGCTGTGTGGCCTTGTCGTCTACTTTCCACAGACTCATCAGTATGCTCTGCGCACCGGCCTGCTTGAAGCCGCGCTGCAGTCCGAACACGCCGTCCTGGCCGATGATGCCTCGTCCCGTCTCGCAGGCCGACAGCACCGCAAGCTTCAAGCCTCGGAGGTCCATCAGCGATATCTCATGAGCCGTCAGGATGCCGTCGTCCTTCAGTTTACGGGTATCCATGCCCCAGAGGGTGTTCTGCGCTCCGGCCAGATAGAGGCCTGTGGCCGACAGCATGTCGGCGTTCCTGGAGAGGTCAGGTACGTTGCTGTCGAAGAATCCGTGTGTGGCAACATGCAGTATGTCTGTATGATGGCCGGACAGTTGCAGAAAATTGTTCTTCGTGGCTGACTTGTCGGTCCGTTTGGATACATTGCATTTGGGCGACATGATGTCGTAGACCAGTTCCGTCTCGGTCAGTGTCCCGGGCAGGTATTCCAGAAAGTCATCCGACGACCGTGTTCCGCCCTTGGAGTCTTTATAGAAATCCGCCACCTCGCCCAGTCCGTAGCTTACGCCTCCGAACATAGCCATGTTGGAGATCCTCGAGTCTGCGTGCCCAAGCGCCAGCTCGCGTGTCGAGGACAGCCTCCGAAGGTTATACCGTTCCGATTCCGGCAGGTTCTCCAGCGCCACGTTGTGCAGGAATCCGTCGGCCGCAAAATATATATTTCCTTCCTCGCGGCCTGGCATCACATCGATTAGATTCCGGAATATCATCTGGAATATCTTGCCGTCCTTGTGGTAGTCGCTCGGTGTATCGTATTTAGGCCATTCTGAATCCAGGCCTATCGCAACGTATTTAGGCCCGCTGTGTTTCGACATCACTAATGCGCCGTACTGTCTTGACCTGGCGTCCATCTGGAAGGAGAAGAACTCGATTGCGATGTCTTTCTCGCCCAGACACTTCTGGACGTCCTCGTGCCTTACAGTCAGTCCCTGAGTGTAATCGCCGTAGGTCTTGGATTTGGCCAGCAGATGTTTCTCCAGCTCATTGGCTTTGGTCCGCATGGCTACGACATTGGGATCGTAGGGATCCGGAGCAGACTGAATCTTCTGGTTCAGTTCGCGCCACTCGTTCAGCAGGGACAGCGATTCCCTGTCGCCCTCTTCCTGCAGCAGGCGGTTCAGTTCGATTGTGGAGTTCAGCAGCAGACCTTTGGTGAACAGCAGCGCGTCGTAGCCCAGGGCGGCATAGCGGTCATCGTCCGGTGCCAGGGCGGCGTAATGAGGGATGTTGTCCAGGTTGCCGCGCTTGGCGTTGGTGAAGGCTGTCCGTTCCTCCAGGGTCATCCAGCGGTAGCTCTGCAGGATTTTCTCCTTCTGGAATTCATAGCCGGTACGGAAGTTGTCGAATGCGTTCCGGGTGTCTCCGCTCTCGAACTGGTAGTAAGCCAGGTCATGGACGAAGTTGTCGTAGGCCCAGTCGGCCTCCTTGGCTATGTCGATAGCCTGTTTGGACAGGTTGATTGCCTCGTCATAGTTGCCCAATGTATAGTTGACATGGCCTAAGATCATCAGCGCCGAGCAGACTGTGTAGTTCCGGGTCGAGGTCACAGGTATCAGCTGATGGTATATGAAATCCCTGAGGCCCTGCTCGATATCAAGCCACTGCATTCCGGGGATGATTGTCGCTTCCGACACCAGGGCCTGATAGAAGGGCAATATGGTGGATGCCAACTGGGGAACTCCTATACCCTGGTTGATCAGGTCCTGGATTGAGACGGTCGACATGATGTTACGGAATTCCTGTCCAACATCGAAGCCTGCATTGTACGCCTCTTCTTGATTCTGATAATACGGCAATGAATTCAAAAAGATTGGGATCCATCTGATAAACGTCATGACGTAATCGGGACTCGACTTGTCATGTCCCAGCAGACCGAGCGCCTCCTTGAATTTATCAGAGGCCTCGACGGCGTAACCCATGGAGTAGTATAGGTCACCAAGGTCCTTCAGCGCCATCAGGTAGGTGCGTTGCGGGACGATACCTTTCCGGTATTGCTCACAGATCGTGTTGTAGATGTCCATGGCTTTCCGTACCTCGCCTTTGAGGGCGTATTCATTGGCGATGGAGCATTGATTGGCGAAGTAAAGGCCGGGGCTGGAATCTGCATCTAACAGGGCATTGGCCTGCTCGAAGTATCCGAGGGCTTGTGTCCGGTCGCTGACGTAATCGCCCAGCCATGACAGGACCTTGCCTTTGTGGTCGTCGCTTGCATTCTTGGCATCCAATGCCTGCCGGATGTCGGTCAGTGACTTGACTATCAGTTCATCCTGTCCCAGCATGTCAAGCAGGACGACGCAGTCGAACATGGTGCTCATCACCTCGTCACGCTCCGGTTTGTAGGAATCCATTAACATCGTCAATGCCTCCCGGGCGAGCTGGACGGCCTTTTGATAGGATGGATTCTTATCATTCTGTGAGAATGCACCGTTCTGAAGTTCGACCATACCCTCCAGAAATCTGACGGATGCCAGAGGATATTTATCTTCGTTCTCGTCAGCCTCGAAGCTGGCGATTTCCTTGAGCCTAAGTATATCGCCGAAGGTCATGGCCGTCATGTTCTGGTTCAGGTAGGAGAGCACACGGTCGTACAGCAGGGAGAATGCAAGCCCTCCGGTCTTGATGCCCATGGAGTCCAGCAAAGCGAGCCCTTCGTCGCAATATTTTATGGCTGTGGACAGGTCGCGCATGTGGCGATAGATCTGGTTCAGCCCGAGCATCGAGCCCACGTAGTGGATTGATTGACGTCCTAATGTCTTCTCTTCAAGTTTCTTGCATATTAGCGCGTGTGCCAGAGCGGCGGAGTCGTTCCGCATATTGAATGCATCATGAGCTAAGTCATCTTCCTTGTCTATCTCGACGGTTATGCGTCTGTCGACCGGTTTGATTTCAGGATAATTGGGGCACAGCTCCCTGGCCTTCTTTTTATCGCCAAGCAGATAGTGGCAATGGCCCATCCATGCCTTGCTGTAGTTGACGCGGCTGGATTCGGGCGATATCTGTTTTGCATCCAGTGCATCGGACTTGGCAAACCAATCGATGGCCTTGGCATAGTCACCCTTTTCATAAGCCTCGATGCCCTGGGCGAAATACCGGTCCGACTGCCTGGACTGCGCCAGCATCCCTCCGGACATTACTGTCATGAACAGGCAGCACCACAAAAGTCGTATAGGAATAATATTGAATGATTTGAAGAAGCGTTTCATAAATGTTTCTGATTCTGATGGCAGTTGTGTGTTGTTAAGTTGTCATGATTCCTTCTTTTCCTGTCTCAGTGTGCAAATTTACGAAAAAATCCCGACTGCCGCAATTATGAATGCGAAACTGGGCGAAATAGTTGTCGGTTTGAACCGATATTTGTAATTTTACATCGGCAATCCCAATCCTCATGACACCATTCTGACCGAACATGAATTCCGCACAATATTAACCGAACTGAGAAAAGATTTATGAACAAATATGTAGAAAGAATATTAGTGTACAAGAACCAAATGCTGGTCGTGGCATTGGTCCTCGTGGCGTTTATGGTGGGTCTGATCATACCATCTCCGTTCTTCCGGAGTGAGAGTACGGTCGATGAATTCGATAGTGACCAGATTGTAGTGAAGGATACCTCCAACATGCGGATGCCGGATGGATCGGTCTATGAGGGCTCGGTCAATGCGAGGACCAATGCATACCATGGCTATGGAGTCCTGACCAAAGGGTCTTCGATATACGAAGGAAATTGGAAGGACGGTAAATTGCCTTACGGCAAGCGTACCACAAAACAGTCAGTGTATGAAGGTCGCTTTGATAAAGATTTGAACAACCACGGCTTTGGAATCATATCATACACTCCTGAGTATATCGCCGGAAAGCGACAGCAGGGCAAAGCCGACAGTGTGATAATCACAAGGTACTTTGGAAACTGGAAGAATAACATAAAATCCGGAATCGGACGTGCGGTTATGGCGGATGGCGGCATGGAGTTCGGCGAATATCGGAATGGTGTCCTTGAGAAGATTCCAGGTGCCGATTTCCATGTAGGGGACAAGATTTATGGAATTGATGTGTCGCGCCATCAGAATGATATTGACTGGGACCGGCTTGCCTTGTATTGCGATGCCGATGGAAATGTCTATCGTGGAAAGCCGAAGGACACCAAGTATATACAGCCGGTGTTCTTCGCCTACATGAAGGCAACGGAGGGTGCGACGGTCAAGGACAAGACGTTTGATGTCAGGATGGTCGAGGCGGAGAGACATGGCATCGCTCGAGGGGCATATCATTTTCTGAGGCTTGGAAGCCCGGTACTGGATCAGGTCAAGAATTTTACCGAGACAGCCAAATGGACTCCGGGCGATATGCCGCCCGCTCTGGATGTTGAGGTCGAATCGGAAATCGAGACACATGGCGTGGCAAAGCTGCTGGATATGACTTATACCTGGCTCGAGGAAGTGGAACGCAAGATGAACGTGCGTCCTATAATCTATACGCGGGAGAATATCAGGGATAAATACCTTAAGAGTGATCCGCGTTTCGATAAGTATGAGTGCTGGATAGCTCGCTATCATCCTGACGGACCTGTCAAGGAAGACTGGAAAATCTGGCAGATGACGGAGAAGGGCAGGATCAAGGGGTATAACGGCCCTATCGACATCAACATGTTTAAGGGCGCTTATTCCGATTTCCAGAAGTTTGTAGGCGTCAGTGGAAAGTGATTCCGATTGATAGATTCGCGGTGTGGATGCGCTCTTTCTCATAAAACCAATGACGTGAGAATATGCTGACCGTAAAAGATATCAGAGATAAGAGGTACACTAAGGATGAATTTGTGTTCTTCTGGGGACATACCGGGGCGGGCAAAGCCTGCCTGAGCCAGTGGTATCCAAGTCCGTTCGTGATCGGCGGCGTGTGCTACAATTGCGCCGAGCAATACATGATGGCGGAGAAAGCCCGCATCTTTGGTGACGAGAAAGCCTGTGATAAGATCATGGCCTCGTACAATCCGATGGACATGAAGAAACTGGGGCGCCGCGTACGGAATTTCAACTCATACGTCTGGGATGTCAACTGCAGGGATGTGGTGGTCAGGGCCAATCTTGCCAAATTCTCGCAGAATTCCAAACTGAAGGAATTCCTGCTCTCCACAGGCAATCGAATTCTGGCCGAAGCTTCGCCTTACGACACCATATGGGGCATGGGTCTACCGGCTGACGATCCCGATGCCATCACCCCGGCGCGCTGGCGCGGCGAGAACAGGCTGGGATTCGCTTTGATGGAGGTTCGCGACATGCTTCGCGGCCAGGATGTGGAGGAGGAAGATAAGGAAAGCTCGCTGACAGATGCGTTGAGTATGTGGACTATGGGCGCGGGTAACTCGGCCCGACGTTTCAATATGGAGGACCCTATGCCGGAGAAGCGGACAGTCGCCACTGCCGAAACATGGAAGACGCTTCCTCTTGACTGGTTCGTGACCGTGCCGCAGGACTTCTACCTCACATCGGAGCAAATGGATAAGGTCCGCTTTGGACATATACCCGATGCGATGGAGGACCATTGGTTCATGTATTGCGATGACCAGGCAATCCGTTATTACCGTAGCTGGACCGGTATCTGTTTTGCCGTAGCCTATTACGAGAAATGCGGCGATGAATATCGCATCACGGAGCTACGTATCAACAACGACCCGAAACAGTACCAGCTCAAGGATGTCGATGCTGCCGTCGCGTTGTTCTACGCGCTGCTCGTCAGCGAGTACGGCGGTTGTTCCGGCCCCTATTGGAAAGCTGCCTTCTAATCTGAAAATTGAATTGTTATGGAAAATAAACCTGAAAATATAAAAGAGTCGGGGACAATCCGGGCATCCTGGGATTCGGAGCTGGATTTCCTGAATGAGTATCTGGTATTGAAGTCGGCACTGCAGTGCGAGCCTGCAGCCTATGGGAAGATCAAGGAACTGCGCTGCAAGGAATTCCAAAATACCGTAGATATCGTCAATCGGGGTTGGTATGTAACCGAGGACGGCACCAAGATTACGTTTGACGGTGACGATCAGATGCGCCGTGGCACGCGGTTCTATTCCACCGAACTCGCTGTTCCGGAAGCGGCGGGAAACGGCTGGACGGAGATTGAGGTAATCAACGACGACTGTCTTGCCGTGGCCGTGAATCTACTGTCGGAGGGTTTCAATCCTGCGGTGCTGAATATGGCCAGCCGACGCAATCCCGGCGGTGGTGTCATCGCCGGTGCGGGAGCGCAAGAGGAGACATTGTTCCGCCGGACCAATCTGTTCAGGTCACTCTACCAGTTCACCCAGTACGCCAGGATGTATGGACTGGAAAGCTCCAGCCATCAATATCCGCTGGACCGTAATTTCGGCGGTGTCTATACACCCGGCGCGACCTTGTTCCGCCAGGATGAGGATCATGGCTATAAGCTGATGGACAGCCCTGTCAAACTCAGCTTCATATCTGTAGCCGGCATGAACCGGCCGGAGCTGGTCAACGGCGGCACGATGATCGCGCCGCATCTGGTGGGCGCGGTGAAGAACAAGATCCGGACCATCCTGGCCATCGGGTTGGTGAACGGGCATGACTCACTGGTCCTGGGAGCGTTGGGATGCGGAGCATTCCGGAATCCGCCGCGACATGTGGCGCAGCTGTTCCGCGAGGTGCTAAGCGAGCGGGCCTTCCGCGGCAGGTTCAGCCGCATAGTCTTCGCCATCATCGACGACCACAACGCCCACCATGCCCACAACCCCCAGGGCAACTACCTCCCATTCAAGCAAGTCTTCCCTTAACAGGGGGGGTGATATTGATGAGATAAAATGTTTCTAAACATAAACTAAGGAGAAAGGCTATGGCAATGGTTATGATCAGCGAGGTCCCGAAGACCTCTAAAGTGGAGATACTGGGTTATGTGTTCAATGGATTGGACAGTATCAAGAAGGCTGTGGAGTGTTATTGGCGCATTGGACATGGCCCGCTGAGCACTGATCCGAAATGTCCGGTGGACGGCGTTCATGTGGTCTGCATATATGAGCCCTATCCATGTTTTGACGCGGAGGATTATGCAAACGAGAACCGTGAATACTGCAACTATTTCTTCTCAAACCAGCCGTTTACGCGACAGCAGATCGCGCGCCTGTCGAGACTTCCCGGCCGATGCAATGCTCAGATGGTGAGTGCCTCGATGCCCGAATGGGCTGTTCCTGCAGTCTATTACCGTGGCGAAGGCAATACCATGATTGTGGCGACCCTGGCATGACGGCACGCCTGGCGGATATTACCCGCTAATCCGTAGACATCGTCGACTGAAGGAGTTCAGAACTGGCTTCTGATAAAATTTGTGATTTTTTATTGACGTTGTTGATTGAATCCGGAAGCTTTCCGTTCTGTTAATACGTACAACCAGTGAAGTTGTCTAAACGTAATTTACTTTAATAAATCTTACCATAAAATAGTTTAGACAACTTCAATGGAAATAAACCAATGCTGCTATGAAAGAAAATGAATCAATTCAATACATCGACCTTGGACTGCCGAGTGGTACGCTTTGGGCTGACAGGAACGCCGGAGCTGAAGGTGTGTATAAACTCGATACGCTATGTGACAAGGCAAGCGCTCCAGGCAAACTGCCTACCTACGACCAATGTGCGGAACTGATCAACGTATGCGACTTCAGTTCCTGTTTAGTGCCTGATGAAAACGATATCATGAGGAATTTCATCAAGGTAGAGGGCCCCAACAAGAATGCTATATTATTTCCATGCGTACGTCCCGATGCAGAGGAATCTGAAATTGGCGCATATTGCTGGTGCGCTGATGATTCGGACGAGTATTCCTACTTCATGTTGCTTCAGCAGCGGCTGCTTGGCTTATTGGACTTCGCCGAGATTTCCAACCTGACCATAGGAATGACCCTTAAAAGCGGCAAACTGATGGTTCGGAACGTAAAATGAACCTAATAAAGAAAAGCCGTCACTTAGCATATCTGCTGAGACATGACAAGGACTATGCCTTTGATGAACATGGATGGCGGGATGTTGAGGATTTGATTCGGAATCATGGATTCACCATGCCGTTGCTTGAAAACATCGTCGCCACCAATAATAAGCAGAGGTATGAGTTTAATGATGACAAGACACGGATTCGTGCCCGACAAGGACATTCCGTCCAGGTGGATGTTGAACTGAAAGAGACAACTCCCCCTGATACGCTTTATCACGGCACATCGAAAGATGTCGTGTCGGCAATTCTGAGAGAGGGACTAAAACCAGGCACGAGACTGCATGTTCATCTTTCGCCCGACATCGAAACTTCTGTAACGGTCGGTCGTCGTCATGGCTGCCCGGTGGTACTGAAAGTCAACGCCCAGGCAATGAAAGCAGATGGATCCGTATTTTATCTTTCCAACAATGGAGTCTGGCTTACGGATTTTGTCGCTCCCGAGTACATCTCGCTGATAGATGCATAGGGTTGGAAATCTCCATCATTAGTATGATTAGTATGGAAAGGCATCGTATCTCATTCAGAAACGTTTGTATCTGGTTGGTGGACCAGATGACACATCCCTCGACATTGTTTCATCGCAAGTCATGGGGTGTCTTCTCGGTGTATGCACATGTACGCCGAAGCGACAGTAGGCCAAAAGCCATAGCGGATACCAAGGAGCGGGCTTTGGCTACAGCCGATTTCATGACTGAGAAGTACGGAGGTAAATACTCTGTCTATAAGTGTGTGTATTGCAATGGATGGCATATTGCTAAAGAATCACAGTCTTCATCTCAGTCACAAGTGGACGAGAAAGCAAAAGTCTTGGCGGAATCAGCAAAAAGCTCGGTAGTAAATTCAGGACTGAATCTGGAGAAACTTATGACATTGGAAATTCCGGATCTGGCACCGGTGTATGGTGGCGTCAGAGGTAGAACGCTGTCGTCACCGCGTCAAAAATTCGCTTGGCCGACAGTGGAAGAATGCGGAATACGTACTATCATAGATTTGCGAGCTGATGGAATCAATACCCATCTGAGCGCTCTGTGCGAGAAATTCGGAATGGAATATTTTTATTATCCCGTTGATAAAAAGACATCCTTCATCGAGCATACCGTAAAAAAGTTTCCGCAGTTATGCGAGAAAATTGATGCCGGCAATTTCTATATAGCCTGTGCGATGGGATTACATCGTACTGATATAGCATTGAGCTGCTACTGGATATTCCATGGTGCCGACAAAGGTCTGCCAGCCCCGGAGATACGGGGTTATAGGATGGCGGATGGTCACGATGTGGATAAGATAATGCGTGTTGTGAACGCATTCTATCTATATGTGACTGAGATGAACGGCGAACCTCCATTCCCGCCTGAGACCTTACACCACCGAAAGAAAATTATAACAGAAAGGGCAAAATGTTGATTCAAAATGTTATGACGTAAGTAAGTGATCAACTTAAAGCGATAGAATATGTTAAAAAAATCTCTATACTCCTAAAATGACTTTAAAGATGAAAGCGAGATTGCTTGTACTTGGGATGTTTGTAACGGCATGTGTCAGTCACGGCACGGCTGCAACCTTGTTCCCGGACTCTGAGACAGCCTCGAATGAGGTTGAACTTGGTGTGGAGGGTGTGTCGCGGCTTTGTCCTACGGGAATGTGGGACCACTGGACGTTCCGAGATATTGTCTACGATAGGGAGAGCAATACCGTAATTTTCCTCATCCAGCTTAAAAGCTGGAATGAGGAACGTAATAGAGCTGCAGTGACACCGGAGGAAGCCAGGGACCAGACAGAGTGGATTGTCAAGAACATCATGGAGGGATATAATGAGTTGGTCAAATCTCCTCGGGTGACGTGCGATGGAGACTTCATGCTCTATCTTTCGCTCGGCACCCTCTTGAAACAGATGGAGAAGGATGGTACAACTTTACGAATAGCCTTGCTGAAACCGGATTATGAGAATCTTGCAATCAAGGACATTCCTCTGATTTTAAATTCCAATGAATATAAACCACTGATTGAGAAATAAGAAATTATCTATATTTATATAAAGAAAAGGATATGGCGAATGTTAAGTGGCTTTTAATAGTTCGTTGTCTAAACTAATTTACGTTTGTTAATGAATCTGAAGATGTTTAAACTTTATGGCAATCTTTATTAAT
>DXXK01000089.1 GCA_019416425.1 Bacteroidales bacterium
TCCACTGGGTCGGGAGGGCGGGAAGGAATTCCAGACCATCATCGTGGCACTGCAGGAGCATCTCGCACATACCGGCCACACCACCCTCGGTGGCGTCGAAGCTGAAGATATCCTCCTCGGCCATGGCGACACCGGCGGGCGAGACGGTCATGAGGTTCTCGCGCATGAAACGGTGGAACAGGTTCTGCAGCCATCCATGGGCACCCTCGGCGTCCTTGAGGCGTGCGTAGAAGCAGAGCATGTTGGCCGTGCTCCATTCGGTATCCTCCCAGGCGGGGTCGCTGGTCTGGCTCTCAAGGGACTTGCGGTAGGCGGCGGCCAGTTCGGGCTGACGCGATACCGACACCTGGTCAAACGGGAAAAGCGCCAGCACATGCGAGCTGTGGCGGTGCGAGGGGTCGCTGCGGCGGACGTCACCGGGCCATTCCTTCAGCAAGCCGTCCTTACCCACTTCCAGCGGAGGCAGACGTTTGATGTCTTGGCGCAGCTTGGCGGTGAACTCATCGTCGAAACCGAGGATGTCGGCGGACTGTATGCATGCTTCGTAGAGGTCATGGACCATAACGCGGTCGATGGTCGGCATCATGGAGAGGCTGTAGTGGTTGCCCTTGTGCTGGTAACCGTTCTCGGGCGAGATGCTGGGGCCGGTCATCAGCAGCCCGGTGTTGGGATCCTCGGACATGTAGTCGCTGAAGAACAGGGCGGCTTCGCGCAGGATAGGATAGGCTGTGTTGCGGAGGTATTCCTTGTCGGAGGTATATTTATAATGACTCCAGAGGTGAGTGGCGAGCCATGCTCCGCCGGAGACGTTCATGCCCCAGCTCACACCCCATCCTGGAGCGGTGTAGCCCCATGCGTTGCAGACGGTGTGCGCCACCCAGCCGCGGCTGCCGTACATCTTGGCGGCGGTGTCTCGGCCATGGTCGGCCAGCAGGCCCAGGTAGTCGAACAGAGGCTCGTTGCATTCCGCAAGGTTGGCGCGGTTGGCCGACCAGTAGTTCTGCTGTATGTTCTCATCCAGATGGTAGTCGCAGGTCCAGGGCATGTTGCACGCGCGGTTGTCGTTCCAGATGCCCTGCAGGTTGGCGCACAGAGGCATGGAGGTCTTGCGCGACGATGAAATCAGCATGTAGCGTCCGTACTGGAAGAAGAGGGCGTCGAACCCGTTGTCGACCTGTCCGGCGGCGATTGCCTTGAGACGCTCGTCGGTGGGAATGGCGTCGCCCTTGTCGTCGCCCAGCTTGATGGACATCCTGTCGAACAGTTTCTTATAGTCGGCCACATGCGACTTGCGCATCTCGTCGTAGCCCTTGGCGGTGGCTTTGTCGACTGTCAGGTCGCAGAGACGCCGGTAGTCCTTGCCTACATAATCGGTGCGGAGATCGAAGATGACATCGAACGAGTCGGCGTCCTTGACCTGTATCCTGTCGCCGAGGTCCTGGACGCTGCCGCCCTGTGCCAGTACGCGCATCTTGCCGTAGAATCTAACGCCGCCGGGGCCGTGGAGGGGGAACGAGACCTTGCCCTGAAGTGTCAGGTTGTTGCCGGAAGTCTTCAGGACGGCGTCACGCAACAGGTCGAAGCCGAGGGTTGCGTCCAGAGCGTGAGGCTTGTCGGCGGTGAATCGCATTGCCAGCACGTCGTCGGGATAGTCGGTGATATATTCACGCTTGAATGTCGTGCCGCCCTGCTTGTAGGTGACGGTGGCGGTGGCATCCTCCAGATTCAGCTGGCGGACGTAGTTCTCGGTCTTGCCGTCGGCGTCCTGGAACTCAATAGTCATGTCGCCCAGAGGAACATGGGAGCCGAATGAGGTCATGCGGCCTGTCAGATTTTTCTCGCCCAGTGCGTTGCCTTTCTGGATGTCGCCTTCGTAGAAGCAGCGGCGCATCTCGTCCAGAGCCTGCCGTCCGCACAGGTCATTGCTGGTGGAATCGTATTGACCGGACCAGAGACTGATCTCGTTGAGGGCGATCCGCTCCTTCTGGTCGCCGCCGTAGACCATCGCACCGATGCGGCCGTTGCCCAGTGGCATCGCCTTCATCCAGTCGTCGGCGGCTGTCTTGTACCATAATCGTGTCGCGGCATGGGCATCGGCTGATGCCAACAGACCTGCCGCGAGAATCGCTAACGCGACCTTCTTCAGAGTTCTTTTCATAATATAGATTCGTTCTGGTATATTAAAAGTTGTCAGAGTTGTTCCGTTGCCGCAAAATTATACTGCTTTATAATAAGGAATAGGCATATTCGATTCAAAAAAAGCAACGTTTGGTCCTGATGAAAGCGAATGGCGCATATGTCGCAGTAATTGGCGTGTTTGTTAGGTCATTTGTGCGCAAATGTTTAAAAATTATTCGTTACTTTGCCGAAAAACATTAAAAAAGCGTTGACCTTGGCTTCCCGTGATGCAAATCTTAGGTATCTATATTCGGGAGTCAATTTTAAGCAAGACAACAGTACAGCAGTATGGAAAGGATGAAAATCGTTCTTGCAGGTGCCATGATTCTGTCATGGCCATCGGCGATTTCGGCATTGACACTGCCGAACTACATCAGTGACAACATGATTATGCAGCAGCGCAGCACGTTTGCGTTCAAGGGACACGCCGCTCCCGGCTCCAAGGTATGCGTACATGCCGGCTGGGAGGCAAAGGCCCGTTGCGTCAAGGCCGATGCGGGAGGCGCGTTCACGGTATCCCTCCCCACTCCCGCCGCAGGCGGTCCCTATTCCATCAGCGTGACCGACGGCAAGGATGCGCGGACCATCGAGAACGTGCTGTCGGGCGAAGTATGGGTATGCTCGGGTCAGTCCAATATGGAATTCCCCGTCCAGGGATGGACCACCGTGATGGATTTTGACCGCGAGGTCGCCACGGCCCAACATCCCGACATCAGGTTGCTGCAGGTTCGGAAGACCACGGCGTTCCGGCCGCAGGATGATGTATCCGTGAACGGCGGGGGCTGGCAGATATGCTCGTCGGCAAGTATGGCCGATTTCTCGGCGATAGCCTATTTCTTCGCCCGCGAGCTTTCCCGCGAGCTTAAGGTGCCCATAGGGGTGGTCGACGCCACATGGGGCGGTACCCCGGCCGAAGCCTGGACCTCGGCTGAATCATTACAGGCCGTTCCAGGATTTGAGCGCGAACTCTCGGACATGAAGAAGTCCGGATACGAACGCAATGGTATAAATAAGGAGTATCAGAAGCGTATCGACGAATGGATGGCGCTGGCCGGAGCGCACGATTGCGGCCAGGACGGGAAATACCTGGGCACCGCGACAGGCTGGCAGACAATGAATGTGCCGGGGTATTGGGAACAGTCGGTGCTTCCGGACATGGACGGCATCGTATGGATGCGCAAGCGCGTGAATATACCTGACGAGTGGATAGGGAAGGACCTGACACTCAACTTCGCGGCCATTGATGACGAGAATGTGACGTACTTCAACGGAACCGAGACGGGCCACGGTTCGGGCTATAATACACCGCGGTCCTACACCATACCTGCCAAGCTGGTCAAGGCAGGACAGAACGTCATCGCTGTCAAGGTAAGTGATTTCGGTGGCGAGGGGGGAATCGCTCCGGGAACGGTTGAGTTGCGTTGCGGCGACTCGGCGTTACCGTTGGACGGAGAATGGCAGTATCTGGTACAGACCGACTTCTCGAAACTGCCGCCCAAGCCCGTGGATCCGAACTCGTCAAGCTATCCCTCGGTGCTTTACAATGCCATGCTGCATCCATTGGCCAATATGCCTGTGCAGGGTGTTCTGTGGTACCAGGGTTGCGCCAATGTGGGTCGTGCCGAGCAATATGAGCCACTGTTCAAGACACTTATCAACGACTGGCGCAAGCTGTGGCGTGCCGACATGCCTTTCTACTTCGTACAGCTTGCCGGATATCTGCAGCCCGAGGCCGTACAGCCCGGTTCCGAATGGGCCGCGCTGCGCAATTCGCAGGCCAAGGCTTTGGAACTGGACAACACCGCCATGGCTGTGGCGATAGACTTAGGCAATCCGGCGGATATCCATCCCAGGGACAAGCAGGATGTGGCGCACCGGCTGGCCTTGATAGCGTTGAACCGCGATTACGGCAAGGATTATGTCTATGAGGCACCCAAGTGTGTGTCGGCAGTTCCGGACGGCAAGGACATGGTGCTTAGATTCGACACCCCGGTGCAGGCCACTTCCTCGGCGCTGACAGGATTCATCATCGCCGGGAAGGACGGCAGGTTCACGACTGCTACCCCGGTCATGGTCGATGACCGCACCGTCCGCCTGAGTTCCACTTATGTGGACAGGCCGATGTATGTACGCTACAACTGGGCCGATTATCCGATGGGTAACCTCTACGGCACGACGGGTCTGCCAGTCGCTCCGTTCGCCAACGACCGTTGATGAATCAAAACTTCTGACAGTATGAGAAATAGAATCTTATCCATAGCAATGCTGGCCATGTTGCCGGCAATTTCGTCGTTTGCGACCGACAATATCGCGCCGTTGGCCAAGGCCACGGCTTCATCGTGCGCGGCTGGAAGTTCGGCGTCGGCGATCAACGACGGCGTGGCCCGCATTCATGGAAAGGGAGAGTGGGTGTCGGACGTCAAGGAAACCTTCTGGGGCGAGATCGACTTCCCCTGGGTACGTCTGGACTGGGACAAGCCGGTAAAAATAGGTAAAGTCCTGATTTACGACCGCATGTGCCGACGTTCGCACGCCGCCGGTGTTGCTTTGCATTTCAGCGACGGCTCAACTGTGGATGTCGGAGAGATTCCCGAGAACGGAGCGCCCAAGGAGGTGGTCCTGAACGGCGTCACCACATTGTACATTAAGGCCGAGATAATCGATGGCACCGGCGACAATATCGGCCTGTCGGAGATCGAGGTGTACCCGGTTGTGGATGACAGCATCGAGCCTGTGGCATCGGTCAATCCGTTTATCGAGACCACACGCGGCCGTTATTTCTTCTTTATTTCCGGTTGCCAGCCGTTCGGCATGATCGGGGCGGCGCCGTTGACCCGTAACAAGAACCAGGGCGGGGGCGGCTACAACTACAATGACAGCCATATACTCGGTTTCCCGCAGATCCATGCCTGGATGCTGTCCGGCCTTACGTTCATGGCGGCGGACTCGGGTGTGGATGTGTCGGGCGGGGAGCAGTCCTGGAAGTCGCGGTTCGGCCATGCCGGCGAGGTGGCGTATCCCTCCTATCACCGTGTGTATCTGGAGGATTACGGTGTATGGGCGGAGCAGACGGCGACACAGCGGACATCGGCCTATAGGCTTAAGTATAGCCGCGACAAGGAGGCGGCGTTGCTGTTCAACCTCGGCGGACATGTGGCCACTTCCACTATGGTCAACGCCGACGTGAAGGCAGTCTCCCCTACCCGTCTGGAAGGCTCGTTCCAGACCGTGGGACGCCTGTGGGGAGGTCCCGACTCGGTCCGGGTATTCTTTGTCGTGGAGTTTGAGCGTCCCTTCAAGCGCCTTGACTCCTGGAATCCGGAGGGTGTCCGCAAGGATGTGCGTATGCTTCATACCGACTATCCCTCCACGGCGCGCAACGAAGGCATGAGCTACCATGACGCGCCGTCGGCGGGACTGATGGCTATGTTCGATGTCAAGGCGGGCGAGCCGCTTGGTGTCAAGATGGCAATCTCCTACACGTCGGTTGAGAATGCCGCTGCCAACCTTGCCGCCGAGTCGGCAGGCAAGGACTTCGACACCATATGCCGGGAATCGCGGATCGAGTGGAACGATTGGCTTTCAAGGATTTCGGTCAAGGGCGGCGGCGAACGGCAGAGGATAAAGTTCTACACCGACCTGTGGCACACCCTGTTGGGGCGTCATAAGATAAATGACGCCGATGGCAGCTATCCCGACCGTACCACGGGTGGAAAAGTTAATGGCAAGAACGTGGTGAATCCCGATTTCAAGGTGAAGCGTGTTCCTCTGGACGGCGACGGCAAACCGTTGTTCAACATGTACAATTCCGATGCCTTGTGGCTGACGCAGTGGAACCAGAACACCCTGTGGGGACTGGCATGGCCGGAGATGCTGGACGAGTTCAGCGCGTCGATGCTGGAGTATGCCGCGAACGGGGGGCTGATTCCCCGTGGTCCCTGCGGTGGCGGCTATTCGTTCATCATGAGCGGCTGTCCGGCGACATCGCTGATAACCAGCGCCTATCAGCGCGACCTGACGCGGAAATGGAATCCACGCAAGGCGTATGCCGTGCTGAAGCGTAATCATGAGCCGGGCGGCATGCTGGGCCATGATTCCGAGCGGGAGTTCGATTTCTATCTCCGTAACGGCTATGCTCCGGGACGCGCCGGGCTGACGGTGCAGTGGGTGTTCGAGGACTGGGCACTGAGCCGGATGGCGAAGCGTCTGGGCAAGCATAAGGATGCGGCGGCGTTGGAGGCGCGTACGCACGGCTGGCGTAAGTGCATCCACCCGGACCTGCATTTGTTGCTGCCGCGGCAGGAGGATGGCAGCTGGCTGCACACCGATCCGTTGAGCAACTGGGGCTACGAGGAGGCGAACGCATGGCAGACCACCTTCGGACTGTCGAACGACCTGAATGGTCTGGCGCAGGAGATGGGTGGCCGCGACAAGGCCTGCGACATGCTGGAGTATGCGTTCAGGAACAGTGTAGCCGACAATTTCACAGGTAGTTATGGCAATGGCTACGTCAGCTACGCCAATCAGCCGGGACTCTCCACGGCGCATGTGTTCGCGCACTGGAGCAAGCCGTGGCTGACGCAGTACTGGACGCGTCAGGTGCTGGAGCGTGCGTATGGCTCGGTATCGCCCTCGCGCGGATACGGCGAGCATGACGAAGACCAGGGTCAGATGAGCGGCGTAAGCGCCTTGATGGCGTTGGGACTGTTCTCCGTAAACGGTGGCTCGGACATCGATCCGAGTTATGAGATAACCTCGCCGGTCTTCGATGAAGTGGCCATCAAGCTGGATCCCCGTTACTATCCGGGAAAAGAATTCAGAATCGTGACCCATCGCGAGTCGGATACAGATTGCTACATCCAACGGGCTGTCCTGAACGGCGCGGTGCATGATTCGTTCCTGTTGCCGCACTCGGCATTCGCCCGGGGCGGTACGCTGGAACTCCAGTTAGGGCCTGAGTCCAATAAGTCCTGGGGAACCGTTTCTGCTAAGTAAGGCAACGAGCGAATATTAAGGAACACTGCCTATGTGACGTCTCCGATTTTGTTGAAAATCGGGGGCGTTATTGGCTTTTATGAAAAAATTTACTAACTTTGTAGGCACAGGCTTACCATCAAAACTTCACAACCATGGAAGACAAACAATCAGAAAAAGAGCAATGGGAAGTAATCGACCTCAGTGGTGGAGAACCGGATGAGGACGAGACATTCGACGAATCGGAAGGGGAAGAGGATCCCTATGAGGAGTATGATGACGAGTTCGACGAGGATGACTATCCCGACGATGACGGTCGCTTCGATGCATATGTTTAATTCAAAAATTGGTATTTAAGGATGGCGATAAGCATAATAACCGAGGAGAGCAAGGAGAACCTGGCGTTGCGCAGCCACTGGTGGGGATTTCCGGACCTGCCGGAGGGAGTTGATTTCCCGGCCATTCCGGACGAAGACATGGACCCGGAGCGGGACGACGAGGATCTGCTGACCTTTATCTGTCAGATAAATTTAGCGGATATTGCGCTGTACGACACCGAGAACCGTCTCCCCCACTCGGGATTCCTGTATTTCTTTGCCGCACTGGATTACTTCCTTGGCGACCTGGAAGCCTCGAACGGGCCGATAGGTTACTGGCCGGAGGAGATGTTCAAGGTGGTCTATACGCCTCAGACCGAGGGTCTGCACACGCACCGCGTGCAGTGGGCCGACGGCACGGATGCCTGTCTGCCGGCGGAGGCCATGCGTTTTGGCGAGGTCGGGATGACGGCCGACGGCCAGAAGCTGCTCGGTCTGCCGTTCTTCGACGAGGTGCGCGAGGAGGCTCCCGGCGACATCTCGCTGCTTCAGGTGGACGAGGATGACCGTTGGAACCTGCGGTTCTACGACTGCGGCATGCTGAACTTCCTGATTTCGCCGCAGGACCTGGCCGACCGTCGGTTCGACAGGGTCAGACTCTATATGCACTGCATGTGAATCAACTACTTAACCATTAGATACCATGGACTTGAATGGATTTAAAGAGACTATACAGCTGATTGCGGGCAACCGCGACCTGTCGATCGAGGACCGCATCAATGCGGCATTTAAGCTCTACGAGGATGTAGAGCCGGAGGACCGCGACGCACAGTTGCGCAACTATGCCGAGATGTGCCCTATCCTGGTGCGCATGATACAGACCGAGGATTCGGAGCATAAGTACGACCTGGAGTACATGCAGCTGCTGGTCCTGGAGGCTGAGTCGTTGGACGAGCTGCACGATTACCGGCCTATGGGATTGGTGGCCGATGACGCCCTTTGGCTGCTGCGTGACGAGGAGACGCCGTACGATGTGTATGTGCAGACCATGCCGCGACTGATCGACGCCTTGTGGGATTCGGTCTACCATCATGCTGTGTACGAGCTGGCGCTGCGCTTTGTGCGCACGGTGCTGTTAGCTGATCCGGAGAATCCGGAGGTGCGGCCCTATATCGAGAAGATGCTGGGTCTGCATATCCTGCTGGAGGATACGTCGTGGAACGACCGTCTGCTGGACCGAAAGCTGCAGGACATCATCGCGAAACGCCTGAACTCGCGCGAGCTTGTGAACATAATCGTGAATCCGTCGCTGGGCCATCTGCGGGTGGATCCGGTGGAATACACTCGTCGATGGGAGGAGATATATTACGATGTGGAGGATGAGCTGGAGAAGCGGCTGGAAGGCCAGCCTCGCGGCATGGGATTCTGCTTCATGTACTGGAGCGAGAAGCGGGCTCTGCTTTCCGAGAAATACGGTATCGAGTGGCGGTCGCCCTCGTCGATGAATCCAGGTGTGATGTTTGACTGATATGGAAAGGATAGACGAGATATTTGCGGCGCTGAACCGCGATGCCGAGGCGGCGTTGCGGCAGTATGGACCGTTGGTGGAGGAGGACCGCGACGTGGCCGGCGCCGTCAGCGACCATTACTGGCAGTTTGTGACGCTAAACTCCGAATGGCTTGAGAGCGAGGAGGCCAGGGAGCTTGGGCCGAAGATCTACGATGTGACTCAGCAGGCCGTGCGGCTGGATCCGCACGACTATTCCTACCGCATGGGGCGGATCTACGAGTACGGCATAGGACTGCCGCATCCGGAGTTCCGTCTGGCGCGCAAGTATTACGAGGATGCGTACGAGTTCGGCTACTGGGAGGCGGCGGAGGCCCTGTCGCAGATGTTTGCGGCAGAGTTGGACCGCCTCGGTCCCGATGACCCGCACCGCGACTATTGTGAGAAATCCGTTGCCTCCTGGCACCGTCTGGCGGAGAAATCGCGCCTACGGGCCATCGCCGCCGAGGCCGACCCCTCCCGCAACTAAGCGAGACGGTTTTGGTGGATGCGGTCGGGGTGCCACTTGTCCATGGGGGCATGGAGGGTGGCGGGATGGCCGATGGGGATGAGGTTGAATGGCATCAGGTTGGCCGGGATGTTGAGGATCCGGCGGACCGGGTCGATGCGCTCCTGATGGGGATAAAGGCACGTCCATACACCGCCCAGGCCGATGGCATGGGCCGCCAGCAGGATGTTCTGGGATGCGGCCGAGAGGTCCTGCTCCCACAGGTTCCGGTCGATGCCTTCCAGGAAACGGTCCTTGTTGCCGCAGACCACGATGGCAAGGGGTGCCTGAGCGGCCATCTTGGCGTAAGGCAGCGTGTCGGCGAGCTGCGTCAGCAGGTCACGGTCATCGACCACGATGAACTCCCACGGCTGGCGGTTCACGCCGCTCGGGGCGCTCATGGCGGCGTGGAGGATGGCGGAGACTTCCGCGTCGGTCACAGGGGTATCGGTGTAGCGTCGCACGCTGACGCGGCTCAGGATATTCATATATGCATCGTTTACCTTGAACTGTTCAGGAACGGTATTGCTGATTTCCATAGTCAATCTTTCATTTTGGGGTTCATGGTAATAACGTACCACAACCAAGCCTGGTTTGAATATGTGACGACAGCACAGGACATGTTCTATAGTACAAACAGAGAATATTGAGCATTTTGTCTGTGTGTTTGCCACAATATTATATATATAAAGAACATAAGCACATAACCCCGAAGGGCTCGATGGAGGCGTAGCCGTAATCAACGTTACATAAGGCTACGCAGTAATTTCCATAATGGGACCATGAAGCTAAAGCTCGACATAAGGCCATCCGGACTGGAATCCGATTGGAAAAAGGCATAAATACAGTTCGATTCTGGACAGCCTGACCGCGGATACAGTGCTTTCGCGGCGTACAAATCCGTTTCATATGGCCGAAGGTGGGATTTATTTTGTTATGTGGTGAAATTATATTACCTTTGCCATTGAAGTTCAACTATAAACGAAACGCTTATGAAAGTATTGATGCGTTATTTACTAATGTTGGCAGCCGGAGTGGCCATGCTTCTGCCGATAGGATGCTCATCGCAGGAAGAGCCTGCTGATTCATCTGAAGAAAAAAACACCAAGACAACCACCGAATCCTCTTCCGATGATGATGACGATATTATATGGGACATCGCCCCGGTAGTTGTTTATGCCGATGTAATCGATGCCGCCGGTAACAATCTTCTGAATCCGGATGTGCAGGGAAATATCGTGGGAGAAACCATGACGATCGAGTATCATGGCGATGCTTATGGAGTTCAATGGGAGACGCTGTGGCCTGGTTATACAAGAGCATATTTTGCCCGGTTTTATGGCATGCTTCATCATCCGGCAGACCGTTATAAGCCCGCGTCGGCCCAGAATCCCTGGATTCTGGAGATCGGAGAGTTGCCGGGCGATGATGATTACGACATCACGCTTCCGTTGAAATATAAGGATAAGGAGTTCGATATCCGCGTAGTCAATAGCTTTAAATGGGTCAATGATTGCCCGGACCGCACCACCCAAGTCTACCTCGACGGCAAGAAGTGCGAGACCCAACGCATCACGATCGTGCTGTGATAATTGGCGTAGAAAGCTCTACTATGCCCTTGTCGGTCACCAGCTGTCATAGGCAGCTAAATTCGCTGGGTTAAGTAAGTCGTAGATGACTAAGCAGGAAATCAATTACCATTTCTGGCTGACAAATACAGTCAAGGCTACTCTGGCGCATTGCCTTCGGCTCGCGGATGCATGTAACTTCCGGCTTGATGCGGACAGCGTAGCCACCTATATCACGGACTTGGCTGAAGGAAATGAACGGAATGAATCTTCATCGCCGTTCTCTGAGACCCTTCGTGGTAGACTGC
This sequence comes from Bacteroidales bacterium, assembly GCA_019416425.1. GTDB lineage: Bacteria > Bacteroidota > Bacteroidia > Bacteroidales > Muribaculaceae > Lepagella. Next base: position 11,400 of record DXXK01000089.1, read on the forward strand.
GAGGGATATTCCAGCCTAAGCATCTGATGCTCAGGTTTGCATGCCTGCGGGATGAGACAGCAGGAATCAACTATGAATTCCTGGTGGAATATGGATTGTTCGAGCCGTCAACGGGTTTATATTTTGGAATCAAAGCTGTATCCGACAACAATGTGAGCAATGAAGCATTCATAACGAATGCCGAAAACGCCATTGCGACCCTAAGTAAACGCTCGCCCAGGCTGTTCTCAAACAGTCGCCTGCGTCAGCGACCTCTGACCGACAATGCGGAAAACGGAACATACTGGCCGTTATGGGTTCCGAGTCCGGACAATTGTGATCTGACGGATGATATTGGATTTCTCCACAGGATATACAGGGACTTTAAAAAGGCTTTTCCCGGCATGATGCCGGTTTATGACGTCTTCCGAGATTTCATCGAGCAGCCTCGCACGGAGAATGCAGATGCTATGGACAAGCTGGTAGACAAAATTAACTCGACTTTCGCATCGGCTGCGGAGAGTTGTTCCGGCGGTTTATAGCGAACGCCTGTAAGAGAGAGATCCTTGTAGGCTGCGGTAATGGTCAATGGCGATTCAATATACATTGGGCCTTGAACCGTCGGGGCCATCCGCTGAAGATGACCAAAAAGGCTGCATTCGACCTGTTGACGGTACTGTTTCCCATCATGGCGCATAGGTATAGCACAACCCGTAGTCGATTTATCCCGTGGAAGCAGCTCCGGGAGGTGTTGCTCGATGTTGATTCGCGACCGTTTGGGGACACCTGGCAACGGCAGAAAGCACCATCGCCGGACACCCCGTACTATCGGCAATGCCATGCTCTATGCCTGGCATTGATGGGATTGCCGGTGTCGAATTCATAGACTTAAATCGAGATGTCGTTGTTTTGGTCAGCCAGGTGTTTTGCGAGGACATTAGAAACCGTTACTTTTGTATCTCCATAGATGCGGATACAAAATAACGCCTTACGCTGGAGATGAAGGCAAATAAATGAAAAATAATTTGCAGTAATCGAAAGATTATGTTATTTTTGCGCTTAAGTAAGTGACAAGCTTACTTAGTACAGTGGGAAGAGACCCGCTTAACATAAGAAGAACGTATGCTCGTCTTTCGTAATGAGAACGTAGGAAATTTTCAAAGCGGATGCAAAAGAGAGCGATACGGTCTCACGCTTAGCGTGGGCTGTTATTGTTGTATCTGCATCCATGGTTTTCCTACGACCTTCATTACAGGACAGCATATCGGCTCACGTTTCTTCTTTTTAACTAACCACCCCACAGCTTTGGGCCGACGGAGCAAAAACAAAAGCATATTGCTTAATTTTGTGGGGAAGAATAATATTAAAGATGATAAAAATAAGTTATTCGGTCACACAAGTTGCAAACCCGATGGTCGGTTTCGCCTTCTGTTTCAGCAACTGTTGCAAGAGAACAATGGCTGGGGCACGCGGCCATATGTAATTCTTATTATTTCCACTAGAAAAATGGGAATTAATAAAATCAAAAAAGAAAAGGAGATTTCACTCGAGACCTCCTTTTCTCTCCCTGAAAAAATTAGTTATATCAATTATGATGGCAGAATAATTGCCATTGCAGTTGATATGGCTAATTGGATAATGTTGAATAATGATACCGAAAAGCGTTTTTTTGAACTCTTACACCAGCATCATACAATTCAAAACTCTATTTTATTAGCGAATCCAACTGAAGAAGAAATATCAAATGTCTTGACGCAAATTGTCGCTAAGGATTTCTTAAATCAGGTTACCGTATCCAAAACACCCGATTCTTTTCTGCAGATATATTTAACTAACGCATGCAATATGAAGTGCCCCCACTGTTATATGTATGCAGGTACGAAATATGATAATGAGCTTTCTTTTAGTGAAATAGAAAATTTACTAAAAGTCTTTTCACGCCATCATGGTAAGTCGGTTATTTTTACAGGCGGAGAAATATCGTTAAGAAAAGATTTGAAAGATATTCTAAGTGCGGCTAAATCACAAGGTTTAAGAGTCGAAGTCCTTACAAACGGAATTAGTTGGTCTTCGGAAATGTATGATTGGGCCGCGCCATTAATAGATCAGGTTCAAGTCAGTGTTGATGGATATGATGAAAATGAAAATTCAAAAATAAGAGGAGCAGGTAATTTTAGTAAAGCCATATCTTGTGTATAGGAATTTACTAGTAGGGGGGTGCAAACTCGAGTAGCCATAACACCACGATATCATAATACATTACATACTAAGATATCGAAATATTGTGATTTTGCTAAGGAATTAATCAGAAAATATGGTAAGAGTTTCATAGGTTGTAGCTTCAGTGGTGAACTTATGGAAGGAAGGCAAATCAAATTAAATGAAAGTCAACAAGAATATTATAAATCTTGTATAGAGAGTATTGAATCTGAACTCTATGGAGTCCACAAATACCAATCATTCATAGATTCAATAAAGAATCATATTATCACTGATAATTGTGCTTTTGGACAATTGTCAATCGCTTCGGATGGTAATGTGTTTTTATGCCCTAAAGTTAGTAATTTAAAATCTATAGGAAATATTCGGAATTTAAACTTAGACGCCCTTTTCTCGCTTTCTGATATTGCTTCGGTTAAGTCTCACGTTGATAATATTAAGCCTTGTTCGGATTGTGAACTGAAATTTATTTGTGGAGGTGGTTGCAGAATAAAATTCTTTTCCTTCATGAAAGAGGGGCTAATCCCTTCTCAGGGAAGTTTTGCGGAGAGGGAATGTAGTAAAGAATATAAGGAAAGTTTTTATCGATTAATGGTTGAGCTAGATGAATATATTTATCAATAGTAACATGAGCGTCTGTAAGTATTCAATTTTGATGTATATATTCGCGTCTTTGTCGTTATATACAAAACCGCAGAAATAATGATATACAGCGAAGTGGATAAGCAGGAAATGTTGCCCCATTCTTCATAAGTATCACTCAACTACGTATTGTAAGTCCAACATATAGCAGTATCGGCTACAGCATCAATCTTGTTGTAGCCGATGGTCGTATTATATATAAACGGTATTCTCCCTTTGTGAACTGCTAAACTGGAATGCCATGTATGGATGCCGATCATGTGACCACTTGGAGCCGTGGTGGCGCCACAACAATCGAGAATTGTCAGATGTTGTGCATAACTCATAATCGAGCCAAAGGTAACAAATAAGATTAAGCAGATCACTTACTTAGAAAAAATCGGAGGAATAGTGCATTGTTGGCAGATTTTTTATAAATTTGCTAACGACTGCAAAAATATTATCTCATCGGAGTCATATTATGAATCGGAAGGTAATTGAAAATGCAGTCAAGGGAATTGCAGGATTGTATGGTAACCCCTTAAGAGGTAGTATTATGATGATTTGTGATGGTGAGATTTTGATAATGGAGTGCGAGAAGTGCGGGCATCGATTCACGTATACTATCAGCTATGGACCGATATGCCCGATGCCGTGGCTGCGCAGGAAAAGACTTAAGGAGAATCCTCCGGTATGCCCGGAGTGCGGAAGCAAGAACGTTAAGGAAGATGGTTTTTTGATGTAGAATTAGAAATGCATAATGCCTGCGGCAAATCCACAATGAAGAATGAAAAATGCATAATGCATAATTGGCTACACGGGTGAGATTCATAAGGCCTTTGGTCCGGGTTTATGCTCGGCACGGAGTGACGAGCTACTAAGTGGCCTTGCGTAGTTTGGATTGATTATATGGAATTGGAGGAGGATAAGTAAGATGGTGGAGTATGTGGATGTAGCCGATATGGATGTGCCGTCGGGGAGCGGAGGCATCAATCGGGAGGGGTATACGTATGGGGAGCTAAGACGGAGGCCGATCATCCCGGAGGTGATGAGGGGCGTTACGGATCCGGTGGTGAGGCGCTGGGCCGAGGAGTGCAACGCGCGGAACCTGTCGGGATTCGTGATGCGGAAGGTCAACGGGGAGTACTGCTTTGACGGGCTGCATGTTGGGCCGAAGGTGAAACTGCCTTCCAAGGGGGAGCTGCTGGCGCAGCTTGGGCCGGATCCGTCGGCCGCGGCGGTCAGGGAGGTGTCGTATGCGCTGCTTCGCGAGGAGATCGCGAGGCAGACGGGGCTGTCGGTGAACCGTGCGGCGTGGGCCATCGGGAACATGCTGGACTGCGTGCCGCACGAGGACATCTCCGGGTATGTGTATATGGTGCCCAACTGGGCCCACAAGTGGTTCCGGCACCGCGGGTACGTCAGCACCATCCTGGGTGAAGAATAGGTTGCATGTTTATGGGTAAAGGAAGAGCTCTTTGGCATATAATACACTACAACACGGCATCGGTTATAACCTGATTGATTGAGTTGTAGCCGATGCTGCTATATATTGAGCCTGCAATATGTAGTTGACCTGTATGTCGGCGTTTATGCAATCCAGTGGACGTAGGCAAAGACAAGTAATGCTGTTGTTATAAGATTGGCAATCAGAATAAGTGAAATCCAAAGAAATTTTCTTCCTTTGGAATCAACTCGCTGCATAAAACCGCTTAATTGATTGGTTACGTTGTCTAGTTGAGTTCTCAAATCATTGATGTCGGTGGATAATGCGTTGCGGGATGTTTCAAGGTCGAGCACCTGATTATTGAGTATTTCTGTGCTCTTCTCCAAGGATAAGAGCATAGTACCCTGGCATTTTATAGAGGATTCTAATGATGCTTTAGTTTCCTCTAATTTCTTAGCGTGTTCTGATATAGCCAAATCTGTGAAGCTTTTCCACTGATAATGGATCTCTCTAAGAGTCTTTATTTTATTATCTATATCGACAATAACCTTCTTGACTTCATCTAATTGATTGATTTGTCTGTCTACGCGATTATTGGTATTTGATAATTTGCCTTCAAGTTCGTCTGCCTTTTTTGCTACAACCTGGATCTGCTTACCGTGAACCCCAAGACTCATAGCAATGCTATCATAATTTTTTTGAAGGTCTGATATGTCTCGACCCTGGCTGTCAATTTTTTGGGATTGAGAATAGGAAGTTTGTCCCAGATTTGAGGCCTTGTTCTTCAGGGATTCAATAGTCTGTTCATGTTCAAGAATCTTCTGTTTTTGCCTTTCCTGAACAATCAGGGCATCCTGCATTTCTTCAATCTGCTTGATTGTTCTTCTGAGTTCTTCTTTCGCTAATTCACTTAGCTGTTCCCGTGAGGCATTGGATAGTTTTAGTTTGAGCTCATTATACACCATGCGATTGGCCGCCAGACTCATGGCTCCGATCTGATACAGCGTAGTCATGTTCTGAGACAGTCTTTTTTGAGCGTTGAACAGTATCTCCTGGGTTTGCACGAGTTCAATCTGAGAATCAGCAAGATCACTTGTCACGTCTTGAAGAGCCTCTATAGCTATTCTTTTATCTTTCCCCCCGAATGACCATCCTGCACTATGCTTTTGCGCAGCTTTACTTTTTATGTTGTCGGCATTCTCTAATGCCTTCTGAATCTTGTTGTCAATTTCATTAAATTGAACAAGACAATTCCCTATCTGGGATTTAACTGTTAGTTCATTCATTGCTTTAGTTATAATAACATGTCAGAGATCTCATCCAATAAACCAGGATTGTTTTCATTGATTCCGTTTCTATAATTGATGATTGTAGAAACGGTATTACCGGCCTCTTCAATGGAAAACATCATTATGGGGACGGTTCTGCTGACGGTATCTTCAAGCAGGAGTTGTGATTCCTGAAATTCCTTGATTTCAACCCACAGGTTCGCTTTGTATAACTGAATCCTTGCGTCTCGCAAGCGGATACATCTGGAAACCTCGAATAATCTTTCTCGTTCTTTATTTGATTTTTTAATCCCCATCCGTATGTCCGTAGCTAAGGCTATAGTGAATCTGCCTATACCGACAAAATTAACCCTAAGGCACATCTTTGCTAAAAATGTAGTAACATCGATGTATTGTTTGGACGCAGCCGTCCGCACGGCCGCATCAATAACATCGAAGGCCACAAATGATCCATGTGCAATAGTGAGCATTCGGACAATGGTCCTATTCTTAAAAGGCAGACACTGATTCCAATTTACCTTACTTATGAGGTCTTTGAAAGACTGCGGTTTAATGGTTTTGATTTCAGTGTAAGTCCGGCGGATTAAGAAGAATAGGCGTACCAGTACTTCGTTAATCAGAACAGGGATAGCTTGCTTGCCTAATTCACGAACTGCGCCAATCTCGGTTCTTAAATCGAATTTTATAATATCCTGTTTAAGAATATTCCCGGATTCGTCATGTTTTGCCAGGAGGGTTCCGTTGAATAGCCTACTCACAAATCTGGAGAATTCATTTGTCGATTCTTCAGATTGAAAAATCGGCAAAGCTGATAGCATTTTCATGAATGAGACCAAGGGACCTGGCAATCCGGTTCCATATTTGCCTCTTGAAATGGAACCTGAGGATCCAGCCATATCGCTGACCATATGGAAAAACCAACTCGTTACTCCAATACTGAATTTAGTCGGAATATCATTGCCTATTAAAGATTTGTCCTCAACCTCATAGCTACAGAATACACCGCAAGTGTCAGTGCCGTAAACCCTGCCGGTGAACTGGGTTATTAAGGAAAAACTCAATCCAATTAAATTAGGATGATGTGAGAAATCTCTCAAATGATGCTGAAGGCCCCCGCCAAAGAAATTTGTAGCCGAATCTGCGGGGATTGGATAATTATCTTCCAGGAATTTCACGCAACCAGTTAGGTCGTCAGATTTACAACCCTGATTTCCAGCTATCTTCTTTACAAATGAATCTACTTTATCCTTACCCCATTTAGTGGCATTGTCTAAAGAAAACTCCCCGACAAAGAAAGAGTCTATTAATCCGCATAATATTCCTGAACATACTGAGAATATATAGTCGGTCTTATCCGCGTGATTAGTGAGACGATCAATCTCCTTGTTTAAAGTTTCGATTGTCGCAAGGCTTTCATTCTCCAACTGTGTAAGACTCTCTATACCTTGATTGATACGGTCTCGAATGGCATCGTATTCTGAGTTGGGCGTAATGCCATACTCGAATATGACATCTTCCTCTGTTTTTGAGGAAATTCTTAAAATATCGTTAGTTATCATATGTTTGATTTATTCATTTAAGGAACCGAGTCTAAGAGGCGTCAATATGACTCTGCCAGAATACATTTGATGCGCAGGTTATTTCGGTATCCACGACAAATGATAATAGTTCTGGATTGCAAATTTACTAAATTTGGATGAGTTACTATTGCCATACGCTGAAAAATCGACAAATTTTCATGATACATGCGGTATATACTTAGCAAACGCCCGCGGATTGTATCTGTGAGATTTAGAAATTTGTAAGGTATTGATGTTTTGGAAAGGATTTGCTATCGGAATATTGTTATATCGGAAATTATTGCTAAATTTGCTGTATGAATCCTGTCAGAATCGTTTGGAGAAACGACGGCAGGGAGTTTTGACATAAGAAAGCGTGTATTGACGCTTGTTCTTGGTTATTCGGAACTTAGGACACTCTGAAAACTCACCAAAGGACAAGGCAGCAATAGGCGTCACGGGTATGTCTATACCTATCCTTCTCATTCCAAGTGTGCAGCTTGGAATGGGTTTGGGGTATATGCATATATGCGTGGAGTCTTTGTTGCTCAATCCGGTGAGTTGGGCAGTCCTAAGGCCTCGAATAGCGGAATGAGCAATATAAGGCTCCCGCTTTTCTTTTTATTAAAACGGCCATTCGGAGCTTGTGGCATTCGCACATTGTCTGATGGCAAACGAAGATCTTCGAACTGCGCAAGCTGGGAAAAATGATGAGTTTTACACCCAATATCATGATATTGAGGTGGAGATGAATGCATACCTTGAATATAATCCTGATATATTCAGAGGTAAGACAATTCTTCTACCCTGTGATGATCCCGAATGGAGCAATTTCACTAAATACTTTGCGGCTAAATTTGATGTTCTTGGTATAAAGAAATTAATATCTACGAGTTACGCCCCAAATAGCAAGAAAATGATATTAGGAGGATTGTTTTCGGAATATGAACAAACCTCACCTCAGTTTGATGCGGATAAATCCAAGACGCATGGCAAGATATTTATTCTGGATAATGACATAACCGGAGACGGTCATATTAACCTTGACGATCTGCAATGGGAATATCTAAATGGTGAAGGTGACTTCCGTAGCAATGAAGTTACAGCCCTCCGTGACGAAGCTGATGTAATTGTAACAAATCCCCCTTTCTCCTTATTTCGTGAGTTCCTTGCATGGATAACTGAGGCCAACAAGCAATTCATAATAATCGGGAATGTGAACGCTATTACTTATCCACAGGCTTTTCCGTTAATTATGAATGACAGAATGTGGCTGGGAGTAACGATACATTCTGGGGATAGAGAATTTGAAGTTCCACAGGAATATCCGTTGAACTCGGCAGGCTGGCGCGTGGATGAAACCGGAAGAAAGTTCATCCGCGTTAAAGGAGTTCGATGGTTTACCAATATTGATCATGGCGATAGGCATGAACCATTGAATTTAATGACGATGGCAGACAATATACGTTATTCAAGACATAAAGATATAGTAGGGAAAGAATATCGGCATTATATAAATTATGATGCGATAGAGGTACCCTATGGAGATGCGATTCCCATTGACTATAATGGTGCGATGGGCGTACCGATAACATTTCTCGATAAATATTGTCCTGACCAGTTCGAAATACTAGGTATAGACGGTGGGGATATGGGCACCTCCTATGGGATAAGTGCGAATCTTTCACAGGCGGAATGTAATGCGTTATTCAGAGAGCATAAGGGATTTCGGCGAGGTAAGTTATGCTATCGTAATGAAGATGGAAAATTAGAAGTATGTTACCGTAGAATTTTAATCCGTAAAAGATAATCGATAATGACACCAACGCTTCACATAGATTTCACTGTTGAGGATATTTGTAAGGGATTCGTGTACGACAAATCCGAAGGTCGAGGTTTATTTGGAATGGATGGTAAGCTTACTATTCAGCCTGAATATCAACGTAATTACATTTACAATGACGGCAAAAAAGACGTTGCTGTAATAGATTCTCTTCTTAAAGGTTATCCACTTGGTCTCATTTATTTTAATAAAACACCATCTGGTCAACTTGAAGTATTGGATGGCCAGCAGCGTATTACTTCTTTCGGGCGTTTCGTTACGGATAAATTCGCTATAATGCTCAATTGGCGCGAGACCTACTTTTCTGGACTTGATGAGAATCTTAAGGAAAAGATTTTGAATTCACAACTCGTTGTCTTTATCTGTGAAGGCACGGAGACAGAAATTAAGGAATGGTTTGAGACCATCAATATCGTAGGTGTGTCACTCAATGAGCAGGAACGTCGAAACGCCGTGCATAGCGGTCCGTTTGTGACTGCGGCGAAAAAGGTGTTCAGTAATTCGCAGAATGCTTCTGTGCAGAAATGGAGTCACTATGTCAAGGGTGATGTCAAGCGGCAAAAGTATCTTGAGCGTGCCTTGGATTGGGTAAGCAGCGCGAAGGGTATGACAATCGACGCATACATGAGCCAACATCGGTTCGACACATCGATAAGTGAACTGGAGAACTATTTCAACTCTGTGATAGATTGGGTATCGGGCCTTTTCAATACCACGGAGTGTATGGCCGGCTTGGAATGGGGAAGGCTTTATGAGTGCTACCATACGCGGGCATATGACAGGACGGCTCTTAATAACCGTGTCAACGAGTTGTTGCAAGATGAATCCCTAGGAAAGCGCGCTAGCATCTATGAATTTGTGTTAGGTGGTGAGGAACATCCAGAACTTCTTGAGATACGCTTATTCGAGGAGTCTACTAAGAAAATCGTATACAACCGCCAGACGGAGGAGGCTCATGCCAACGGTGTTTCAAACTGTCCGTTGTGCGCCCTTGGCTCCGGCAGCAATCATACCCGTATATACAAGCTGAAGGAGATGGATGCCGATCATGTGACCGCTTGGAGCCGCGGGGGCGCCACAACAATTGAAAACTGTCAGATGTTGTGCATAACCCATAATCGAGCCAAAGGAAACAAATAAGATTGAGTTGATCTTTTACTTAGAAAGATCGGGAGGAATGGTATAAGGACTTTGGTCCGGGTTGATGCGCGGCACGGAGTGACGAGCTGCCATTAGGATTGTCCTATAGTCGACTTGTCGGAAATATCCGTGCGTATCTGTAAGGACTTGGAATAGTAGGTCACTGCAGCTGCATAATCACCCATAGCATTATAAACCTCTCCGATATTGCCATAATTAATGGCAACGTCCGGATGTGCCTCTCCGAATGCCTGAAGTTGGATTTTCAGAGCTTCCTCGAAATGCTCTAATGCTTTGGAATAAACACCAAGATTCTTGTAAGAATATCCGATGTTGTTGTAGATCCTTGCCACATCAGGATGTTCAGGGCCCAGAATCTTTATCCGAATTTTCAAAGCCAGGCTATAATATTCCATGGCTTTGGAATACTCGGCCATATTGTCATATATAGACCCGATGTTGTTATAGCTCGTAGCCACGTCAGGATGTACGGCCCCGAATATTTTGAGTCTAATCCCAAGGGCTTTTCCGTAATACCCTAATGCCGTTGCATTATCTCCTAAATGGTCATAAACAAGCCCCATGTTGTTGTAGCCCGTAGCCACGTCAGGATGTGCCTCTCCGAACATTCTGAGTCTAATATCCAGTGCCTTGCGGTAATGCCTCAAGGCCTGGGAGTAATCGCCGGTGGCGTCATATACAAACCCTATGTTGTTGTAACTCGTAGCAATATCGGGATGTGACTCTCCGAATATTCTGAGTCTAATCTCCAGTGCCTTGCGGTAGTGTTTCAATGCCTGGGAGTAATCGCCTATTGTGCCATATATAAACCCTATGCTGTTATAGCTTGTTGCCACGTCCGGATGCTCATCTCCATATATTTTCAGTTGCATCTTCAAGGATTTGCCGCAGTATTCCAGTCCATTGGCATATTCCCCAAGCTTGCAATAAAGTAGTCCGATGTTATTGTAGCTTATGGCTATATCGGGATGCACCTCGCCCAATTTCTTAATCTGGATTTTCAGAGCCTTTTCGGAATACTCCAGAGCTTTGGAATAATCTCCAAGATTGTCATATAAGCTTCCGATATTATTGTAACTTGTAGCCGTGGCAAGATGCTCCTCCCCTAATATGTCAGATTGTATTGCTGCGGATTTCTCATAATATTGCAGGGCTTCTTCGTATCTACCCAATTCGGCATAAAGGAATGCAGCATTTGACAGGGCAAGCGGGTATTCCTGGGAGTATACACCGTAGACCTGCTCCGTCAGGGTGATTATCTTTTTGTGAATATCCACGCTTTGTTCCCGCCATCCTTCCGAGAGTTGGTTTCTCAATACGTCTAACTTGAGTCTTAGCTCGGCGATGTTATTCTTCAGACCAACTTTGCCAAGTTCTATGTTCCTGAGATTGCGGTCAATGTCACGGTAGATCGCAACTTCGTCAAGGATGGCGTTTGCTCCGCGGTTGTCACCCTTGTTGAACAGCTCAATGGCAAGCTGCAATCTTTCTGAGCTTGCCTCGTTGCTGAGGCGTGTAATTGTCAACGCGGTCTGCCATAGGTTTTCCTCCATTTTCTGAAGTTTCTCCGTCAGATTCAGTAACTCCAGGGTATATTTGGAGTAATCCGAATCCGTAGCTTCGGTAACAGCAAGGAGTTGCTTCGTCTTCCTGATCAGCTGGAGCAATTGTCGGTATTCGTCGTTGTTGCCTACAAAATCCACGTTGTTCAAGTCAACGAACTCGCTTCCGGCAACCAGGACCTTGGAATTCTTGACTTCAACAATTCCCGACATAGCATCCTTCTGCAGGGAATTCTGATAGTCGATGAGCTGGAGCATGAAATGGGACTTGAGAGCGTCCTCGTTGCTGAAAACACAATAGAAATGTCCATATAGGTTAGGAAAACAGTCTTTGAATTCCTTAAGTTCGGGAGAAAGAGGCCGTTCGCCATCCTTGAAATAGACGTAAAGCTTGCGAGGGTTGTGACCGGCCTTAAGTTCGGTATAGGCAGTGTCGAGTTCGGCCTTGGTGTACATACCGAATTTCGTCCAATACAGCACCATGCAGATCTCACAGTCCCTGAGCTCCTGGTTATATTCCTCCTGCTTATGGAGCGGCCCCATCGAAGCATCAAGATACTCCCACTTGACGAGCAATATGTTCATTCCGACTTTGTTCAGGCTGAAATTCAGATGCCCCACCATATCGGCAAGCGCCCGCCGTTCCTTGGCCAGCTCATCCGACGAGGCCACGAATATCTTGATGGTCTTCATAAGGATTTGATTATTTGGAAACAATTGCAAAGATAAACATTATTCCCTATAATCCCAAGCTAAGGCTCATTTTTCAGAATATGTGCAGTATGGACTTAAGTAGTAATGTAGAATGCAAATGCATAATGAGCTACGCGGGTGAGATTCATGAGGACTTTGGTCCGGGGTTGATGCTCGGCACGGAGTGACGAGCTACTCGGGCCGAATCTGTCGGCTTCGGCGGACCTGAAGGCCCTACGCAGGACCAACCATGTAGGGTAAAGGAGGTCGGTATAAGGGGTGTTAGTGAGTATAAATGACCCCGGGTCAGCGATTCGGCGGAGCCGAGGATGCTGACCCGGGGTGTTTTGATGGACCGCTGTGGCGGTCCGGGTGATCCGGCTGCGACTCGAACGCAGGACCGTCTGCTTAGAAGGCAGATGCTCTATCCAGCTGAGCTACCGGACCCCGTATGGTATGGAAGACGCGAAACACGCGGTCGTGTCAATACATACCTTTCAGACTGCAAAGTTAATCATTTATGGGCGGATTGCAAAAAGGTTGAGGCGAAATTATAGCTTTTTTCAAATAAATTCAATAACTTTGCAGTTGATGCGCGAAGCGCAATGCGTAATTCAATGCGCAATGAAAGCTACGCAATGGCTTACAATGAATAACCATATACCGGAAAACCAATATAAACCATTAAATCAATAGGAACATGAAGAAACAGATCGCAAGCGAGAAAGCACCGGCCGCCATCGGTCCCTACAGCCAGGGCATCGAGGCCAACGGATTCGTATATTGTTCGGGCCAGCTGCCCATCGACGTGGCAACTGGAACCATGCCTGAAGGCATCAAGGAGCAGACACGCGTGTCGCTGGAGAACGTCAAGGCCGTTCTGGAGGCCGCTGGCCTGACCCTGGACAACGTGGTCAAGACCACGGTCTATCTGGCCGACATGTCGCTGTTCGGCCCGATGAACGAGGTCTACGGCGAGACGTTCAAGGCTCCCTACCCGGCCCGCTCGGCATACGCTGTGAAGGAACTTCCCAAACAAGCATTGGTGGAGATCGAGGTTATCGCCGCCAAGTAAATCCCGATTTGAACCAACCGCCAACTGACGGGTTTTAATAAGTAGACAACATGGCTGCTGACAGCCATGTTGTCTACTTATTTTAAAATCCGTTACTATGTCTGACACAAGCCAGGATAATAAGTCCACGAAGCCGACCTCAAGCGCCACGGCAGGAAATACACAGAATGCGCAACCGGATCTGAGACCGGCCGCCACCGATAAGCATTACTATTGGTTCTTAGTGGTATATTTGGTGCTGCTCAGCGCATTGGGATCGTTCGTCAACGATATGTACTCGCCCTCGCTTCCGGCCATGGCCAGGTTCTTCCATGTCTCGGCATCGACCTCGCAATTGGGCCTGACCATGGGTATGATTGGCCTGGGACTGGGTCAGTTGCTGTTAGGTCCCATATCCGACCATTACGGCCGAAAGCCTGTGCTGATAGCCTCGCTGGCGGTATTCATCGTCGGAGCAGTGGTGTCGGTGTTCTCGCCGAGCATGACATTCTTCCTGTGCTGCCGTTTCGTGCAGGGCTTAGGAGCCTCGGGCGGTTACTTTCTGGCACGCACCATACCGGCCGACATATACCAGGGTCGTCAGTTAGCGCAGTTCATGGCGTTGGTTGGCGCGGTCAACGGTTTGGCGCCGGCCTCGGCGCCTGTGCTGGGCGGTATCGTAGCCGATGCCTTCAGCTGGAAGGGAGTGTTCGTGGTGCTTGCGATATTCGCCGCCATCGTGCTGGCCATCGCTCCGAAGCTCAAGGAATCACTCTATCCCCAGGACCGAACCAAGGCACCATGGTACAAGACTCTCCCAGGGTACATCACATTGATGAGGAACAAGCCATTCATGATTCATGTCAGCCTGAAGGCATTCGCACTCGGATTGCTGTTCGCATATATTTCCTCCGCTCCGTTTATTCTGGAAGAGCAATATGGATTCTCCCAAACCAGGTACGGGATTATCATAGGATTGAACGCCATAGCCGTGGCGTCGGGATCGATGCTGGCGTTGAAATTCCATCCCTTCAAGAAAGCGGTACCGGTTGCAGCGCTGATACTGCTGCCGGCGGTTGGTTTCGGAGCGTATGCCCTGTGGCGTATACATAGTTTCGTCATTTTTGAGATCTGCGCGGTGGTGATGCTCTTCGCTCAGGGCATGATATTCAGCGTATCCAATACGCTGGCCATGAACGAGGGCCGCAAGCAGGCCGGGGAGGCCTCGGCGCTGTTAGGCGTAGCCGGATATGTGGTCGGAGCGGTGGTGGCACCGTTGGCCGGTATCGGCAATGTACTGCACAGTACGGCCATAGTCTTCCTTTGTCTGTTGGTCGGAATCCTGTTGTTCTCCTGGTTTACCTATAGGCTGGCGCCGGACCTGGAGCCGACATCGAAGGCCAACTCATCGACCGGCTCCAAGTCTAATTGAACCTGATGCGTCGGAAAATGACAATAGACATGACGCAAGCCGTCAGTAAGGCGATGTTGAAGCTCCAGTAGGCGCCGATGTTGCCGCCGTCGAATCCCACAGCGAAGAGGAACAGGAACGGTATGCCTACAAGGATGTAGCTGACCAGCGAGATCCAGAACAGGGGCTTGACCTGTCCGGTACCTCGGATTGCGTTGCAGAATGTCATCTGCAAGGCATCGAAGTACTGGTAAACCATCAACGGGATAATCAAGGTCAGGGCACTTGCCACCACAGCGGGTCCCTTGGCGGCTTCCTCGCCAGTGTTGATGAAGAGGTTGACCAACTGCGGCCCGAATGTCAGGAACACCACGGAAGCCACCGTTGCCAGAATCAGATTGATATGCATACCGGCACGCGCCACGGCTCCTGCGCCGGCCTCATTGCGCTGTCCTGCATAGAACGCCACGCGGATGGCCACGGCAGTCGTGAAGCTCATATAGACCATGAATCCCAGCTGCCCGATGGTGTTGACCACCTGGTAGGCCGCTAACTGTACGGCTCCGTACCATCCGATCACCACACCGCTCACTGCCCAGAGCCCGCACTCAAATCCACTCTGCAGCATCAGCGGCCAGGAGGTGCGCCACACGTCCAGACGCTCGCGCGACATCATCACGGCCTTACGGAAGCCCTCGCGGTAGTCATGGTAGCGTTTCCGAGTCCAGAAGCAGACCAGAATGGTCACGGCGCTCAGGATACGCGCTGCCACCGTTGATATGCCGGCGCCTAACAGTCCCAATTCCGGGAATATCCAGACGCCGTAGATCAGAAGCCAGTTGCCCAGGATGTTGAACAGGATGCAGAACACCGTGACCCACATGGGGAGCGATGGATTCTCGATGCCGTTGCACATCTGCATGATGACGTTATAGACAGTCATGGAGAGCGGAACCATCAGAAGCACCAGGTAGTATGAGCGGATCTCAGGCAACAGTTCCTCAGGCTGCCCGAAATAACCGAGCAGGAAATAGACTGCTCCCTCGATGGCGGTGAAGACCGTGGCCACAAGCAGGTTTACCTGCATGGCGCTGCGTGTTATGCGTCCGGCTTCCAGCCGGTTGCCCTGCGCGTACAACGCTCCGACCAGCGGCGTGACGCCGCCCGACAGCCCCATCAGCATGACGTTCGGCACCAGGAACAGACTGTTGACGAACGCGGCCGCGGCCAGCGCGTTCACACTGTAATGTCCTACCATTATCGTATCGCTGAACGCCAGCAGTATCACGCTGAGCTGGGTCACCATTATGGGGCCACCCAACTGCAGCAGTTTGCGGTACTCGTCGCGGTATTTGTTCCACAGTCCCTTCATGTCTTTATCGTAACTTACTTAGTAACGGCGTATGGATAATAATATTGGGATATGTGATCAATGCGTCAATTGGGACAATTGTTGGTCAAAATGGGATATTTGCAGACGCGAGCCGTCAGTATGGAAATATTTTTGCGTTAATAGTAATACCGATAATGCGGAATTTTTGTTAGCATTATTAAGATGACCATTACGAATCGAATGGCATCTTCGAAAGACTGTATCAAAGACTGAACGTATATGACCCATATCATCCGCACCACGATAGCGACAATAAGTTTAGTGCTGACGACCGTAGGAGTCGCCGGCGCCGATGTCGTGTCGCTGGATTCCTGCCGGAGTCTGGCGTTACGCAACAACAAGACGATTGCAATAGCCGAGGAGACCGTCACCGGCACCAAGCTGGACCGCAAGGCGGCCCAGGCGGCCTATCTGCCCGGTATTGATTTCAGCGCCACATACCTGTACAACCAGCGCAAGATCAACCTGCTGGGCGAGGACGCCAAGCTTCCGACAATGTCGTTCAACCCCGGCACGGGCAAGTTCGACTGGAACATCCTGACGGATCCCCAGGGTAACCCCATCCTGAATCCGGACGGAGGAGGTTACATACCCACCGAGGTCGCCGTGATACCCAAGGATGCGCTGAGCTTCGACACGCACAATGTATTCGCAGGAGCGGTGACGCTGACACAGCCCGTGTTCATGGGCGGTACTATCAAGGCTCTGAACGACATTGCTAAATATGCCGAGTCGGCCGCCGTTGCCGGCCGCAACGCATTGGTGCAGCAGATCACTTACCAGACCGACGAGTCCTACTGGCTGGTGGTATCGCTCAAGGCCAAGAAGCGTCTGGCCGAGAGTTTCGTGGAGCTGGTCGACACACTGAAGAGCAATGTCGACGCCCTGTACGCCGAGGGTATGGCCACGCGCAGCGACGTGCTGACGGTTGACGTGAAGCTGAACGAGGCGCGGATCATGCTGACCAAGGTGGAGAACGGCCTGACGCTGGCACGCATGAACCTGGCGCAGGTATGCGGTCTGCCGGCCGACACGCAGATGACGCTTGAGGACGAGGACATGAAGGACATCGGAGGCACCAAGGCTCCGGCCTATACGTACGAGATGGCCGATGTCTTCGCGCACCGTCAGGACCTGGAGGCCCTGCGCCAGGGCGTCAACGTGCTTAAGGGCCGCGAGCGTCTGGTTATGGGCTCGATGCTCCCCAAGATCGGAGTGTTCGGAGCGTATAACTTCTCCACGCCGAACCTGAACAACGGGTTCAGCAAAAAGGTTGGCGGCGGATTCACTGTCGGCGCGGCCCTGACGATACCCATCTGGCACTGGGGAGGCAACTACAACCATTACAAGGCGGCCCAGAGCGCCACGCGCGCGCAGAAGCTGATGCTGGAGGATATGGAGCAGAAGGTGGAGCTGCAGGTGTCGCAGGCCAAGTTCAAGTTCCAGGAGGCGTTCAAGACCTACGATATGACCAAGGCCAATATGCGCAGTGCGGAGCTTAACCTGGACAACGCCCGCACGGCCTTCAAGGAGGGCGTCATGACCACCAACGACGTGATTCTGGCGCAGACAGGCTGGCTGCAGGCCAATTCCGAGAACATCGACGCCATGATCGGCATCCGTCTCTGCGAGGTCTACCTATCCAAGGTACTGGGCACTCTTTGAAGTTGTCTAAACTAATTTACGTTTAATAAAGAATCTGAAGATGTGTAAACTTTATGGCAACCTTTAGCTCGGCGACCATGGAGCCAATCTTTATTAATCTTTTGGGTGTATTTATC
>DXXK01000009.1 GCA_019416425.1 Bacteroidales bacterium
TATTTATACTGCATTAAATAAACTTTTGTGATATTGATTCCACAAAGATATTTCCGATGTTTTCAATATAGATTTGATTAAGGTCTATCGGTTGGCTGGCGTGTCCACCGATTATTTTGCTCATAAAGTCAACCTCCTCAATCATCAGGTCGTTGATGCTCTTGGTGAAATTCTTATAATGCCGAGAGCCTTGTATGAAAAGATTGAAAATAGCTTGTGCCGCATTTATTATACCGTAATTGTCCCTTAAATCATCCCGGACACTCTCAATCAGCGTAAAAATAATAGCATATCAAATTTACTGAAATGAATGATATATTATTAATTAGAATCAAAATTCATTGACTCGATAAAGATATTTCCGATATTCTCGACATAGACGCGGTTTAGGTCGAGAATGTTGTTTACTCTGCCTCCGACAATGCGGCTCATGAAGTCATGTTCCAATTGCATCAGCTCGCGGATGTTTGATGTGAACTGGTCATAGTGTTTGGAGCCTTGGATGAAAAGATTAAAGATTGCCTGTGACGGATTTTCCACACCATAGTTGTCCTTCAAATCATCGCGGACTCGTTCAAACGGGGTCTTGTATTTGTTATAAAAATCGGAGACGGTAGATTTTGCAAGGGTCTCCCTCTCGTCAGCCGAGAGCGCGAACACCGGGAAGAACAGCTCATCAAAGATGTTGGCGAAAAGAGTCTTTTTGTTTTTGAAATAGTATGCGATAGCCCCCCTTGTCTGCCTGATTACCTTTTCGATGTCGGAAATCGAGATAGCGTCCCAACTGCCGGTAGCAACCAGCGGATAGCACTTTCTCAGTATATCCTGCCTGTTTCTCAATGACTGTTCCCGATGTTTCGACATTACGCAAAAAGGGTATGGAGTGTTTTTGCATCCGGTACAACCTATGTGGAACGGTGAAAGACGGATATAAAAACAACCCCATACCCGTATGGTGTATGGACTCGCATTTCATATCTATCCGTCTTCTTTCTAAAATTTTCCACATTTTTGTACAGAAAGACAAATATGAAAAGTAGTTATCTCGTATTGAGACTACAAAGTTAGTCTAAAAATCTGACATAGGCAATCAAATGACCCGCAATAATGTCACGCCGAATGAAAATCGGCCGCTTTCAGGCACGACTACGAGTATCCCGTCCCCCGATTCGAGCGGCTTTGTGCGCAGCAGCTCGTCAAGGGCGGAGAACGGGGCCACCGACCCGACGTTGCCCACCCACGTCAGGTTTGTGAACCACTTGGATGTGGGGAGGTCGATTCCGCGGCTGCGGAACTCTTCATCCAGCTTGTTGTAGAAATACATAGAGGAGATATGCGGTATGACGTATGTAACCTCGTCGGTATCCACCCCGAACAAATTGAGGGCCTCCTCTATCACGTCCACGAAATAGCGCGTGATATACTCGTTGAGAAGTTTTACATTCTGCTTGATGCACCAAACCGACTTTTCGGCCACATCCCGGCTCTCGAACTCCTTCCAGCTTTTCAGGGAGCCGTCAGGCATCGCCTCAGCCCACATATACATACAGGCCGGCTGTCGGTTGGCAAACGACTTCATATGGATGAACTCGATCTCAAGATTCAATTTCCCCTTCTCTGGCGCATTTGAGAGATAGAGAGCCGCCGCCCCGTCGGAGAGCATATAGCGCAGGAAATCCTTCTCAAAGGCAATCGCCGGATGGTCCGACACCTCCTGCTCGCGGCGGAATTCCTCCTCGAAGAACTTGGACAGCAGCGACGGTGACACCAGTTCGGACATACTCACCACCGCGTTGTCGGAGTTGCCCATGCAGACCGACATATAGGCAGTCTTCAAGGCGGCAAGCCCGGTCAGGCATACTCCGGCGAGGGAGTAGATTTCCAAAGGGTGTGAAAACGTCTCGCCGTGTACCATAGAGGCCTGCGACGGCAGATTCTGGTCGGGACTCGATGTGCCGCAGGCAATAAGCTGAACGCCCTCCTTTTCCTTCGGGGATTTGAAAAGGCGGCCGATAGCCAACGCCGCCATTTGAGCGTTGGTATGCGTTATGCGCTGGTCGCGGTCAAGGGCATAGTAACGCCCCGTTATGCCGTTCTGACGGAGGATGATGTTTTTTACTCTCGACGGGCGTCCTCCGATGCGTCCGAGGAAGTCCTCCATGCGGTCGTTTTCCACGACCTCGTTTGGAAAGAAGGAGGATGTCCGGGTTATAAATACTTTCTGGTGCATAAAAAAGTTTACATTACAAGGTGAATGTAATGCAAACTTACTCAAAAAATCCTTTACAAAAAAATTATACCGCCAAAAATAATCATACGGCCCAATCCGGAGCCTTCATCAAACGGTATAAGGCAAATAGCACCCTGCGCAGATGCTCTACATCCAATCCGCCCAACATCGACTCATAGAAAGACTCGCCATAATACAGATAGACATATTGCTCCGCGCTCGTCATTACATCCAAGTCGGAACGTAATTCGCCGCGGGCAATCGCATCTATGATTTTCGCGTTCCACATACTCAGCTCATTGTTGCGGTTTATCAGATACTCGTCGTGCAGTTCGGGGAAATAAGCCCTTAACTGCAACAGGAGGAACAGATACGAGCGACTCGCGTTCTGAGGCATAATCTCGTCAATAAGTTTCTGCATACTCGCCATTGTGTCCCTGACGCCATCCACCGCCGCGCTTATGAAATCAAAGAACGTAGGCTGATTATGGTCATACTTGTTTCTGACATCCTGCTTGTCAATGATATAATATTTGACGACCTGCTTGAACAGACCGAATTTCGTCTTGGAATAATAAGATACCGCACCGCGCGTCATCCCCGATTCCCGCTCTATATCGGTAAGGGTGACGGACTCGTAATTTCTCGTTAGAAAGAGTTTGAACGCTGCCCGGTAAAGCTGTTCTCTCCTGTTGTCGGCGTGCATATGGTTGTCAGTCGTTTTAAGTTTGCTTTCAGCAACAAAGTTAATAAAAGAGGCCGACAGCATCAAATAATTTACTAACTTTGTGGTAAATTACGGATAACACGCAAAACAGGCGCATGAGGGTGGAGCGTGTACAAAAGTGGAATTTTTTTGAAAGAACGCCCCGTCTCCCATGCGCCTTTTATATTTAACCTTGCTGGAATAAATTGCTGAATTTCGGATCTTTGGCAATACGGATTTTCTCATCATCGACAATCTGCCTGACCTCCGCCTTTATACGGTCGTAGTTGTCCTGTATCACACGTTCCATTTCGCACTCACCCGTCACCTTGTTGACAAAGCCGTTAATAACCGGGATTTCCTCGTATGCCTCCGTCTCCCTCCTTACCCTGTCGTTGTCAATGACAATCTCGGCATGAAAAATTTTCTGGTCGATGCGCTCGTCGAAGTTATCGGAGACAGCCCCGACAAACATACCCTGCGTAAGAGTCGAGATTTTGCTCGGAGGGATGAGGGAGTCCATCTGGGTGTTGAATGAGTGGCTGACGTCCTGACGGCTCACCGACATAGACTGCCGCCTCTGCAACACTTTTCCGAAACGCTCGGAAAGCGTCTTTGCAGTCTCACCCACGACCTGTCCCGAGAAGATGTTGCCGACGGTGTTCATCACCACGGCCGCCTCCTTGTCGCCATAGTCGCGCTTGAGCTGGGAGAAATCCTGAAAACCGAGACACACCGCCACCTTGTTGCTTCTCGCGGTGGCGATAAGATTGTCGAGACCCTTGAAATATATCGTTGGCAGCTCGTCGATTATCACCGCCGACTTCAGCCTGTTTTTCTTGTTGATCAGCTTTACGATGCGCGAATTGTAAAGGCCGAGGGCGGCCCCGTATATATTCTGACGGTCGGGGTTGTTTCCGACACACAGGATTTTAGGGTTTTCGGGATTGTTGATGTCGAGAGAGAACTCGCTCTCGGACATTACCCAGTAGAGCTGCGGGGAAATCATTCGTGTAAGCGGGATTTTCGCCGACGCGATCTGGCCCTGAAGCTGGTCGGCCGCCCCTCCGAGCCAGGCATCCATAAATGGCGAAAGGTAGTTTTCAAGAGCCGGATAAGAGGTAAGAATCGGAAAAATATCCTTATACGGGCGACACAAAAACTCAATCGCATGGGGAAAGGTACAGTATTTTCCGTTACGGTAGATACGTAAGAACCAGATTATCGCTGCCAAAAGGATAATCGGCGACTCCACAAAGAAGTCACCTTGCTTGCTCACCCACGTTTTGTTGAGGTTGAGCATTATAGTGTAGGCCGACTCGTAGGCATCGGAAATGTCCGTCATAAACTCCGGAGCGATAGGATTGCAGCGGTGAGACCGCATCGGGTCGTCAAAGTTGATGACCCTGAACTCCGGGACTCTCCCCTTGTACCCCTCCTTGTGGGTGAGCAGATGATTCATTGCGATGACGGACAAGTCGGGATACTTGAAGTCGTACAGGTAGGCACTGTAACCGTTTTCAATACACTGTTTTATGTAATTGTTGACAACGGCATATGACTTGCCCGAACCGGGAGTGCCGAGGACAATTGTCGCGCGAAACGGGTTTACGACGTTTATCCATCCCCTGTGCCACTTGCGCTTGTAGTAGAACCGTGTCGGGAGGTTGATTGAATATTCGTTTTTCAACAACCGCGTCTCCTGCATGAACGACTCGTTTTCATTGTTGAAACGGTCATCCATTAAGTTGCCACGCAGTATGCGCCCCGCCCACACGCCGCCGAAAAGCAACGCCACATAACCGAGGGCGGTCGATGCGATATACAATACAGTCCATCCCTTGCCGGGCATCCACCAGCAGCCGATGAAAAGCGCGAGGCCCAAAGCGAGGGCTGCCGCGACGTGTCTCCATTTTATACTCTCGCTCTTGACACCCCTGGTGCCGAAACAGGATATGGCGAGAAGAAGGAGCGCGAACCATTTCGCGTTGTTCGGATTCTGGAAAATTCCACACTCCGTATTGAGATTGTTCAATATCCGGTAAACCGTGATGACGAACCAGTTGCTGCGTACCACGGCAATGCCTGTGAACCACAGGATATTTGCAGCGACAATGGCGATGCTTATGCCCCTGACGAAATCCATTATCTTGGCAAGTGCCCGTAGGTCGTCTTCCTGCTGACTCATAAAATAAATATTTTTTGAATGTAATTAATTTCCGGGCTTTCTGCCCCTGCGTCTCCTTCGCCTCATGGCGCGGTAGAACGCCTCCTCCTCCGCATCGAAACCGGGTCCGACATGGAACAGGTCGAGACCGGGGATAGACGGCATATCATCCGTGGTGTCCCGCTCCGCGCCCCTGCCTGTATAGGCGTGGGCTGTATGCTGCCGCGGGCCTGCGGTATTCCTGTCACTCTCCGGGTCAACGGTATGCTGCGGGGTCGGCTCTTCGGTTTGCGGAGAGCGGTCGTGCGTCTCCGTTTCAGGCACGGGAACGGGAGTGTCCACTACGGCCTCCGCACTGCCGTTGAACCCGCGCTCGAAGGCATTTGCCGAATACTCCTTGCCGAGACGCGAACCGTTGAGGACGCACATAGTGCTATGGTCAATGAAAGTGACACCGTATATACGCCCCGTTTCCGTATGCCTGAACACGACATCAATCCCGACGGCTTTGAGCCGGGCGATAAAGCTGTCCCTGTCGGAACACTGCAAGAGAGCGTCGTCAACCCTTCGTCTGACAATATCGGTGAGGTGGCGGTCGGCAATATCGCCCCTTGACCTCTCGAACCTGCCGTCAACAGCTGCGCGGCTCGCGAACTTACCGAGACGGGATGCCTTGAAGGGCGAGGCAAGAGGAGTGCCGGAGTCGTCGGTCGCGAAATACACCAGACCGTGATACTCGCGGCCGTTCACCCTGCCGTCGGTCATTTCCGCCCTGACGTTGAACAGCGACAGCACCGCGTTCATCTCGCCGATGCTCTGGAACCGGTATCTCATGCCGACGAGTTTCACCACGGCGGCAACCTGACGTTTCAGGTCACCTTCCGGATTGATTTTCTCAATGGGAGTGTCGGGCGACACCTTCTGACGCTCCGCCGGCCGCAGACCGAACTCCCTCTCCAGCTCCCGGCAAATCTCCTTGCTGCGGTAGAAATTGTTCCTGTCGGAGACCGCCTTGCCGTCGGTACCGACGCGCAGGGCTACAATGTGGATATGGTGGCGGTCGATGTCCGTATGCTTCACCACTATGTACGGCATATCGCCGAACCCCATGCGCCGCATATACTCGTGAGCCAGCGATGTGTAGTCGGTATCGCTCAGGCGGTCGTCGGGATGCGGGTTGAGCGATATGTGCATCATCGGTTTCATCGTCTTGGTATTGGCCGGCATCCAGCGCATGAAATCCTCATAGACACGGCGTATGTCCACCGCGCCCGAACCGTCGTTGTAGATTTTGTTGGTGTCAAGCATCCTGCCTTTCTCCTTGTTGAGCTTCTCCCCGTTGTAACGGATCGCGCCATAGAGGGAGTCGCCTAACGAGATTTTTGCAACCATGCCTCGTCAAATTTTCGTGCAAGGGCGACAATATCGCCGCTTATCCTCACCAGCTCAACAGTCCTCCGCTCCAGAGCGGACAGCAGCTTCATCGCCTTCTTCTCGGTGAAATTCTCGCGGAGCGTCTTCACGAGGAGCGCGTATTCCACACCGACGGTACGGTATCGGGCGTTGAAGGATGATAAAAGGTCTATGAACTCGCGGGTCCCCTCGTCAACGTAGAACACCTTGAAAGGCTTATTGAAAAGTATTCCCTTTATGAACGCGGCCTTGTTCAAGGCTCCCGCCTTGTCGAACATCGAGAGAAAGACCTCGTTCTCCCGTGCGTCGAGACGCACGACGTAGCGGAAAACGGCAGGATTGATTTTTGGCGGTCTCCCGCCACGGTTGAAATTCTGCGCCATAATCGGTAGATTAAGCGTGTCACAAACTGCGGACCGCAGTAAAAACGGCTACGGGGTTTACGACTTCGGAGTAAACCCTCCCCCCGGTGGAACCGGCAAGGGTTGAGAGGCACTCACTTGGTTTCCAGTGCCTGTCAACATACCTTGCAATGCTCATGTGAGCATAGGGAAATGACTGAAAAACGGGAATAAAAAAGAGGTCGGGCTATCCTGTGAGAACAAAGCGGGAGAACCTCCCGTCACGGCAAAAAAACATAGGCCTTGACCTGTCGCATGGCGGCGTTTTCGCATTAAGGCATCCGCAAAAAGACGTTTGCCAACGGCTGCGAAACTGTATCCTGCCGCGTTTCGGCTGATGATTGCGTGTATGAGCCTAACAACGGGAAAGGCTTTAAGGTTTTCAGAGTCGGCAATCTTCGGCAAAACATCAGCAATCTTCGGAAAGTCAATATGTTACGAAAACTATTCTTGAATTGCTGACGTTATGATTGCGTATCCGGCCAGTTCCCCGGCTGTATGACATACCGCTCACATCATGAATAATTCAGACGAGTGACGCGACAATCCTCCCGCCGTTCAGCGGAAACAATGCAATACTTAAAGACTATATGACTGAACGGCCCGACGACTGCACGACACTTCAGATGAAAGCCGTGTTGAGTGCATTGTCATGGGAACGGCTGAATATTCCCAAAGTCAGACCGGTGACTGACGCAGACACTGTAGCGTCAGTCCTTCCGGCGGCTGAAAGGCCGGTTGGCCGAATTGTCAAACCATTAGAATAACGGATGATTGGATTACCGTGTGACCAATCACTCAGATGACTGAATGATTGAGTGACTGAATGACTGAATGACCGGGTGACGGACTCATCCCCGTA
>DXXK01000090.1 GCA_019416425.1 Bacteroidales bacterium
ATAATATATTGATATTTAATGATATATCTTTACAACTGTAAATTTATGTCATTAAATATCATTTTTTATTTTGCGGTTATAATAAAAAAGTGTACCTTTGCAGTGTACTAACGTACTAATACACATGTAAGGCTTGACTTAAACTTGTACATGCAGTATGCTTGACAGGTCCATTCGGCCTGCAGGACGTCAGTCGGAATATTATCAACAATAACGATAAGTATGATTAAAAAACTGTTATCAATGGCCATGATGGCTACGGTAGCGTTCACCACAATGGCCCAGACGCCGATGCCTCTGAACCCGGAGGTTCGCCACGGTCAGCTGGAGAACGGACTGAACTACTACCTGCTCCATAATGAGGAGCCGAAGGAGCGCGTCAATTTCTACATCGCTCAGAAGGTAGGATCTACACTCGAGACACAGGAGCAGCTGGGTCTGGCCCACTTCCTGGAGCACATGGCGTTCAACGGCACCAAGAACTACCCCGGCAAGAACATGCTGAACTATCTGCAGTCCAAGGGTATCCGTTTCGGTGCCGACATCAACGCCTACACCAGTTTCGACGAGACCGTCTACAACATCAACAATGTCCCCAGTACCGACAAGGCCCTGATGGACTCCGTACTTCTGGTCCTGAGCGACTGGAGCGGCAGCATCCTGCTCGAGGAGGACGAGATCAACGCGGAGCGCGGTGTGATCGAGGAGGAATGGCGCAGCCGCGACAACGCGCAGACGCGTATGTTCACCGCCATACTGCCCCAGATCTACAAGGAGTATCAGTATCAGCAGATGCCTATCGGCAAGATGGAGGTTGTCCGCAACTTCCCGCCCCAGGCCATCCGCGACTACTATCACAAATGGTACCGTCCGGACCAGCAGGGTATCGTGATTGTCGGTGACTTCGACGTTGATGCAATGGAGGCCAAGGTCAAGGATCTCTTCTCCAAGATTCCGATGCCCGAGAATGCCGCCAAGCGCGAGTATCCCGCCATCAGCGACAACAAGGAGCCTGTCTTCGTGAAGTTCGCCGACAAGGAGATGCCCTACACAATGATCATGGTATCCTTCAAGAGCGACCAGATTCCTACCGAGATGCGCAACACCGTCGAGGCCTTCATGCAGGAAAGCGTAATCTGCCCTCTGATCGAGAAGATGATCAACAACCGTCTGTCCGAGTATCAGAAGGATCCGAAGTGCCAGTATTCCTATGCAGGCGTATCCTTCGGCGACTTCTATGTATCGAAGACCAAGGCAACATTCGACATCACCATCCTGGCTAAGGATAAGGTAAAGGATGCATTCGACGACGCCATGTCCATCGTGGCCCGCGCATGCAAGACCGGTTTCATGGAGTCCGAGCTGGTACGTGCCCGTGATGAGTTGCTTGCCAACTATGAGAAGGCCTACAACGAGCGTAAGTCCACCAAGAACGACGCGTTGGCACGCGACCTGATCCGTACGTTCATCGATAACGTGCCTAACGCCGGCGCAGAGAAGAACTACGAGATCATGAAGCAGCTGCTGCCCATGATTCCCGTTGCGCAGATCAATATGCTGGGGGGTATGCTCCTGACTCCCGAGAACCAGGTTATCGTGGTTTCACAGCCCGAGAAGGAGGGCATGGAGATGGTCGAGGGTTCAGTAATGACTGCCGACCTGAGCCGTATCATCAATGCCGAGTACGAGGCATATGTCGACGAGGAACTGCCCAAGTCGCTGGTTGCCAATATGCCCAAGGCCGGTAAGATCAAGTCCGAGAAGGCCGGTGCGTTCGGCACGACCGAGTTCATGCTTAGCAACGGTGTCAAGGTCGTTGTAAAGCCCACTGACTTCAAGGCCGACGAGATTCTGCTGAATGCCTTCCGCAAGGGTGGTAAGGATGTATATTCACAGGCACAGGCCACCAGCGTCAATCTGGTTGACGCTGCAGTCAACGACTCCAAGTTCGGTGACATCAAGTCCTCGACCGTCGAGAAGTATCTGGCCGGCAAGAAAGTATCGCTCCAGTTCCAGATCAACAACACCACCACCAGTCTGGAGGGCCAGACTACTGTCAAGGATTTGCCCTACCTGATGGAGGTACTGTACGAGACCATGACCGACCTGCAGCCGGATCCCGAGACATTCAAGTCTGATATCGAGCAGAACCTGAGCATCCTGAAGAGCCAGGAGAGCAATCCTTCCTTCATCTTCCAGCAGCGTCTAGCTGCCGCCCAGAGCTGCGGCAACGCCCTGTACAACCGTGTTCCTTCCGTCAAGATGCTGGAGAGTGCCAACTACGACGAGATGCTGAAGATTGCCAAGGCCGCCATGGCCAACGCCGCCGACTATACCTTCGTATTCGTAGGTAACGTTGACGTGAATACTCTGAAACCGCTGATGGAGCAGTACGTGGCTTCGCTGCCCTCCAAGGGCAAGCCTGTAGCCATGAAGGAGATCTCGCCGCGTCCCTATCCCACCGGCAACGTCGACGATCATTTCGACGTTACGATGGCTACTCCCTCCACTCAGGTATTCGTAAGCAGCAACGATAACAACATCCCCTACAGCATCGAGAATTCCTGCAAGGTAGAGCTGGTAGGCGATATCCTGGACATCATCTACACCGAGACTCTCCGCGAGGAGGAAGGCGGCACCTACAGCCCGTCGGCTTTCGGCAACATGAATCCCTTCACCAACCGCTGGAACCTGGGCTACTGGTTCCAGACCAATTCCGATGTTCAGGCCAAGCTGCAGGCACGTGCCACCAAGGAGCTGGACAACCTGCTGAAGAACGGCGCGAAGGCCGACCACTTCAACAAGGTCCGCGAGGCCGCCATCAAGCAGTACGAGATCAACGTTCGCACCAACACCTACTGGAGCAACGGTATTCTGGATTACCTGCTTGGTTATGATAACCTGACCAACCACAAGGCGGCTCTGGACAACCTGACTCTTGAGGGTCTGAACTCCTTCATGAAGCAGCTCGACGTCAATAAGAACCGTCTGGACTTCGTCATGACCGGTGTGCCCGAGAAGAAGTGATCCTGAAACAACAGCGCGTATTGATTGACGCGCATCCATAATGAATCCCGGTGTCTGTGTGAGGCACCGGGATTTTCGTTACTTATGATTGCTTACTTGGCTGTATAGGAACCGGGTTTGACTCCGAACTGACGCTGGAAGCACTTGGTGAAGTAGGAGGGGCTGTTGAAACCGACTCGGTCACTCACCTCGGACACCTTAAGATTACCCTCGGCCAGCAGCTCGGCTCCTTTCTTGAGGCGTGTCAGCTGAATTACCTCGTTAGGTGTCATCTCGGCCATGGATTTAAGCTTGGAATATAGGTTGGTGCGGCTTATACCAAGCTTCTCGGCCAGGACATCCACGCTGAACGTGGTGTCGGCAATATGTTCCTCGATTATGGCGTTCATGCGCTGCAGGAAATCGTCATCCTCGGGATGCGACGCCAGCACGGTGACAGGTACCAGCTCATTGCCGGTGAATTTGTCGCGTAGCATCCGGCGCATGTTTACCAGATTATCGACGCGGGCGTCAAGGAACGCCATGGAGAATGGCTTCTCCACGTAGGCGTCAGCTCCGGCCTTCATGCTCTCCACCTTGGATTCCGTGTCCGTCTTGGCCGTGAGCATGATGAACGGGATATGGCTTGTGGCGATATTGCCCCGTATACGGCGCAGCAGAGTCAGGCCGTCCATAACGGGCATCATCCAGTCGCAGATTATGATGTTTATCTCCTTATCTTTCAATATCTCCAGCGCGTCCTGTCCGTTCTCGGCGGTGTAGACCATGTATTTGCTCTCCATGATTTTGCTGATGTAGTCCAGCATCTCTGGATTGTCATCCACAACCAGCATCGCCGGCTTGGCGACCGCGTCCTTGGCATCTTTCTGTTCCGGATCTATGTTTTCGGGCACGTCAGGCAACGGTTCCGGCTCATCCGGAACGACAATTTTCTGATGTACCGGCAACCTCACGATGAACCTGGCACCTTTGCCAGGCTCGCTTTCGACACTGATGCTGCCGCCATGCTTCTCCGTAACGTTCTTGACGATGCTCAGACCCAGACCGGTGCCTCCACGGCTCTCGTTGATGTTGTCGATCACCTGGTAGAATGGTGTGAAGATCTTGCCCTGCTGTTCCTTGGGTATGCCGATGCCGTTGTCTTGGACAATCACTTGAAACGTGTCGTCTGGAGTGTATAGGCACCGCAGCGTTATGCTGTCGGTCGTGAATTTCCTGGCGTTGTTCAGCAGATTGCTGACGAGTTTGGTGAACGCCTCGGGACACAGGTCGGCCTCGAAGTCGGTAGCGGGATATTCAGCGGTCAGTCTGGCTCCCTTGTGTTCTACACCCGGTATAAACCGCTTCACTACAGATTCAATCAACGGACGCACCTTGACATGGTGGAAATCCATCGGCATCTCGTTTTCCTCGGCTTTCCTGAAGTCGAGCAACTGGTTCACCAGCGACAACAGTCTCCTCGCGTTGCTGTTCAGCATGTCCAGGTCATTGCGCATGGACGCTGGTAGATTGCGCGCATTGTCTATGATCTTCTCCAACGGTCCGATTATAAGCGATACCGGAGTGCGGATCTCGTGCGCCACGATGGTGAAGAATCCGAGTTTGGCACGGTAAACCTCTTTCTCCTTGTTGCTGCTGATGCGTTCAAGCTCCTGGCGGTGCGTTTCCTCACGGCGTTTGACGTTACGCCTGTACCATAGTATAATCAGGGCGAGAATCAACAGAATGCAGATGGTCCTCATCCACCATGAGGCATACCATACGGGTTTGACGCGAATCTTAAGCTGTACGCCCTCTTCGTTCCAGGTGCCGTCGTTGTTGGATGCCCGTACATGCAGGGTGTACTTGCCGGGTGGAAGGTTGGAATATGTGGCGCGGTTCTCCTTGCCGGCTATGATCCAGTCTTTGTCGAAACCCTCGAGTTTGTAGCTGTAGGTGTTGTTTTCCGGATTGACGAAGCTCAAAGCCGAGAAATAAATGCTGAACGTATGGTCGTCATGACCTAAAACAAGCTCGTCGATTGTATCCAGCGATTGCGGCAGCAGAGGGTCTCCGACGTTGACCTTGCGGTTAACCACCTCAAGGCCGGTGAAACTGATTGGCGGTACATACTTGTTGGGATGCATCTCAGTCGGATAGAGCGAGCATAACCCGTTGGCCGTACCGAGATACATGTGTCCGTCGGATGCCAGCAGCGACACGCCGGGACTGAACTCATTGCTGATCAGTCCGTCGTTGGTGGTGAACAGGTCGAAGCTACTGTCTTTACCCCATCTTACCAGTCCTTTGCCCGTGCTGATCCACAGGTCGCTGCCAACTTTAGTCACGCTGTGTGCCCATTGGGAGGGCAAGGGGATGTCCAGTTTCCGGAACCTGTTGTTCGACTGGTCGTATATGACGACTCCATTGCCTGTGGCCGCATATATCTCGTCTAGGTCCGATACCGAGATATGATAGACCTGGTTGTTGGGCAGGTTGCCCCCGGACGGTGTGGAATGGAAACTGCTCCATGTGTCAAGCCCGGGATTGAACATGAACATGCCGTTGCCTTGCGTGCCTATCCAGATTCTGTGTTTGCCATCCTCCACTATGCACTTGGCCCATGAACCGAGATAGCGGTATTTAACGAACATCCCTTTCTGCGGGTCATAACGGTTCAGACAGTCGTTAGCCGACATCCAGACGTTTCCTTCCCGGTCCTGGAGTATCGCGTAGCAGCTGTAGGCGTTTCCGTAGTCTTCCAGCGGAATCTGGCGCCACTGCCCGGTGGCGGGATTCAACAGTCCGGCTCCCGACAAGAATGTTCCCACCCAGATTCCTTGCTCCGTAGGATTCACCGCATGGACGTTGTCGTATGTGCGGTTTCGGTCAAGCGGATATTTTGTAAACTGTCCGCTTACAGGATTATAGCTGCACAGACCGCCGTCATCGCTTCCGATCCATATAGTGCCTCGCGAATCCTGGCTTATGCATGATATGACGTTGCCCGACACCGAGTTGCGGTAACGGGAGTGGCTGAACCTGGATATGTGTTTTGTGTCGGGCGCCATATAGTTGACACCTCCGTAGAAAGTGCCTATCCAGAATCCACCTTCGCGGTCGCGGCGGATAGGATAGACGAACTGGTCCGTTAACGAGTGTCGGTTCAGCTCGTCTTTGGCATACAGAACCGACTTCCCTGTAGGGATATCGTATAGGGCCATTCCCTGGTCGGAGCCGACCAGCAGTTTGGTGGGTGAATACTGTGCCAGTGAATGAATGTGGTAGAATCCGTTTGGTATGTCGGGCTGAGTGCTGCGGAGCACATCCCCGTTTTGGGGATTGAACTTGATCAGCCCGTCGTTGCGCGAGCCAAGCCAGTATTCACCGTTGGTATCCTGCAGGATGGCCAGGGCCGGTATGTTCTTGGTTTTATCAGGGAATTTAAATATTAATTTCCGGAATCTTTTGGAATTCCGGTCGAAACGGTAGACTCCACCCTCGCCGACGGTACTGAGTCCCCAGACGGTGTTGCTGCTGTCCACATAGATGGAGGATATGGTGTTGTTAAGTTCAGGGAAATCATAATGGGCAGTGACCTTCATGTCGTGATCCATGCAGTAGATTCCATTATTTTCGACTGCCAGCCAGATATTGCCGAACGAATCACTCTCCATGTCGCGTACATCAAGACCGTTGAGCATTTTGACACCTTGGGGATACTTGATGTCCAGCGGAACGATTTTATCCTTGATTCTGTCGTAACGGTACAGGTTCTGAGAGGCGCTGACCAGCAGCTCGTTGCCGTACATGCAAAGGCTCAGGGCGTAGCTATCGGTTGGCTCTTTACCCTCCGAATCCCCGGGTAGGTATGTGTGGAAACGCACTCCGTCGAACGAGCATACGCCACCATCCGTGGCAAACCATATCAGTCCCTTTGAATCCTGCGCTATGTCACGCACGCAGTTGGACGGCAGCCCCTTGTCGGAGGTATAATGCATAAAATTGTATTCCGGCGTATCCGTAGCCGCCCTCGCCGGGAGACCGGACATGCTATATAAGGCTGCAATCAGCACCGTAAGACCTGTGATGCCGTATTTGAATTTATTTGTAACAGTTGTATTGTTGTATTCAGTCATTTTCAAGGTTAATGTCACATCTAATATTGAAGTCGTTTAAACTAATTATTATGGTAAGATTTATTAATATTGGCTCCAGAGTCGCC